>DATKHF010000015.1:0-23223 GCA_035510355.1 Saccharimonadales bacterium (SeqCode) | reverse complement strand
AGTTCACATAGACGGCGCTGTTTGGCACCTCGATGTCGGCTCATCTCATCCTGGAGGAGGAGCATCTTCCAAGGGTCGGGCTGTTCGCCCGTTAAAGAGGTACGTGAGCTGGGTTCAGAACGTAAATTACATTGCGTTCTACCCCTGAGAAGGAGTAATATACGGATGTACATCGCATCATCTGTCAGTGACAGAAACGTATTAATATCTGACTAATATCGGTGAAACCCTATCTGGATTCGAACGTTCCAGAGGGCAATACCGAGGGAAGACTTCAATGTCTAACGAAGAAAAGGCCTACATAGCTGGGTTCTTGGATGGCGACGGATCAATCATGGCTCAACTTGTTAGTCGTAAGGACTATAAGTTGGGATATCAGATTCGCGTAAGTGTAGTCTTCTATCAGAAAACTACACACCAAGAAATTCTCCTTTGGCTGAAGGAGCAGCTAGGCTACGGTTATGTACGCATCCGCAACGATGGGATGAGTGAGTACACCATAGTTGGCTTAAGAGAAGTGGAATATGTATTGAAACTTCTGTATCCCTTTCTTCGGCTCAAAAAAACATTGGCACATGCAGTGATTGCCGTAATACAGCAACACCCGCAACAGCGTAAAATGACTGTTTCGAAGTTGATTAGTCTAAGCAAGTTAGTCGATGAGACTGCTCGTTTTAACTATTCCAAGAAACGAACGATTACAAGTGTCACTGTTACTAATTTTTTGAGATCTAAGATGTTGATTTCCCCGTAGAGACTGGAGTTCAAGTAGCTTTGAACGAAGATGGGGCATCATGACAATAAAAAGCCTCATAATACGTCAGTCCCTCACCACGACATAGTGGAAGGGTAAAGATATAGTCCGTGCCATCAGTAATGGTGGAGAACGTTTTAAGACATGAACACCTTAAAACACACGCGTGAGACAGTTCGGTTTATATCCGCTGTGGACGTTAGGAAATTTGAGAGGACTTGTCCCTAGTACGAGAGGACCGGGATGAACGAACCTCTGGTGTACCAATTGTCATACCAATGGCATTGTTGGGTAGCTATAGTTCGGCAAAGAGAAGCGCTGAAAGCATATTAAGCGCGAAACTGACCTCAAGATTAGATTTCCCTATGAGACCCCAGAAAGACGATCTGGTTGATAGGTGCAAGGTGGAAGTGCGGTAACGCATGTAGCCAAAGCATACTAATAGGTCCATTGACTTTTTATGAGCTATGAGACAAGCCTTTACGGGTTTGGCTCATAGCAAGTGCATTGACTAGTTATTGGTGCGTATCAGCACCCGTTTGTCAGCATGATTGTTTTAACAATTTAATATCCGTGCAGAAATCCATGGACATCAATAGGTTTTCTCTTCTTAAATGAAGGGAGGAAAGTAGCCAAATTTTGTGGCTACCCTGATTGGTGCCCATGGCGCGAGGGAAACACCTGTTCCCATGCCGAACACAGCAGTTAAGCCTCGTAGCGGTTACAATACTTGGGCCTGAGCCCTGGGAAAATAGCACGGTGCCAAATTATAAAAGAGTCTTCCGAATAGGAGGGCTCTTTTCTTTATTAATGTATTTTATAATATTATTGACATGAGCGTCATTGAGTGATATCATAAGCTTGTTCGAAAGAAATTATAGAGGGTTTCGCTTAGCGGAGCTCTTTTTATTTCACTCGAGAGATATTAAGTTTAAGCCAAAGGAGTTTAAGATGGCTGGAACACGAGCCGGCGGCGCAGCAGCTGCTAAGACTAACAAAACTAAATACGGTGCTGATTTTTACGCAAAAATCGGTGCTATCGGTGGTAAGAAGGGTCGCACTGGCGGTTTCTTCGCTAACCGTGAGCTAGCACGTATTGCTGGTGCTAAAGGTGGCCGTATTAGCCGCCGCAGCAAAAAAGCCTAATTTTAGGCTGATCATATGAAGGTCGCCTGAGCTTTTGTCTCAGGCGATTTTTCATTTTCTGAGCTGTGTATACGTCGATATGGCCTGCAAAAGCGAGCAGTGGTGACTTTCCACGAAGTGTGACAATTAAAGCAACCGTATTCCGTAGAACTTGACTGAAGACTTCTGTTACTACACATTGGGCAGGTACTACGTCGATGTAGCCACTCGCGGTAGGTATCGAGGCAGTTCTGAATATACTCTGGATTTATTCTCTGACTATACTTAATTTGAAGCTCTTGAGCCTTGCCCCACGCAGCTACCTCTAACTTAAGCAGTTCAAAATCAGAATTATAATTTTTATGACCAAGCAAAGCATGACCAAGCTCGTGCAGTATCGTCCATGCACCATTAGACTTGCCATCCTGACGGTAAGTAATCTCTTTTTGGTTAGGTGCCCATCGAAATGATTTTCCGGTCTGGAAATGTACCGTTGGGAAATCTTTACTTAGCTGCTGAACCAAATCATCCATACGTAGCCTTTGCAAGGGCGTAACAGCCATATACTACGGCCTTTTCTGGTCGTTTAGCTTCCTTAATTGGAGGGAGGGGCAGTAATGGGTTATCGTAGCGTTTAAGGGCCTCTGTGAGCGGATCGATAAAGCGTGCTAAGTATGCCCCGACGCCACCGCCAATGACAATTATATCTGGCTCAGTCATAGCTATAACGTCGATGAGTCCTAGGGCTATATTATTGCCAATTATGGCCCAGGTCCTAGAGTCATGAATATCTTCGGCTCGCTTACCAAACCTTTCAACTATAGCGCTGCCGGAAGCAAAACTTTCCCAAGGAACAACTTTCCCTTCGTATTCCACCATTAGGGTTCTGCCACCACCGTCACCCAGAGAGGTATCGATTACTTTGTCGACGATTAAAGCCGTGCCTATTCCTGTACTAATAGTAATATAGAGCACCTTATGATGATTCTTCAAAAGCGTGGCCTCAGATAGGCCAGCTAACTTTGCATCATTTTCAACTACTACAGGTAGATGTAAAAGCCCCACCAAATCATCTCTTATTGATATATTACGCCAGGGCAAATTGCCAAAGGAAACCGCTAGACCTTTTTCTCGATTTAGCTCCGTTGCAGGTAAGCCTACCCCAACAGCTTTGAACTTTTTCGTAGTCATTTTTGCTACAATATTCTGAAGCTCTTCTATGAAAGTTTCGTACTGATGCGGTGTTTTAATTTTAAAATGCTCGGTCATAGTACCCTCATTATCAATTGAGGCAACGAGCGTCTTAGTCCCTCCAATATCGATCCCCAGATACATTATAATAAGTGTAGCATGTTTCGCTTTGGAGTTGGTCTGGACTCTTTGCTGACCAACAGGTATAATAAAGATAATCTTGTGAGATTGCCGCCCAGGTCTTTACCTGAGTTTATTTATCTCTATAGAAATACACTATGAAGGAGGCATGAATTTACATGTCACAAACAATGACTATGGATGAGTTGCTCGCGGAGCATGACGTTAAGCCGCTGCAAGTTGCCGACGTGCTTGAAGGAGTAATAACATCCGTAAAGAAACATGAGTTATGGGTTGATCTAGACGCCAATGGTGTTGGCGTGGTTATGCGCCGGGAAATTGGCTATGGCCAACCCCTGGAAGTTGGCCAAAACGTCACCGTAAGTGTCGTTGAGCCAGAGCTAGAAGAAGGATATGCGCTTCTTAGCATGAAGCGAGCCGCTAAAGATCGAGGTTGGGATGAATTGCAGCATATTCATGAAGACCAAGAGATTATTGAAATACTACCTTATGATGCCAATCGCGGAGGCTTATTGGTTGAACTAGAGGGTATTCGCGGTTTCTTACCAGTATCACAACTGGCGGCCGGTCACTACCCTAGAGTTTCTGGTGCCGACAAAGATGAAATTCTGCAAAAATTACATGCACTTATTAATAAGCCTATTCGAGTGCGCATTTTAGATGTGAGTCGAAAGGATAATAAGCTCATATTTTCCGAAAAAGAGGCTATCAAGGATGATATGCAAGCTCGCTTAACAGATCTAAAAATAGGAAACGAAGTAGAAGGTATGGTTACTGGCGTGATTGATTTTGGCGCTTTCGTCAACGTAGATGGCATAGAAGGGCTTATTCATATCTCAGAAATTTCTTGGGAACGCGTAGAAGATCCACGAGACTACTTGAAAGTTGGAGATACCATAAAAGCAAAGATTATTGCCATAGACAAAGATCGTTTGAGCCTTAGTCTTAAACAAATGTCTGAAGATCCTTGGTTGAAAGAAGTTACGGCCTTTAAAAAGGGTAGTATTGTTGAGGGTAAGGTCACTCGAATTACACCATTTGGCGCGTTTGTACAGCTTAGCCCAGCTGTTGAGGCCTTGGTACATGTTTCTGAGATGAGCGACAATGAAGGGGTAGATCCCGAAAAGCTGTTCCAGCTAAACGAAAAGAAACAATTCAAGGTACTGGATATTGATACCGAAACTCGTAAGATTGCGTTAAGTCTCAAGGCTGCTAAATAAGATGTAGATCTAATAACCGGTGAATTCGCCAGAAAGGAGTGCAGATGGCTACAACAATCGAAGTTCAAGATTATATCACCGTCGGCAATCTGGCGGAGAAGTTAGAATTGCCGGTTAGCCGTTTAATAACGGAGCTCATGAAAAATGGGGTCATGGCTACTGTTAATGATCGAATTGACTTTGATACGGCAGAAATTATCGTTGATGAGCTTGGTTTAGATGTAGAACTGGAGCGTGAAGAAGAAGTAGACCCACTTCTGGCTCGTACTAAAGAAAAACCAAAAGAACATGCTGTATCAAGACCACCAGTGGTGGCTGTTATGGGTCATGTCGATCACGGCAAGACCAGTTTGTTGGATGCCATAAGAGGCGCTGATGTCGTCAAGCACGAAGCCGGGGGCATTACTCAGCACATATCAGCTTATCAAGTAACTCATAACGGTCGTAAAATAACATTCTTAGATACGCCTGGCCATGAGGCTTTTGCGGCTATTCGCAAGCACGGCGCACATCTTACAGATTTAGCGATTATTGTCGTTGCTGCTGATGATGGCGTTAAGCCACAGACTATTGAAGCTATCCGCTTCGCTAAACAGGCCGGAGTTAAGATTATTGTTGCTGTTAATAAGATTGATAAGGAAGGTGCTGACGTCAATCATATTAAACAGCAACTTTCTGAACAAGATCTTGTGATCGAAGAATGGGGTGGAGACATAGTTCTAGTAGAAGTTTCGGCTAAAACTAAAGCTGGAATTCCTAATTTACTTGATATGATTCTGCTGGTCTCTGACGTTGAAGACCTTCGGGCTATAGTTGATGGGCCAGCAAGTGGGCTTATTATTGAAGCTCACACAGAACAAGGTCGTGGACCAGTGGCCCATGCGCTCGTAGAAAACGGCGCTTTAAAGCGTGGTGATTATGTCGTTGCTGGCGGTACTTATGCAAAGGTCCGTAATCTGGAGTCTCCAGAAGGCACGCCCTTACTTAGCGCAACACCATCGACGCCAGTCGTTATTACAGGGCTTAAAACGTTGCCCGAGTTCGGGGATGAATTCGAAGTAGTCGACAATGAAAAGCTAGCTCGCAGTAAGGCTGAAGGTGTCGCTCATAGTAAACGAGGCAGTAATGGCCGATTAGATCTCAATAGTAATGACCTACTAAAGATTATTAACCGGAAAAATAAGACTCAGTTACTCGATGTACTTGTTAAGGCTGATGTCCAGGGCTCACTTACTTCAGTACTTGATAGCTTGCGAATACTTAATACAGAAGAAGTGGCAATTCAAATTGTTGGTTCAGGCGTTGGCGTCGTAAACGAAAGCGATATACACCTAGCGCACACTAGTGGAGCTGTAATTTATGCTTTTAACGTATCCGTACCAGCAAATATTAAACGATTGGCGAGTCGTGATAAGGTGGCTATTCATGAGTATTCGGTTATTTATGAGTTAATAGATAATGCACGTAGCGCACTTAGTGACTTACTACGCCCTGATATTGTTGAAACTGAACTTGGCACTCTAGAGGTAAAAGGTATATTTAAAACTACTAAGACCTCTCTAATATGCGGTGGCGAAGTAAAGAAAGGTAAGCTCAGCTTACCAGCTCTTGCTCGCATTAAACGAGGCAAGGATCTGTTGGCCGAAGCCGAAATAACCAACTTAAAGCGAGGTCCACAAGATACAAAGGAAGTAGTAGAAGGTGAGATGTGTGGCATGAGCTTGCAAACAGGGGCACGCGTTGATTTAGTGGAGGGTGATACGATAGAACTCTTTAGGCGTGAGGCGGTTGAGCGCAAACTTTAGTTAGGTTTGCTTGTGTTTGGAGTTGCGATACAATAGAGGATATAAAGGAAGCTTAGATGGCATATAAATTAGACGAAAGCACACTAGAAGAACTTGGTCTAGCAGCGTTGCCCCAGAATGAAAAGCGCAATATGCTAGCTCATATTCTCGAAACACTTGAGATGCGAGTTGGCACAACCTTGGCTGCTCAAATGACCGATGGTCAGCTAGATGAATTTGAGCGTTTAATGCCGACAGAATCTGATTCTCATGAATCCGTTAAGAAAAAAGAACAGGCTGCTCTTAAGTGGTTGGAAACAAATTTTCCTAATTATAAACAAGTAGTCAATAATGAACTCGATAAGTTAAAAGCTGAGATCAAGCAGGTTGCACCGCAAATTGTAGCCAGCGCCTCTCAGCAACCCCCTCAACAGTAGATAGCTTAGTTTTTTATAAGCTAGCATAGCCTGAGATGAACGCTTCAGCACTCATCTCAGGCTTACCGGCTGGTTTTAGGCTTAGGATTTCTAGTGCTTGTTGGGCGCAGTATACAAATAGGCGTCTACCTTCCATTTTTATATCACCGACCTTACCTATTTCGTTAATAACCTTTGAATTTGTGATTATTACTTCTTTACCACCGAGGATAGTGCGGCTTTTTGGCCACTCAGCAAACGCACGTATCTCGCGCTCTAATTGTATAGCTGGTTTTTGCCAGTCAAGGGTGCCATCATTTTTTGATAATAAGTTGTCATAAGATGCTCGACTGTTAGCTTGCGGTAAAGCAACGATAGTGCCATTTATAATACCAGGCAGTAGTTCTAATAACATTGCTTGGCCAATATCTAATAATGTATCAGCAAGAGATTGCTTCGATTCATTACCAGATAATTTAAGCTCGCTTTGGCCGTAAATTGGCCCAGCATCCATGGCTTTGGCAAGTTGCATTATAGAGACACCAGTTTTTTCATCTCCATCTAAAATTACACTTTCAATTGGAGTGGGCCCTCTATGCAGAGGGAGCAAAGAGGGGTGAAGATTAACTATCCCTCTCGGAAATATATTTATAATTTCTTCAGGTACAATTTTTCCGTAAGCAACGAGCACGCCAATATCGGCATTGTAGTTTAATAACTCTGATTTTATATCCTTTAGTTTTGTTGGTAATAACAGAGGTAATTGATGTGACTCGGTGACTTGAGCAACTTCTAATGAACGAGCATTTTTTGACTGGTCAGCTGCATAATTTGAAACCACAGCCTTTACTTGATACTTATTTTCAAGCAACGCTCTTAGTGCTAGTGTTGTTGTCTCAACACCAGTTGCTAAACGTTCATTACCGAAAAATATTACTGAGTTCGATGTCTTTTTCATCTAGCTGCTCCAAGTTACCCTCTTTGTTTAATATGAAAAAGGCTTTCTTATTATTCTTAATATGGTCAACGAAAAGCGTACCGTTAGTGTGATCAATTTCGTGTTGTAAAGTACGAGCTTGGAACCCCTCAGCGGTTATTCTAAATGATCGACCGCTAGTGTCCTGAGCTTTTACTCGTACTTTTTGATAACGGGGGATCAGTCCGTATATATCCTTGATGCTTAAACAGCCTTCATGATCGGTTTCGATTGGCCCTTCATATTTAGTGATCACAGGATTGATAAATACGCGAAAAGACTTGTCTTCTTTGTTGTTGTGATTACTACGAATAATAACAATTCTCAAGGCTTGATCGATTTGTATTGCAGCTAGAGCTACGCCGACTTCGTGTTCCCGGCTGTTTTCCCAGTCGACTAATGCGGCCTCCATGTCAGTGATAATTTTTTGAACATCTCCAGTTACAAGGCCTACTTTACGGGATCGTTGTCTAAGGTGTGGATTGGGCAAGGTAATAATTTGATCCTTTGGATTTGTCATGGCTACGAGTATACCGACTTTACTTCTTTAGCACAACGCTATAACAGGTTAACCGGATCAATGTCGTAAGACCAGCCTGAAGGTAAAACCGCTATAGCTTTTAATAGCTCGCTGCGCTTTTTGGCTTTAATAATGAGCTGCCACTCAAATTGGTTGCCATGCTTTTCATGAAACGATGGAGCCGGTCCATTAACATCGATCTTCAAAGCCAATGATTGTAATATTTTTATGAGCGAGCGACTGGCTTGCTGTGCTGCGCTTGGACTACGTCGTCGACAGCTGAGCTTTAACAGATAGCAAAAGGGTGGAAACATGAATTCTTGACGTTCTTGAATCTCTTCAGAATAAAATGTTAACCAATCTTTTTGAAGGGCAGCTCTTAAAACAGAACTGGTTGGGGTATAGGTTTGGATAATAACCTTGCCGTATTGTTTACCGCGGCTTGTTCGGCCTATTACTTGGCTAACGAGTTGGTAAGTCCGCTCTTGAGCCATAAAGTCAGGTATGTAAAGGCTGGTATCAGCTGTAATTACCCCTACGACGCTTAAATTGGGTAGATCCAGACCTTTAGCTAGAGTCTGTGTGCCAATAATTATATCAACCTTACCCTGAACTATTTGTTCATAATTCTCTTCGAAACGCTCTACTTTTTTGTTATCAGTATCAAACCGCATTATGGTGGCGTCCGGGAAAAGTCGGTGTACTTCATCAGCAATAGCTTTAGTGCCCACACTTCTAAATACTATGTCAGCACTTTTACACACTGGACATGACACTACTGAAGGTCGGCTATAGTTACAACTATGACAGCGCATTGCATGTACGTCGCCATGGTAGGTTAAAGGGGTGTCACAGTGAGGGCATAGAGCCTGCCAACCGCAATTTTGACACAATACAACATGTGCCGTCCCTCTTCGGTTTAAAAACAAAAGAGTCTGTTCCTTGCGTTCTAGAGCTTGCTCCATGGCGCTGAGCAGTTCATCTGATAAGTGAGCTGCTTTTGTGAAGTGGCTTCGATCCTTAAGGTCAAGCACTACAGGTTCAATTTTACGTCCTAGTTTTTTAATGGCAGGCAGCTCTAAGCGAAGAATAGGGATTTTTTTATGTTGAGCAATAAAGTAATCCAAGACTGGGGGTGTAGCCGATCCGAGCACTAGCGCAGCCTGATGAAGAGAACTTAACTTGCTTGCTACTCGTATAGCATGATAGTAAGGACTTTTATCTTGTTTGTAGGCTGGTTCATGAGCCTCGTCTACAACGATTAACCCGATATCTTTCAAAGGGCTAAAAAGTGCCGAACGAGTACCAATAATAATTAACGGCTCTGTTGTGGTGGCAATTCTGAGCCACGTTTGTCGCCTAGTGGCTGGTGTTAGCTGAGAATGTACAATAACTACACGCTCGCCAAATACTGCACGAAAGTTTTTGTATAACTGCGCTGTTAAGCTAATTTCAGGTGTTAAAATTATTGCTGATCGACGATTGTTAATAGCTCGCATAGCTAGCTCTTGATACACGCGTGTTTTACCTGTGCCAGTTTCGCCGTGTATAACGTACGTGCCCATATCTTTGATAGCTTTTAAAACCAAAACTTGCTCACTACTTAAAGTCGGTAATTTGTTTTTGTTTATTTTAGATTCTTTGTATTGGTGTTGGGATAAGTCCAGAGGTGGTTTTAATGATCCGCTCGGCAAAAAGAGTTGAGTTGTGACACCGGAAGAACCAGGGTAGTACTGCTGCATCCATTCTCTTAGCTGAAGAAGGGGTTTTGGTATAGATAGTGAATCCAGAGACCAATCTATTGATTTAACTTTAAAATGAGGTTGAGCGACTTCTTGTTGAACAATCGCTAAACACTGCCACTGTTTAAGGGACACACTTACTATTGATCCAACTATAAGTTTCTGTGAGGCGCAATAAGTTAGCGGATCCGAGCTATGATAGCGTCCGCTGGCCACCCAAACTTTGTAGTAATAATTTGCCATGATTCTATTTTCGAACAAATTAGCTTGAAATGCCAATAGTAGGCGGGTATACTAGGGTTATATTGTAGTCGTTGTGCTAATAACAATATAGCTTATGTTAGATGTATTTATTACTTCACGAGTCCGCCGCAAGATTATAGTAATCTATGCTAAGTATCCGGACTTTAAAACTCACGTGAGAGGCCTTGCCAAGCTGATAAAAGAGGACGCTGGTAACATTCAACGTGAACTTAAGCGTTTGGAAAAAGTTGGTTTTCTGTTGTCCGAAAAACAGGCAAATACAAAAGTTTACTATACGAATAAACAGTTTCTTATATTTAAAGAGCTGCAAAGTATCGTGTTGAAATCACAACGAGCAAATCAAAAACGTCAGCAGTCTCTTTAATATTACTTGCAAAAACCCCTTGTATTACTTACAATATGGGTCATGATACAAGTTACACGGAAGGACTCCAGGGAATCTCTAGAGAACTTATTGCGTCGATTTAACCGTAAGGTACAGCAATCAGGTACTATGGTGGTGGTTAAACAAGGGCAGTATTTTGAGAAGCCCATCAGCAAACCCGAAAGACGCCAGAAGGCGATTGTTCGTCGTGAACGTAAGGCAGTAAAGTTACAGAAGATTAGACTTGGCCAACGGTAAATGAGCCTCAAAGAACAAATTGAACGTGATCTTAAGACTGCCTTATTGGCTGGAGATGCAACGCGCGTTACGACGCTTAGAAGTGTAAAGAGCGTTATTCTTAACGAAGAGGTTGCTAAAGGTGTGCGTGACAGTGGTCTAAATGACGAGAGTATTATCCAATTACTTGCTAAAGAATCTAAAAAACGTCAAGAAAGCGCTGATCTGTACAGACAAGGTTCAGCAAATGATCGTGCTAAACAAGAGCTGGATGAAAAAGCCATAATTGATGCATATTTACCAGAGCAGCTTTCAGAAGAAAAGTTACAGACAATTGTTGACGAAACAGTTAAAAGCCTCAACGTCTCTGGGCAACAAGCTATGGGTCAGGTAATTACCCAAGTTAAACAGAAGGTAGGAGCGGCAGCAGATGGTTCAGTTATTGCCCGACTCACAAAAGAAAGGCTAACAAGATAAGCTATGGTTTTATTTTTCGGACCACCCGGCTCGGGTAAAAGCGTCCAAGGTGAACTATTAGTTGTTCGTAACAAGTGTCGTTGGTTATCGACTGGACAGTTATTCCGTGATTCATCCGATCCTGAAGTCCTGAAACGAATGGCGACCGGCGAACTTATCGATGATGAACTTACTAATAAAGTGCTTGATGAAGCTCTTCTAAATGGTGATCAAAAAGCTCGTATTGTTCTAGATGGTTATCCGCGCAATACTATGCAAGCAAAATGGCTAGAGGAACGTTTGCTGAGTTATAATCGAGAAATTAAATGTCTTATTGTTTTTAACGTACCGAAGGATGAACTTATCAAACGATTGTCTGGTCGGGGACGAACTGAAGATGCGCCAGAAGTTATTGAGAGGCGTCTTAATATTTATTATGAACGCACTAAACCAGTTATTGATTTTTACCGTAAGCGCAAAGTGCCAGTTTATGAGATTAACGGTGTTGGCAGCGTGGGCGTAGTCCATGATCGTATCCAAACGGCGGCTGAGCAATGTTTACGAGTGTAAAAACTGCTACTGAAATTCAATCTATGCGCGAAAGTGGTCATATGTTGGCCAACGTTTTAAGGTTTTTAGAACAGCACACAATAGCTGGTCTGAGCACGAAAAAACTTGCCGATATGGCCGTTGCAGAACTGCACAGTCTGGGTGGAGAGCCAGCGTTTTTGGGCTATCAGGGTTTCCCTGATGTACTTTGTACCTCTATAAATAATGAAGTTGTTCATGGGATTCCTTCTGAGCAGAAGATCTTACAAGAGGGTGATATTTTAAGTTTAGACTTTGGGGTGCAGTATAGGGGTATGATAACTGACGCAGCCATAAGTACTATCGTAGGTAAACCACTGAAGCGTCAACATGCTGATCTAGTACAGAATACCCACAGAGCTTTATTGGCGGGTATTGACGCTGTTCATCATGGTGTACGGACAGGTGATATTGGGGCGACAGTAGAGGCTCAACTAAGTAAGCATCACTACGGGATAGTTCGCGACTTGGTTGGGCACGGGGTAGGACATTATCTCCACGAGGATCCAAATGTACCAAATTACGGCAAAAGACATACAGGAGCAAAACTTTCTAAAGGTATGACAATTGCTATTGAGCCGATGGCTACATTAGGCGAGGATAAAGTTTATGTTGCTGATGATGGCTGGACGGTGCTGACTTGGGATGCTTCGTGGTCAGCACATTTTGAGCACACTGTATTAATCGAAGATAGCGCGGCTGAGATCTTGACAGCTATTTAGGTTCAAGGAGTTCCTGCTTGCTGTAAAGGTAGAATAAGCGGTATACTTGCCAACATGCACGACCAAGTTCTGCCACATTACGTTGGTCTTGATGTGGGTACTTCTACAGTACGTTGTATCGTAGGCATACCAGACCAGAATGATCCCGCTAAGCCGTCAATAATCGGTTACGGTAGCGCTCCTAATACAGGAATGCGAAAGGGTGTTGTTGTCTACATCAATGAAGTGACCGAAGCTATAATTCAAGCTGTTACTGAAGCTGAGCGTTTGGCTGGGGTTAGGATTCATAATGCCACAGTTAACATCAACGGTACACACATAACGGGTATCAACTCAAGAGGAGTTGTTGCAATAAGTACGGCCAACAGTGAAATTACTAACGAAGATCGATTACGGGTAGAGGAGGCAGCAACAATTGTGCAATTACCCCCGAATCGGGAAATCGTTCAAATATTTGCTAAAAATTATCGTTTAGATGGACAGAGCAATATAAAAGATCCAGTTGGGATGCGTGGTGTACGACTAGAGGTTGATACTCATATCATAACGGCAGCCGTTCCTAATCTGCGTAATCTTGACGTAGCACTCGAGAAAGCTCAAGTTATAGCTAACCGACGAACGGTTTCTAGCTTGGCTGCCGCTGAAGCCGTATTAACCCGTCAGCAGAAAGAGGCTGGAACCGCTTTGTTAGATATTGGCGCCGCTACAACTAATTTCATAGTTATCGAAGACGGCGAGGTGCAACATATTGCAGTTCTGCCGATCGGGGGCACACATTTAACGAATGATTTGGCTATAGGTCTTAAAACTGATCTAGACATTGCTGAGCAGGTTAAAATTGAACATGCCAGTTTGGATCAAGAGGGCAATAAAAAAGAAACAGTGACTATAAAATTTCAAGGTTCACCACATACTTTTAAAACTGATGACATTGCAATGGTCACAGAAGCTCGCATAGACGAGTTGCTGGATTACGTAGAAAGAGAACTTCATAAGATTCAACGATCACGTAAGTTACCAGGAGGCGTTGTACTGGTGGGCGGTGGGGCAAAACTACCTGGACTCGCGGAGTTTACTAAAGAGAAGCTGCAACTAGCTGTTCGGGTTGGTCGACTTCAGCCTGTCGGTGGACTCATTGAATCAGTAAATAGTACAGATGCATATACCGCGGTAGGCCTCATGTTACTCGATATGTTACTATTGCCAACTGACCAAGCCAATAACGCCCCGGGAACCTATTCGAACACAAAAATTTTGCAGCCGCTACACCGTTTTTTGCGCTCAATAAAACGATAAATATGTGTACAGCACTTTGAAGCCTAAATCGAGAACCAATCTTTATTGCTGAACAAGTATTTATTGAACTACACAGATTGTTAGAGTATACTTACAGACATAGAAAGTTAAAAGAGACTTATACCGTTATGCCACAAGTTGCTCCAGCTATCGAAACGTTTGCTCGAATTAAAGTTGTAGGTGTTGGTGGAGCAGGTGGAGCTGCAATTGACCGTATGGTTGATGCGGGTGTTGAAGGGGTAGAATTCGTAGCGATTAATACTGATGCCCAGGCGCTTCATAATTCAAAAGCCCAAGTTAAAATTCATATCGGTAAGGATACTACAAAAGGTCTTGGTGCCGGCGCTGACCCTTCCATTGGTCAACAAGCTGCTGAAGAATCGAAGGATGAGATTCAAAAAGCTTTGGAAGGTGCCGATATGGTATTCATTACACTTGGTGCTGGTGGCGGGACTGGCAGTGGCGCTGGCCACATAGTTGCAAAATTAGCCAAGGATGTTAATGCGCTTGTCGTGGGGTTTGCTACAAAGCCGTTTGCTTTTGAAGGCGAAAAACGTCGCCGCAATGCTGATGTAGCTATAGAGAATCTTAGAAAATCAGTAGATACGCTAATTGTTATTCCGAATGATAGGCTACTCCAGACGATTGAACGTCAAACTCCTCTTCTAGAAGCATTTAAAGTTGCTGATGACGTCTTGAGACAGGGGGTCCAAGGTATATCTGATCTCATTATAGTCCACGGCTTAATTAACCTTGATTTTGCGGACGTCAAAACTGTCATGAAAGATGCTGGGTCAGCTTTAATGGGTATTGGCCGGGCTAGTGGTGAAGGTCGAGCTGTGCAAGCTGCTCAGCAGGCTATTGAGTCACCTCTTTTGGAAGTTTCAATAGATGGAGCCAGGGGAATTTTGTTTAATGTTATTGGCGGTGATGACCTGACCATGCACGAAATTAATACGGCCGCTGAGATTATCACGACTGCCGCAGACTCCGAGGCTAATATAATCTTCGGGGCAAGCATTAACAGTGAATTAGGTGGAGAGGTCATCGTTACGGTAGTTGCTACAGGTTTTGATGCCTCATATTTCTCCAGCCGTAATGTGTCTGACGATAGCGACAGCACGACGAAACCAACAACTTCTCGAGCAGACGATACTGTTATGAAAGATTTAGACATGTCTCTATCATCTGGTGAGGAAGACAGTGATTTTACGCGCGAGAATCACACACCAAATATGTGGACAATCGATGACGATGATCATGGTTCTGAAGATGATGAGTCACGTAATACTAGTAATGATAACGATAGTCATGACAAGACTTCGGATTCGAGTGTTATAAGTGGTTCTGAAGATGATGATGTAGAAAAGCCTTCTTTTTTGAAACGCTTATCCAGGCACCATGGTAAAGATGATACTGACAAGCTCTCAGATAAAAACAAATAAATACGTACTAAATAATACAGCAAAAAATATTTGCAAAGCGCTATAGATAGAGCTATTATCCTATACATAGACGCTATATGTAGCATAAAAATATAGTGATCGTACATTTATATTGAATAAAGGAGGTGTGCAATATATGAAATGTAACCAATGTCAACAAGCTGACACCAAGGTTATTGAATCTAGGGATGTAGCTGATGGTGAAGCAATTCGTAGACGCAGAGCTTGTACACGATGTAGCCACCGTTTTACTACTTACGAACGCCTTGAGCGACCTCAGCTAGTAGTAATCAAAACAAGTGGTTTACGTGAGTTATTTGATCGGCAAAAGTTATTAGCTGGCCTATATAGGGCTTGTGAAAAAACGACGGTTACTAATTTACAATTGGAGCGATTGGTTAACGATATAGAAAAAGAATTACAGTCATACGGTGAACCAGAAGTTCGTACCGCAGTAATAGGTGACTTAATTATGGATCGTTTAGCTCAATTAAACGAAGTTGCTTACGTGAGATTTGCGAGCGTATATCGCAAATTTAAGGATATAACAGGTTTCGAAAAAGAATTGTCAGATATCCGGCAACGCAAAACAACACAAATCATATCAAGATAGGTTGCCCCCAAGGACTAAAACATTATTATGTGTCACGATTGATATATAATAGGTAGGCTTAAATAGGGCTGGTGCCTGGGCAAAACCATAAACACTAAACATTTAAAATAAGAGCTAAAAGCTCAACAAGAAGTGAGGGTAATATGGGACAAACAACAACTTTAAGAGTTGGGCGGTTATTTACTCCGCCTAAAAAAAAGGCTTACGATAGCCTTAAATGGGTAAAACGTGATTCGATTATTGTTAATCCTTTAAGTGATAAGCCGGTTTTTGAGCAGAAGAACGTAGACTTTCCAGAAGGATGGTCACTGAATGCTATTAATATTGTAGCTCAGAAGTATTTTACTGGTACACCAGGCACTAAGGGACGAGAGAGCTCTTTAAAACATCTAGTAAATCGTGTGGCAGATACAATCACTCGCCAGGGTACCCAAGAAGGGTATTTTGACAACGAAACTGAAACAGAAGATTTTCGCGAGGAACTAAAATACATATTAGCTACTCAACACGCTGCCTTTAATTCACCGGTCTGGTTCAATATTGGCGCCAAAGGTCGGTCTCAACAGGCAAGTGCTTGTTTTATTTTAGGCATCGAGGATACTATGCCAGCGATTTTAAATTGGTACGTCGAAGAGGGAATGATATTTAAGGGAGGTTCAGGTTCGGGAATTAATTTAAGTCCCATTCGTTCATCAGTAGAACCTTTAGGAAAGAGCGCTGGAACAGCTTCTGGGCCACTAAGCTTTATGCGTGGAGCTGATGCTTCAGCTGGAGCTATCAAAAGCGGCGGTAAAACTCGCCGTGCAGCAAAAATGGTTATTTTAAATTCCGACCATCCAGACATTGAAGAGTTTATTTGGAGTAAGGCTCTTGAGGAGCGCAAGGCTCGAGATTTACAAGCTGCTGGCTGGGATATGAGTTTAGATGGTAAGGATGCCTTTAGCGTGCAGTACCAGAATGCCAACATATCCATGCGAGTTACGGATGATTTCATGCAGGCGGTTGAAAATGATGATGATTGGGATCTTCGGGCTACAACTACTGGTAAAAAAGTTAAAACGGTTAAAGCCCGTAAATTGTTACGTCAATTTGCTGAAGCAGCTTGGGAGTGTGCCGATCCAGGTATGCAATTTGATACGACCGTTAATAAGTGGCATACAACACCAGTAGCTGGTCGTATTAATGCATCTAACCCCTGCAGTGAATACATGCATCTAGATAATTCAGCCTGTAATCTAGCGAGCATCAATTTACTTAAATACTTGCGCGAAGATAATAGCTTTGACATACAAGCTTTTGAACATACTATTGATGTTATTTTTACAGCACAAGAAATTTTGGTTGGCTATAGCGAATATCCAACAGAGAAAATTACAAAAACGGCTCGAGCTTATCGACAGCTTGGTCTTGGTTATGCGAACCTTGGAGCATTATTAATGGCTCAAGGATTACCGTATGACTCGGACGAGGGACGTGCTCAGGCTGCTGCTATGACAGCTTTAATGACAGGTAGAGCTTATGCTGTTAGCGCCAAGATTGCCGCTAAAGTTGGCCCTTTTACTGGGTTTAATAAAGACCGAGAAGGGGTTCTTAATATTCTGCACATGCATCGTCAAGAGGTTTCAAAAATTGATGCTAGCTTGGTCTCTGAAGAGTTATTGAGTGCCGCAGCCAGTGCGTGGGACGACGCAGTAGAGTTAAGTGAAATCTACGGGGTACGGAATTCCCAGGCCAGTTTACTGGCTCCAACCGGTACTATCGGCTTAATGATGGACTGTGATACCACTGGCATAGAGCCCGATCTGGGCCTTGTTAAGTTAAAGAAGCTAGTTGGTGGTGGCACCATGAGTATTGTAAACCAGACAGTACCGCGAGCACTCCGGGCACTCGGCTATACTAACGCCCAAGTTGACGACATCATTAAATATATTGATGTAGAAAAAACTATACTTGGTGCGCCTCATCTTAAAAAGGAAGATGAACCTGTATTTGCTTGCTCGATGGGTGACAATGCTATTCATTATTCCGGCCATGTCAAGATGATGGCAGCAGTCCAACCATTTTTGTCCGGAGCTATTAGTAAAACGGTTAATATGCCCGAAGACGTTACCATTGAAGACGTTGAACAGTTGCACATCGACGCTTGGAAGGTGGGGCTAAAAGCGGTGGCAATTTACCGCGATAACTGTAAACTTGCCCAACCTTTGTCTATGGCTAAAAAAGACGGTGACGTGAAAGATGCTACACCGTCAGTAGAACAGATCAATGATAAGTTTGTTATACGAGGCGCAGTTCGTCGTGAACTACCAAAAGTCCGTAATAGTAAAACCTTTTCATTCAGAGTTGCTGATAGCCATGGCTACATGACTATTGGTGAGTATGATGATGGGCAGCCGGGTGAGGTTTTCATGCGACTAGGCAAACAAGGTTCTACCTTGGCCGGTTTCATTGACGCGTTTGCGATTAGTGTCAGTCATGGTTTACAGTTTGGTGTACCTCTCAAGGATTACGTTAAATCGTTTACGAGCATGACATTTGCGCCATCAGGGATTACTGATGATACAGAAATTCGTACGGCTTCCAGTTTAGTTGATTACATGTTCCGTCGGTTAGCTTTAAGCTATTTAAGTTTTGACGATCGGTTGGAGCTTGGCCTGGCCAATGAAGAAGACATGCCAGACACCCAGACGACGCTGCTTGATGAGCCTAGTGTCATTCAAGCGGAGCCTTCAGTGGTTGAGCCAGCACCAGTAGTCTCTGAGAGCAAAGTAGAAGTTCGCTTTGAAAGTGCCAGTAAGACTGTCCAGGGAGTAAGAGATGCTGCGGCACCATTATGCTATAACTGCGGCAATCAAACTCAACGTGCCGGTAGTTGTTACGTTTGTAGCTCATGCGGTTCTACTACTGGCTGTAGTTAAGAAGTTACGGCCTATCTAACTCCTAGGCGTCGCTCCCGCTTATGTTAAACTAAGCGCATGAAACTGCTCGTACTATATAAGCCAAAATCTGAGCATGCTCGAAGTATTGATGAGTATACAAACGATTTTATCCGGGTACATCCCGACGTTACCTTAGAGCTCATGGACGCTGAAAGTGTAGAGGGCGTAGCCAAGGCAGGGCTCTATGATATATTGCAGTTTCCTGCGTTGTTAGCTTTAGCTGACGATAACAGTTTGCTTAATATGTGGACAGGGGACTTACTGCCGCTGATGCAAGAGGTAGCTGCTTATTTGTATGGTTAGTTGCGGGTGAGGGCGAATTACGATATAGTTTAAGCACAATTTGGTAATCCGTCAGAGTGGCAATCAACCACAAGGAGCAGGAAGAAATTACTATAAGTTAAGAGTAGAACCTGCCGGGTAAGCCCGTTATAGCCGAAACTAAGTGCTTTTGAGAAATCGTTCAAAGGAAGCTGGATGGTATCGCCCTAGTAGGATTTAGGGTTCCGGCAACCCGAGCGGTTTTTTATATATATAAAAGGAGTACTATGAATTTTAAAAGAGGCACTCGTCGTAAAGCAATTGAATACGAGAAGGATCTGGTTCGTTATTGGAAAGAGAACAGAATCTTTGAGAAATCAATTGAACAACGGCCTGCCAATGACACTTACATATTTTATGACGGGCCTCCATTTATTACCGGTGTACCTCATCACGGAACGCTACTCTCCAGTATTGTAAAGGACGCTTTGCCGCGTTATTGGACGATGAAGGGCAAGCGCGTCGAGCGACGATGGGGCTGGGATTGCCATGGCCTACCCGCCGAAGTTTTTACTGAAAAAAAACTTGGCATTGTAGATAGACGTGACATCGGCAGCAAAATCAGCCTAGAGGACTACATAACAACTTGTCGCGATAACATGGTGGAGACAGGTGATGAGTGGGAAAGCACTATTGACCGTATTGGACGATGGGTTGACTTCAAAGGCGCCTACAAAACAATGGACAAAGACTACATGGAATCAGTTTGGTGGGCATTTAAAGCCCTCTATGACGCTGGTAAAGTCTATGAAGGGGAAAAGGTCCTATTGTACTGCACGCGCGATGCTACGCCTATCAGTAAGGCTGAAGTGGCCATGGATAACTCATATCAGGACATCACTGATCCATCAGTATATGTAAAACTTAAACTTTCGGATGAAGACAAATACCTGTTAGCTTGGACAACTACGCCCTGGACACTGCCGGCTAACACTGCTGCTGCAGTAAATAAAGCTGAGGACTATGCAGAAGTTGAGGTTGATGGACAGGTGTTTATAATAGCCCAGGCACTCGTTGAGCAGGTGCTAACAGATGATAAACATAAAGTTATTCCACATACTATAAAACGCGTATTTAAAGGCGAAGAGCTTGTCGGTAAAAGTTACGAACCGTTATTTGAAGATCAAGGAGAAAATGCCCATAAAATATGGTCTGCAGATTACGTTACGCTCGAAGACGGCACGGGCATAGTTCATCTTTCGCCGGCCTACGGTGAGGAAGATTATGAGTTAGCCAAACAAATGCATTTCCCGATGGTGTCTAACATTGACGATAGTGGCTTCTATACCTCCGGTGAGTGGCGAGGTAGGCAAGTGTGGGAAGTCAATAAACAGATAGCCAAAGATCTGCACGACCAAGGAGTGATATGGAAGATAGAGTACATCCGTCATAGTTATCCTCATTGCCATCGCTGTGGCACTAAACTTATGTACCGTGCTCATCCCAGCTGGTTTATGGATATTGATGGGCAACGTGAGCAAATGCTTGAACAAAACGAGAACATATATTGGTTTCCAGAGCACATCAAGCATGGTAGATTCCAAAAAACTGTTGAATCTGCTCCAGACTGGAATCTTTCCAGGGATCGTTTCTGGGCAACGGCTATGCCAATTTGGGAAGGCAAAGATCTACAAGGTCATACCGTTCGCAAAGTAATTGGAAGTTATGCGGAGCTTAAGGAGCTTTCTGGTGTGGAGCTGGAAGACTATCATCGACCTTGGATTGACGATGTAACTTTCGTCTTGGACGGCATTGAATATCATAGAATAGAGAAAGTTATAGACTGTTGGTTTGAGTCTGGTTCTATGCCGTTTGCTCAGTTTCACTACCCCTTCGAAAATAAAGAGAAGTTTGAGCAGAACTTCCCAGGCGATTTTATAGCCGAGTACGTTGGTCAGGTGCGTGCATGGTTCTATTACATGCATACTATTTCTGTAGCACTATTTGGCAAAAACGCTTTTAAAAATGTCATCGTTACTGGTACTTTAGCTGGCAATGATGGCCGCAAAATGAGTAAAAGCTATGGTAACTTCACTGACCCCAATATATTAATGGATGAATATAGTGCCGACGCATTGAGATTTTTGTTACTTTCTTCCCCGGTGCTTAGTGGCGAAGATTTTTCTCTTGTAGACAAAGGCGTGGCCAATGTATCACGTAAGCTGGGAATGGCATGGAATATATACGACTTTTTTACGCTATATGCATCAGTTGATGGATGGGAATGGGATGGGTCAAACGCAGACCCCATGGATAAATTGACGAACCCTCTAGATCGATGGGTTGTATCACGCGTGCATCAGCTCAACGGTGAAATAGACGCCGCTATGAAGCTCTATGACCTACCTAAAGCGCTTAAGCCGATTTTAGAATTTATAGATGATACATCTAACTGGTATGTCCGTCGATCACGCCGTCGATTCTGGAAGAGCGGGAACGGTAGTGACAAGGCTCAGGCATACACAACCTTGCACTATGTGTTAACTCAGCTAACAATCTTGTTGGCCCCGTTTACTCCATTCTTAGCAGAAGAACTGTACCGTAATCTTACTGATCACGAGTCAGTACACCTTTGTGATTGGCCTAGCGTAGGGCAGATTGATGCCAAAGCAGTCACTAATATGGCTATGGTGCGGGAGCTCGTAACTCAGGGGCTGGCCCAGCGAGCAGAAGCGGGCCTTAAGGTTCGTCAGCCTCTACAGTCAGTAGCGCTTCATGGCTTAACGCAACTTGAACCAGAGCTTATGTTAATCGTGCAAGATGAGTTGAACGTTAAGGAAGTCACGTTGGTGCAAATAACAGAAGGTAAAATCGTTGAGCTTGAGGCTGAAGTTAACACTGTGCTTAGTGAGGAGCTTAGGACAGAAGGTATCGTTCGCGAGCTTGTCAGACATATTCAGAATGCTCGTAAAGAGGCCGGCTTAGAAGTAGAAGATCGCATAGCACTACTAGTCGAGACTGATAGTCCTGAAATACTCGAAGCTATTAGTGCGCATCGAGAGTTTATTTTAAATGAAACATTGTCTGAAGAGTTTGGTGAGGTGCCAGCCGATGCCTTTATGACTTCGGCCAAGATTGATGGACTTGAAGTCAGTATTGCACTGAGCAAGTACCTTGTCTAGATACGGTCTGTATACTATTTTGACACAGAGGTCATCATCTGATAAAATCAATTCAGTAAGTATTTCTGAAAAGGGTAAAGTATAAGATGAAAAAAGCTGTTATTGCTACTGGTGGCAAACAATACCTTGTCCGAGAAGGTGAAACTCTTGAAGTTGAGCTGCTAAAAAGTAGTGCTAAAAGTATAACTTTTGAGCCACTTCTAGTTATTGATGGTGAAAAAATCAGTGTCGGTCAGCCTGCAGTACCTGGAGTTCAAGTAATGGCCGAAGTCATTGAAGCAGATGTCAAAGCTGACAAAGTTACGGCTATTCGTTATAAAGCTAAAAAACGAGTGCACAAAGTACATGGACATCGCCAACGACACACCTCTATTAAAGTTACGAAGATCAACTAGTTAAACTTTATAATTTTATAGTCTCCTGTGGTTAACCTGCATCGTATTAAAAATACAGAGGTATTCTTTGTAAAAAGTTCATTTTAGCCTTCTGATATGCTTAACTTAATTCGTAAGTTATGACAAACCAAAACCCAATACACATTATCGGGCAGAATGAATATAGGCTCATGTCCTTTCTCGACATCTTAATACCTTCTCTACCGGGGTTTTGTATCTACTTTTTTATTTTTATTATTACAGTTGCTTTTAGTCAGCCGTCTCAATTCAAAGTTGCCTTACAAAGCTTTCATGTAAGTGAACTCCAAGGGACTTTTATGTATAGATTCATTAATGAGTTCAATAATATTATTAACACCCAGCTTGCGAATGAAGTGGCAGTGTATATTTTTTGGTCAGCCGTTGCTACAGGGGTGTATATTGTCGCTAGCCGCTTAACCAAAAACGTTAATGAATTTGCTGAAGATTTAAAGTTAAGAGACTATATGTGGCCGAAAGGCGATGATAAAAACGAACCCTTAAAAGCATCTATTGAGAGGTTAGTTATGCGTATTGCAATGGTGGCACTCTTCGTGGTCTATATATTCAAGAT
>DATKHF010000014.1:0-4985 GCA_035510355.1 Saccharimonadales bacterium (SeqCode) | reverse complement strand
GGCGATATCTTTGAGAGCTTTTTTGGCGGCGGCGGACGTAGCCAAGGCCAACGTCAGGCGCATGGTCGTGATGTCGAAGCACGGGTAGAAATAGATTTTGAGCAAGCAGTATTCGGTACCGAAGTTGAGCTAAATGTAAATCTAGAAGATAACTGTGAACACTGTAAAGGTACGACTGTTGAACCGGGTTATGAGTTAAAAACTTGTGATAACTGTGGAGGTAGTGGCCAAGTAACAAATGTTATGCGAACAGTTTTTGGGAATATTCAACAAGCCGCACCATGTCCCGTATGTAAAGGCGCGGGCAAAGTACCTGAAAAGGTTTGTTCTGTTTGTCACGGCCGTGGTACCCAGAAAAGGGCTCAGAATATTAAACTAAAGGTCCCAGCTGGAATAGACGATGGCGCCACTATTCGCCTACGTGAGCACGGAGAAGCCGTTGCGAATGGGCCAAAAGGCGATCTCTATGTGAATATAAGAGTCAAAGCACATAAAAAATTTACACGAGAAGGTGATCTTATTCTTAGTGAAGAACATGTTGGAATGATAGAAGCGGCGCTCGGCACAGAAATGGATGTTGATACGGTCGATGGAAGAATACGAATGAAAGTCCCTGCAGGTACGCAAAGCGGCTCAGATTTTAAGCTTAGTGGTCATGGTGTGCCACACATACGCGGCAACAGTCGAGGTGCCCATATAGTTACAATGATAGTCGATACTCCTACAAAACTATCAAAACATCAGCAAGAGCTACTACGCGAATTTAACGACAGTCCTAAACGAGGATTATTTTAGCGAGGAGTGATGCCATCAACTAAATGATGCTGTTCTTTATTTAGGTACATAGCCTGATCGCTTCGCTTAAGCATGTCTATTGCTTTTTCGCCAGGTCGGCGTAAAATTGCTCCCACTGACATCCCAAGACCTAGTGCTTTTAAATCCGGCCGAGTCTCTAAGAAAGCGTCAAACTCTAACTGTAATCGTGCTTGAAAAGCATCAAGGCGATTCTGGGGTGTCAAATTTGGATTACCACGCTCATCACTTCTACCTGCAAGACTTACAAAGAGAGCAAACTCATCTCCTCCAAGCCGGGCTGGGTCAGTATCTTTACGATCACCATGGGCAAGTAAGTCGAAGTCTATATCGTCGTCGCCTTCATCTCCGTGCCGCACTGCTTTCTTAGCTACTTTTGCAACACTTTTCAATACCGAATCACCTTCTTGATGTTTATTTGGATGCTTATCATTTACAACTTTGAAGTGATCTAAATCTAAGAAAAGCATCGCAGATGCTTCTTCTGGCTGTCCTTTAGCTTTTGCCTCTGCTTGTGCTTTGGTGATTTTTTCATCAACTTTTGTGAGTAAGCCATTCTTTGTAAGTAGACCGGTAAGTGGATCATGACTAACTTCATAACCTAGCCGTTTGTTTTCTACAATATAAAAAGCTGCATCGTGGGCTGTTTTATAGACACTCTCTTCAAGTGTGGTGGCTCTCTCTAAGGAACTGGGCAGCAAATCTTTGGTTGAAGATGGTACAATTCCTGATTCATCCATTTCTTGAAGTGTGCGTTCAAGCCGTTCTGTCTCATCGTCTGAGCTGGGTGGTACAAAGGTTTCGTCCATAATATTACTTTTTTCTTTTAGTTATGTTCTATAATCAATAATAACATGAAAAAGCTAACATCTAATGAAAAGGGTTTTATCCCACTCATTATCGTGCTCCTTCTTATCATAATTGTGGTGATAGTATTCGCTTATCTTCGGGTCCATCACGCCCAGCAGTAATATAACGGCTAGACTTATAGAAATTTGGACGTTACACTACGACCCATGAAGCTAGTATTGGCATACAATCAAAGTGATAAATTTGTATCATTTTATAGCTCCTTGCAGCAGCATGGCAGGGAGTTGTTCGATTATTCAGGCTACGACTCTCTGCTATTTATATACGACCACATGACTGAAAGGGGTATGGAGGTAGTGAACTTATCTACCGATCAAAAACTCGACCAATATGATGGTGTGTACATAAACGGTTATCTAAAAACGTATGAACTAGCAGCTGCGACAGCCATTTGTTGTGAAGCGCTAAAGGTTCCTTATGTGAATAAAGAAATGCATGATCCACCTTCGCTATCAAAATTGACTGCTCATGCCAAACTAGCAGCAGCCGGCGTACTGACTCCAAGAACCATTGCCGGGACTAAGACCGCGATTTTGAAAGCTATGCCAAAACACACACAAAATTTGTTCCCGGCCATTTTAAAACGTGCCGATGCGGACAGGGGTATTGATAATTTCAAATTATCAAACATCGACGAAGTTCGCGAAACCCTAGAAACTTACGATAACTCTAGCCTTTGGATTCTGCAGGAGTTTATAGATAACGATGGATTTTATTTAGTCAGTTTTTATGATCAACGACCAAGCTTTTGTATATTTCGCGAACTTCTAAAACGTCCGGATGGTGACATAAAAAAATCACATATGTACAAGCCAAAAGGCGGTCACAATGCTTCACTTATAGAACTAAATGAAGTGCCAGTCCAGATTATAACAGAGTGTGAAAAAGCTGTTAAAGCAATGAATCGGCAAATAGCTAGTGTGGATTGTATATTTGATAGTATCGGTCAAAAGGCTTATATACTAGAAGTAAACTATAACCCGCAACTGGTAACTATCGAAACCTTCAAAGAGGTAAGGATCAAGGCTTTCCTCGACGAAATAAACAATACATGGACGTGATCTTAGTAAAATCCTATTTTTATGTTATAATGAGTATATGACAAATAAAACCATCATTGGTTGCGTAGAAAAGGTGAAGTTTTCGGAACTAGAGCTTCCGTCTGTACCGGCGCGTATTGATACTGGTGCCACAACCTCTGCCGTTTGGGCTACGGATATAAAAGAAGTTAAAGGAACTCTTTATTTTACGCTATTTGGTAAGGGCAGTGAATACTACAACGGGGTAGTTATTAAATCCAAGAGCTATGAGCAGCGCTCAGTGACGAGCTCAAACGGCATTAGCGAGGATCGTTATGTCGTAAAGTTTTTAATACAGATTGCTGGTAGGAAAATTCACGCTTCTTTTACGCTTGCCAATCGTTCTGGGCAGACATATCCTGTCCTAGTCGGCCGTAATATTTTAAGAGGGAAATTCTTGGTTGACGTAAAGCACGGTCAACCGGATACGGTAGGAGCAAAGGAGTAAGTCATGAAGATAGCTATTTTATCAAAAGGTCCAGGCAACTACTCGACTAAGCGACTTAAAGAAGAAGCTATAAAGCGTGGCCATGAAGTACGTATCGTGAACTATGCACAATGCTATGTATCGCTAGAACGAGGAAACCCAGTAGTTAATTATAGAGGTGAAGAGATCCGTGACGTAGATGTAATTATACCGCGCATCGCGCCTAGTCTAACCCGTTACGGCTCAGCTATTGTACGCCAATTTGAGATGCAGAATGTCTACACTACCACGAGCTCAATCGCAATTGTGCGTTCACGCGATAAACTTCGTAGCATGCAACTACTGGCTAAGGCCGGAGTGGATATTCCTAAAACTGTTTTTGCACGAGAAACAGCAGATGTAGATGATGTTTTAGAACAAATTGGAGGCGCCCCAGTTATCATTAAAGTCGCTCGTGGCACTCAAGGTAACGGTGTCGTACTTGCCGAAACACGCAAAGCCGCTAAAGCTGTGATGCAAGCCTTTTATGTTGAAGGTGTGAACTTTTTAGTTCAAGAGTATATAGAGGAAAGCGCAGGTGAGGATGTCAGGGCGTTTGTTGTTAACGGTAAAGTTGTCGCGAGCATGAAACGACAAAGTCTTGATGATGATTTTCGCTCTAACATTCATCAAGGCGGCGAGGGTAAACCGGTCAAGCTTACGGATGAAGAGCGTAAAACTGCACAAAAAGCTGCCAAGGCTATGGGACTTACTATTTGCGGAGTCGATATGGTTCGCTCTAGTCGCGGCCCGCTCGTACTAGAAGTTAATTCTAGCCCTGGATTTGCAATCGAAAAAGTTACGGGGCACAATGTGGCAGAAAAAATCTTAGACTACATTGAGCAAAACGCTAAAGGTAAACGACGTAAAGATAAAATCGGCGCCTAAAACCATTCAATCTTTGAAACTGCTCATGCTATAATTCGATTGTTAACACCAATCCATGACACCTATTCTTTATCTTGCTTTAACCGTTCTTGTGCCAATTATTGTGGCTGTTATTTTACGTGTTAATGCTGCCGTCCTGTTCATGAGCCTATGCGTAGGCGAAGTACTTGTGCTGTTTGTGGCTGGTAACGCCGACTCATTTGCGAGCGCTGTTTCGCCGACTGGCAATGTCGGCATTTCTACTATGCGTATCGGTCTGCTGTTGTTGCCACCAGCGCTTACGATAATTTTCATGCTTCATAGTATCAATGGTAGTACGAAAGTGGCTATGAATGTCATCCCTGCAATTGGCGCAGGACTGCTCTTGGCATTATTGCTTGAACCTCTCCTGGCACCGGGTATACGCGCAGGTATACAGCACTCTGCGTTATGGCATCAATTTTCAAGCGCACAATCCCTAGTGGTTGGCTTAGGCGCTTTATTTAGTTTGATGTTTTTGTGGCTTGGTCGCCACAGCAACGGGCGAGGTCATCATGGCCACCACTCACAACGTCATTGACTTCTTGATAAAAATCAAGATAATGTAAGGAGTTATTTTGCCTCTGTAGCAAAGTGAGGATTGTCTTTTATAAAACTTTAAGTTTATTTTAGCACTATGGGCCCATAGCTCAGCCGGTTAGAGCACCTGCCTTTTAAGCAGGGTGTCGTGGGTTCGAGTCCCACTGGGCCCTCCACGAACTGTAAATCATTCATTTTTCTGTTTAATTGGGACAAGTTGTATCTGTAAATGGGGCTGATTTCTTGGGGGTAAACTTTTTGGTCTTTTTTGACTGAAAAACCAGCAGGAAATATTAAGTCTTTACCCTTTC
>DATKHF010000013.1:0-4263 GCA_035510355.1 Saccharimonadales bacterium (SeqCode) | reverse complement strand
GATGGTTTATCTTGATCCTTTGGTAGCCTACCAACCGGTGGTTTCTTTTTCTTACCGAAAACCATCGCTTCAAGTTCAGCTATTCGTATATGTTGGGTTTCTATGAGAACCATTTGGTCATCTAGTAGTTCTTGCTGCTTCGTGCTTAACCGCTTTAGTGTGGCAATCTGTTTATTCTGAAGATTGTTACGTTGCTTGCTCAGTTTATATAGCTTTTCTAGATTACGGAGTCGGATCATGCGTTCAGCTACAACAGAAGGATCGAGTGAATTTCTAGACATAGTATTTGTGTTTAACTAACTATTGCTAGTTTACCATAGGAGGGTGGGAGCAGTTACAACCAGAGTTCAAACTAGCTAGTAGTCTTATCCAAGCCCGTATTGATAAAAAGCTTACCCAACAACAACTAGCTAAAAAAGCTGGAGTCAGTCAGACAATAATTGCTCGCTTAGAAAGCGGCGAAACCAATCCTACTTTCGGCACCATAAATCGGGTGGCTGGTATACTCGGTAAAGAGTTGCAGTTAGTTGGCAGTAGTCACTAGACAGAGACGCTGGCACGGCATTGCTTCGTATGATACTATCCGTATATGACCAGTGATGATCAGTCAGAACAATTGCGTAAGGAACTAGGCGAGAAGCTTCGTAAAGTACGAGAAGATGCCCGGCTAACCCAGCAACAAGTAGCTGATGCTGCTGACATGCACGTAAATTATTACGCCCGGATCGAGCGCGGCGAAGAGAATCCAAGTTACGATAAACTACAAAATATAAAGAAGGCTCTAAAAATAAAGTCGCTGGGTGTGCTGTAGAGCTAGGAAGTTTCATCATTACTTTCAAACTCTAGTCTAAGTTGATCGAGCCACGCTAAAAGGTGTTCGCAAGAAACTGTATCCGGGACCCCAATAGTAAGTACATTAAATATAAATTCACCCATAAAGTTGATCGTGATTGCCAGTCGCAACAAAATAAGCGGTGTTGTTGTCTAGCATTCTAAAATGAAGTCTTAAATCACCACCAATACTAATAGAACGATGACCGAACCATTTGCCGCCTAGAGAGTGATTACGAAGGTCTTTGTGGTATGGTTCATCTTGAAACTGTTCAATAGTGTCTAAAACTTGTATTTGTTGGCTATGGGTAAGTCTTTGAATAAACTGCTTGTCAAAACCTGGGCTAAACCTAACTTGCATAATGAATTACTTCTTCATTAGTGTTTCTAGGTGTTCCCTGGCTTCTTTTTTATTCATTGGCGGAGAAGCAAAGCCAGCTTTTAGATCTGTCTCAGCTTTATTTATTATTTTTTCTAAGTATGGAGTTGGTTCAAATACGGGTGTTAACACTACTTTTCCATCTTGCATTGTCTGTCTTAAAACAGTTGTTACAAATGCGCTTACGGACAAGCCAACAGAATTGGCAAAGACTTTAATTTCTTTTTTTGTTTTATCGTCTGTTCGAATACTCAACAACGCGTTGCTCATAATGATTACATTGTATAACGGTTGTAAAACTATTTCAATAGCAATTTATTGAGATACGAATAACTATGGCGTATTTTGTAGAGCAGGGATATAGTGAATATCGTACTGGGCTACTAAAGTCCGGATATCTAATACCACGTGACCCCAAGTATTTAAGTATAGGTTTAATATGGCCAATGCAATTGAAAAGCCTCAACTAGTAATTCCAATAGATGCTACGCACATTCTAGGAGCACTTGATGTAGCACGGTTAGACCAAGAGTATTTTCGGCATCTAGAGATGACGTGGTTACGAGAGCATAACACACCTTTTATGGTTATCGTTCAGTCCGGTTTTGAGAAAATGATTCGTCACGGTGGCATAGACAATGGTCGAGCCTCGATGATGGGTTGCGTACTAGCAAATCATGCTGTACGCCTGTGTGTTGCTGATGAGCTAGATGGATATAGTAGAGCCAGTCAAAACTACAGACGTAATTACGACACTGATACAATACGGCTAAACCAGCCAGGCGTTTCCACTAAAACTCGATGGGACACAAAAGAAGTTCTTGACCAAGTATTCGGTGATGAAGAATTAACCGAGGCCTTTATGCAAATACGTCATGAAAATGCCCGTGATGCTGCGGCCGTGACAACCGGGTTCTTCTCATTAGCGGAAATACCTGAAGTTGCATATACTTGAAAAGGTCTCTGACAAAAAAGATTTACAGAGGTACGTTACAAGCATCTTTGATTATTACTACAGGTGCATTATCATGCGAATAGGAAACTTAAGTAAATGACCGGTCCGGAGTACAGCTTTGAAACAACTGCCGACCAAGATACGGCGTTTATTGCGTTTACACGGGCAAAAGAATGGCAAGAGGTCTTCGATAATCTAACTGACCCTTCAGAAGCTGATGCTTTACGGAAACAGGCAATTGCTGAACTCGATGCGATGTTCCCATATAAAGGTCGCCAAGTTTATATGAGTGGTCATGGTCTTCACTCGGTTCGTGACGAAGAAACCAAAGAAATAACTGGTGATGACGTTTGGGGGTACAGAACTGGTACTAAGGGCCGGCACAATGGTTTCGCAGTGCTTGATAACGATGAAGATGGTGACACTATTTCCTATAAAGTTATGCAACAAATACTTATAGACGAGAAGAGAGGCATGGTTCGACGAACTATACACCAGCAGATTTTGGTCTTTGATTACTTTGATTTAGACAGTAATTACATGTTTATTGATGAGCTAGATTATATTTTTTACGAAAAAAGTAAGCCGCTTGAACTTCTTGACCAAGTGAACGCGGTCCAAAAGGCTTCTGAAACGTTACAATCACTTTTGCAGTCCACGGCCTTTATGGGTATGAATCATGCCGAGCAACGTAGTCAAGTAAATGACCTGATTACTCAGGCTGAACAAGAGGCAAGAATTCGTGGTTCAGAATTGGTTGCTGAAGCTGAGTACGGCTATATTAATGATCCCGGCTTCAATGTGGGTATAACGCCCATCAACACACGTGACTCAGCTATTGGTGGAATATGTTTAGGTTTAGAGTCTCTGGAAAGTTTAGCTCTCGGAGCAAGTGCCACACAACTAGACGCCAACTTAATTGATAAAACCGAAGGTCTATTTATTGTCCTTGACCCGAATGATGAAACCAAACAAGGTCTATACTTACGACCCAAACAGTTGCTCTACGTTCCCATTGGACACATCCTTAATCTTAAAAAGATTTCAGACAAAAGGATGATTTAGCTAATGCTGCGACCGTACAGCCGTACTGATTTTCCAATCCTATTCTCTCCATGGCTGATATAATAAGAGCAGGGACAAAAGTGAGTGTCAGGCTGGACTATTAAAGTCCTGTTGCCTTAAGTATCATCCAACCCAGAATTATTAATCAAAGACTTATTGACCGTTATGTTGGAGTAAAGTTGAAAAAAGCCCTACGTTTTATCCGTCACTATTACTTGTTTGTGATCGCCCTAGTTGCGGCAGTGGCTGGTCTATGTCTGCAGATACTACATCAGCACCTAGCGCTACACTTAACCCTAGGGATTATAGCCGTCATAGAAACTTTGCCTCTACTTTGGGGCATGAAGCAATCTCTCTCTGAGGGTAAATACGGCATAGATATTTTGGCGATAACCGCCATTATTAGCGCAGTAGTCTTTAAACAGTACTGGGCAGCCATTGTCATCGTTATCATGCTGACCGGCGGTGAAGCCCTGGAAGATTATGCTGAACGCCGGGCTACCAATGAACTGAGCAGCCTACTAGATAAAGCACCCAAGCAGGCCCACTTACTCAAGAAAGGCCAAGTCACTGATGTGGCCGTAGCTAGTGTTAAAACTGGCGACCAACTGGTAATTCGTCCTGGCGAAGTCGTACCAGTGGACGCTAAGATCACTGAAGGTTCCTCTAGCTTTGACGAATCCAATCTAACCGGCGAAAGCTTACCTCAGTCTAAAACCGTTGGCAGTCAAGTGCTAAGTGGCTCTGTGGTCATCGATAGCGCCGTAACAGTTAAAGCTCTTAGGCCAGCTGCTGAGAGTCAATACGAGCAAATTATTAAACTAGTCCGTTCAGCCGGTCAAAGCCAGACCCCGTTTGTACGCCTTGCCGATCGCTACAGCGTACCATTTACGGTTTTAGCTTTAGGCATAGCTATTCTAGCCTGGGTGGTAAGCCATCAGGCCGTCCGCTTCCTTGATGTACTGGTTGTAGCTACACCTTGTCCTTTGATTCTAGCGGCACCTATTGCTGTCATTTCTGGCATGAGCCAAGC
>DATKHF010000012.1:0-5938 GCA_035510355.1 Saccharimonadales bacterium (SeqCode) | reverse complement strand
CACTTTTAACTCAGGTGCAAGCTCCTCAAGCAGTGTGGTTTTCCCACTTCTCCGTGGCCCCCAGATAAAAAATATCTTGTGGTCTTCGCCCTGTAAGTAGGTATGGACGTGTTTTTCTATTACTCGGTCTAGCATACTATGTATTATACTACTAAAATACATAGTGTCAATATACATATTAATGTTAAAATGCATGACGACCAGATAGGCTGATTATAAAACGGTCACCTACTTAGGCAACTACTATCCGCAGCTATTGCTTACGAAACTCTCCGCTGGACCAATGCCGTCTTTGAGCGACTGTGTCAGGAGTATGTTGATCGGCCACTATAGCGATTAACAGAGATTATGTACTTTAACCAAGTACACTTCTGTCGTACGTGAGATAATTAGGACATGACACTTTGTTTAGCAGGTATCTACGATAACGGAGCTGGTGCTATTTTAGCTGCCGATAAGATGACGGGATTGAGTGTTAGACGTGGAAATGTAACTGAACCAGAACTGGTAAAACAGGAGCGTGAAGATACATATAAGATCAAAATGCTCACGGACGACATTGCCGTAATTACTGCTGGTGATGGGGATTGGACGGATGCTTTAATCAGAGATATTCAAAAAAAGATTCATATTCATAAGAATATAAAATTTTTCAAAGTGCTTAAAATATCATTAGCCACTTTTCGACAGCATTATTTAGATTTAATTCTTCGGCAAGAACTAATGCCATTGGGCTTTGAAAGCTTCGATGACTATCACCGTAAAGCTCTGCAATACGATCGACAAAGGATAGAACAGATCGACCTTCGTTTAAAAGCGTTCAACGTTCCTATAGATATTGCGTTAGTTGGAAAAGGCGAAAACGGTTATGAAATACAGGAAATTGATGCACCCGGCACATCTCAAATCATTAGGTATGGTTTTACGGCGTTAGGAAATGGAAAAAATTACGCGCTGCCAGTCTTAGCCGATACTTATTATCCTACGATGAATAGAAAACAGGCTACCGCAATTCTTAAAAAAGCTAAAGTTGAAGGCGAAAAAGACCCAAGTGTGGGTGAAAAGACGGATTGGGTGTATCTGCCAATAGAAACTGAATAAATAGGCTTACTTTGCTTTTATAACTATTTAAACCCTGATCTGTAGAAAGACCGTATAGTGCACGTGCTTATAGTCACATATATTTGACCAGAAACATTAAAAATACTAATTGCAAAAACAACAACTATGTAGTGTGATTTTATATACTTCGGGAGTAGAATTGACGGAAAAGGCATAAGCTGCTAAAATAGTATTACTAAATATCGTCCAGGGGTGGGCTGGCCGACGTATGAGGTTCAACTATGCGCACGATCCAGCAGCTACATATCCTAAAACGTTTCAGACTGTTGTCAGTGGTATCAGCCGTCTTCTGCCTGAGTTTTGCCGGACTCGATAACGCTCTCGTTAACGCCAGCAACATATCATTCCAGACCGCCCGCGACTGTAATTCCAATGCCATTATTAGCTGCGGCTCGTTGACTACCGGCCAGCTTATCAGCGCCTATAATTCTAATTCATATGCCCAGAAAGTCTATGGATCTCTAGGGATTAACAGTAATGATATCAAAAACCTGGCTCCGACCGCCACCGCCGGGTATGTTGATAAGAATGGCAATGTCTACCTGAACGGACGGCCGTCACCCGTCGCCACTAACGCTATGACGGCCGGTCGTCAGGACACCGTTGGCAGCAAAGCCCTTAGCAGCGGAGGTGTCAACTTCTATATGAGTCCTCTTAGCCTGGCTTTGACTACCAATTCAGTCGATGCTTTCGTAGTCATGCGTGGCGGTGGCTTTGACTATGCGATCATTGCCGGCTGCGACAATCCAGTCATTACCACGACTACCAAAGTCGCCACGTCCAAGAAACCTAGCACAACGTCTCCGGTACTTTCGAGAATACCACGTTTGAGAGCAGCACCTTTGCCTTGGTTATAGCCTTGAGAAATCAATTGGATAGATTTATTCTCGGCGGCTATATTTTGCAGAATTTGTCGGGTATCGTCTTGGGAAAAATCATCCACAATAATTATTTCTTTTTTAGTAGAGCCCAAATCAACCGCCATTATCTCATCTATGATGGAGCTGATAGTAGCTTGCTCGTTGTAGCAAGGAATAATAATTGATAATTTCTTTGCTTTAGGCATGAGCACTCCTCGCTACCAAATAATCAATTGACTCGTTAACATTCTTGAGATCTACTTCCAACTTAACATGGCTGCCCAGATCAGCTGTGGAAATATTCACAGCCGCATTTTTGTAGCCATTTTGGGGTACGGTAAAGCTGCCACTGGCCAACGTCTGACTCTGACTTCCGTCCTGATTGGTTTCAGTAACAGCGTAGTGATAATCGGTCGTTGCATATTCCAAATTGTGTACCGTGAAGCTGACTGTCTGTGTTTGTCCTGGCACATAACTTGTCGGCAAGGAATTAGGATGAGTGAAGTAAAGTTCAGTTAGGCGCTCCGGCTCCGGCAGAAGCTTCCAGCTATGCATCTGGCGGTCAATAGCTGAATGGAAGATACCACCAAGAGCGATGACAAGGATAACGCCTACAGTTATAAGTATGACCGGCCGCGGTAGCTGGTGTTTCAGATGAGTATCTCCCCTTAGTCTATGTATCTATTAGTTTGCCTGCTAGCCTTCTCTGTCAGGCAATTCTTTTTTGACGAAATGTGTTATTTAATACTATGATAGCTTTTTTGCACGGTGTTGTAAAGGGCAATGTGTGGTAATTAACTCTTTACTTCACGAAAATAGGCAATAGTCTTCTCCAGACCCTCATTGAGTTTAATCTTTGGTGACCAGTCAAGTTTTTCCTTCGCCAAGCTAATATCCGGCTGGCGCTGCTTTGGGTCATCTTCCGGGAGGTCCTTATAGATAAGCTTGCTCTTACTGTTAGGAATACGCTCCAGTACTGTCTCGGCTAATTCTTTTATAGTAAACTCATCCGGGTTGCCGAGATTAACTGGTCCTACGAACCCATCTTCGTTATTCATCATTCGTATCATGCCTTCAATAAGGTCATCTATATATTGGAAGCTGCGAGTTTGCGAGCCATCACCGTAGATAGTTATGTCTTTACCGCTTAGAGCCTGGACAATAAAGTTGGAAACGACTCGTCCATCACCCGGGTTCATGTTTGAACCGTACGTATTAAAAATACGAACGACTCTAATATCCACTTGGGCCTGTCGGTGATAATCAAAAAACAGTGTTTCCGCACAGCGTTTACCCTCGTCATAACAGGACCGTATACCTATGGGGTTGACGTTGCCCCAGTAGCTTTCTGGCTGTGGATGAACATTGGGGTCACCATAGACCTCGCTGGTTGAAGCCTGCAGAACGCGTACGTTTAATTTCTTGGCGAGTTCGAGCATATTAATAGCACCGAGCACGCTGGTTTTAGTGGTTTGAATAGGATCGAATTGATAATGCGGCGGCGACGCCGGGCAAGCCAGGTTATATATTTGATCTACGTTAATGTCTAAGGGTAGCGTAACGTCATGTTCCAGTAGCTCAAAGTTCTTATTGTCCAATAATTCTGCGATGTTTCTTTTGGGTCCGGTGAAAAAGTTATCGACGCATATTACTTTGTTACCCTCGTCTATGAGGTGCTTACACAAATGCGAACCGACAAAGCCTGTTCCACCGGTTACCAGTATTCTTTTTGCCATAGCCTTTTGCCTAACCCTCTGGTTTAATTGTTGCTCGCCCAACACTTTGGTAATAAAACCCTGTCTTCTTCATTCTATCAAGGTCATACAGATTTCGGCCGTCAAAAATTACCGGCTCCTTAAGACGAGCTTTCATTTGAGCGTAATCGGGAGAGCGGAACTCTCCCCACTCGGTAGCGATCAACAGCGCGTCAGCGCCACCTAGGGCTGCGTACATGTCGTCTTTAAATGTTAATGCTGCCGTGCCTTCGTATAGCTTACGGACGTGAGCGGTTGCCTCGGGATCGTAGGCAACAACAGAAGCACCGTTCTTGATAAGCTCATTAATGATAGTAAGTGCCGGGGCTTCACGGATATCGTCAGTGTCCGGCTTGAAGGCCAAGCCCCATAGCGCGAATGTTTTTCCCTTTATGCCCACTGGGTAATACTTTTTTACTTTATCAATGATGATTCGTTTTTGTAGGTTGTTTACAGCCGTAACTGCTTTGATGAGCTTGAAGTCATAACCACTCTCTTGGGCAGTTTGGTAGAGCGCCGTAACGTCTTTCGGGAAACAGCTGCCCCCGTAGCCGATACCGGCACGCAGAAATCTCTTGCCGATTCTGGGATCCGATCCGATACCCCGGCGCACGCAGTCAACGTCGGCGCCGACATGTTCACACAGATTAGCAACTTCATTCATGAATGTTATTTTGGCAGCAAGGAATGAGTTTGCTGCGTACTTAGTCACTTCCGCAGAACGTTCATCCATGAAGAAGATTTCACCACCTTCACTAACGAACGGGCGGTAGAGTTCATTCATGAGCGCCCTGGCTTTAAAAGAGGTTGCCCCGATAATAATGCGGTCCGGCTTCATGAAGTCGTTGACAGCAAAGCCTTCACGCAAAAATTCCGGATTGGATACGACGTCAATTTTGACCTTGGCATTTTTAGCTATAATTTTACTTACTCTCTCAGCAGTACCGACCGGTACGGTGCTCTTGTTAACCACAACCGTATAGTGCCCAAGCAAGTTACTGAGTTTTTTTGCGACACCCAATATGAAAGATAAATCAGCCGATCCATTACCATTTGGTGGTGTTGGCAGCGCTAGAAAAATTACCTTGGCATCTTTGATGCCGTCAGACAGCTCGGTGCTGAATTCCAGCCTGCCTTCGTCTAGATTACGCTGGAAAACGTTCCTCAGGCCAGGCTCATATATCGGTATCTTACCAGCCCGCATCATGGCAATCTTATCTTTGTCTATGTCGATGCAAGTAACATGATTGCCAACCTCGGCCAAACATGTACCAGTCACTAAACCTACATAGCCCGTTCCTACGACTGCAATCTTCACTTTATCACTATACCTTACGCCAACCCGTTAATCACTTGCCTATATCATAACACCTGTTTGCTCAACAAACTAAAACATTAAAAGAGTATTAAGCCAAGATTGGGCTAGCGCTGTCGCGGATTATCTTTAATAAGGTTATAGACAAAAAAGCTAATGAACGAAACGGCGAAACATATAGCGCCGAAGGTATCCTCGTGCGGCCAATTAGCAAAGTGTGTAAGATGCAAGCCAAGCGTATAAGGATGAAAAACCGCGTTCTCAGCAATATATATCCACCCGGCAAAGCCAAAGACGAAACATGTGAGTGACAATGATTGGGCGATTTTCTTTTTCGACATCTTATGCAGTATAGCAATAATAAGAGATTCAGGGATTAACTTGTAATAGCGGTCAGATTAGTTGTATAATATACATTAATATGTTATCGATAACGTGCAGTGAGTTTTCTTAATTGGCAATGACTGAATATGTTAATGAAATGAACGTTAAAAAACGTTTTACAAAAAATCTACCAATGTATAAGCACACCATAAAATTATACAAACATTTTATGAACGATAGTTTTTACCGGAACTCAATTTACTTACTTCTAAATATGGGGATAGGCGCACTTACTGGTTTTATATTTTGGATCATAGCTGCACACCTATACTCAACAACAAATGTCGGAAAAGCTACTGCCTTAATGGCTGTAATATCATTAATAAGTTCTCTTGCAAGCCTTGGTCTAGCAAAAACAGTTATTCGATTTCTAGCAAAGTCGAAAAATGTTAGTGAAGATATTATTACGAAAGTCTTGCTTACAATTATTTCTGCTATCGTATTCTCAATCGTAATAGAGTTCTTTTTACCGTATTTTAAAATAAGTCATATCAGTATATATA
>DATKHF010000011.1:0-18826 GCA_035510355.1 Saccharimonadales bacterium (SeqCode) | reverse complement strand
GAGGAGTAGTGAACACCACAGCTTGACCAAAGCTGCCATAAGGCAGATTACGAAAGGTAACGAAAATCTCGCCACCTCCTGACACGGGCGCATAGCAGCCGGAACTAACCGAGGCAACCTCATCGTCTGTTGCCAGAGGCTGGACCTCGTGGCTCGGAACAAATGCGGGTACCGCTTCAGCGGCTCCTACGTCTGATGCAGTGATCTCAATTCCTACCGATACCGTAAGCAACACTGCTATCACAACGACAATAAGTCGTCGCAAAGTATTCATGGACATTTTCTGTCCTCCTTCTTGATCGGCTTTTCGCCGCCTTTTTTCCAAGGGTACCTTTTGGTAACTTTATTTGGAATCCGGAAGCTAGGATCTATAGTTAATCCCAGGTACCGGATCCAAATATATGGGTATACGAAAATTCAGTCTGACATGTCAATGAACAAGCTTTACTTAGCGAGCAAAAAGGCGCTGAAGATTACATCCCCTGCGCCGCTCTAGCCATAGTAAGCCATCAAGTATAGTTTTACATCTAAATCCCAATTAAGTCAACCATAAGCAATGGCACTTATACCTTGAGTACAAGTAGGTAATAATCAACCCTGCTTAACTAGGGGAACGATTATTTACATATAGGTTGTTCAATAGTACGCATTTAGGTCACTGAATTAACCTAAAAAGTGCTGCTGTTATTGGAGTCATAAAAATCCAATGTAACGGACAATATCAGCTTATTCGACGTGTTCACATTATTTTGTTTGGCAATAGTTATACATTGGTTAGTCTGGGTTGGTATGCTTATGTCAGCATCTGCCTTTCCTGATGGCCAATAATTTGGGTTGTTGGTTGTAATAGGCTTATTAGCTGTATTACTTGTGCTAAAAGATATATTTACTTGACCTGTTTGTGTTATTAACGGCTCCAAAGTGTCAGCAAAAGCAGCTGGGGAAGGATTAGTGGAGGTGGCTGAGTAGCTATATGGGTTTAATTGAGAACCTGTGCCAGATGTTGCCATATAATCTGTCCATGTTGCTGAACTATCATTGTTAAAGCCATCAATAACTTGCTCAGTTAAGCTTGGTGAGTTGACGACAGTAAAGCAGTATAGTTTTTTTACTTCGTTGGTTTCGTTAGAAGCACTAGAAGCCTCAACAGGTAAAGATTGTTTCGAATAGAGTGTTGCCCCTGTTACCTCTGCAGTAACTACTGAGGCCATTTTATCAGCTGTTTGTGCGTATACCGCCATTACTGCAGGTGAATTCTTCTTTATGGATGTAGTCTGTGATGTAGTGGCAGGTTTTTTAGTTTTATCAATATGATTTGCAACGAGAAAACCGGCCGCTACAATAATCACAATAACGAGCAAGACAAGCAAAGACTCAATGACAGTAAAGCCCATCTGAGTTTGTCGTAATTTGGTCATCTTGGGTTGTCCTTATGCTTAGACATTGTATCTAGAATAAGCTGAAAGATATCCGAATGCAATAATGGCTTCCAATGTTAGAATACAAACATGCCCAAGAAGAAGCCTTCTAAGAAAGATAATGAGTTAAAGGAATTTATTAAGTCTGGTGGTCGCAAGGGCGCTGAAGCTGACTTTAATGAGATATTAAAAAAGGCTGCTACGCCTAAGAAAAGCACTAAACCAAAAGATAAAACTAAATAGATTATTCTCTAGCTATATTGCTCAGTATTAGATCAAACATGTACTTAGGTGTTTGACGATGAGAGTATCTAAAAGCGTATTCATCAACATAGTTTTGTAAGTATTTAGGGTCAACATGTCTGTACACTCCACTAATCCCTCTTTTTATGTTGCTCCATAGGTTTTCTACGTTTTGAGTATGACGATCACCATTTACATACTCTTTCTGAGAGTGATTGACGGTGAAGTGAACGTAGCCAACTTTGGTTAAGTGCTTATATGACCTATGAGTATCGCTGTAAACTACGGCATCACTAGCTATACCACTGCTTATTTCTTTAGACAGCACTCTTACGCCTGAGCTTTTAACATGTTTAACAACTGCTCTGCCTTTTCGTTCCACCATACCAAAGACTACTTGGCTGTTGTTAGCTTTAGCTGTTGTTCTTTTCTGTGGGTTAGGATGAAAGTAAACTTCATCGACTTCTACTTCACCAGTTAGCATATTGCCACCACTAGCCATAAGCTGACGTATGTGATTGAACATTCGCCAGGCTGTCTTATATGTAACCCCTAGTTCTCGTTCTAATTGTTTAGCAGATATACCAGCTCTAGTTTGTGCCATTAGATATATGGCATAAAACCATAGTCTAAGTTCAGTACTTGAGTGATCAAAGATTGAGTCTTTTAGTGGGTATATATGATGACCACAAAAAGAACAAGCGTAAGCTGATCTACCACTAACTCTATAGAACTTATTTTCTTTAGTACATTTAGGACAAGCTAGAGTATTACCAAACCTTAGTAGTTTTATTTCCTCAAGACAAGCTGCGTCATCTGGAAATCTTTGATTGAACTGTTTGATACTGAATTTGTTCTCCATACTTACATTGTACCGAATAAGCTACTTGTAGTCAAGGGATAATTGCCTAAGCAATCTATAGTCCAAAGCCAGTTAGTTGGTCTTTAATAGTGATAGCTAACTAGTTACGGTTAGCTTTTGGTATGTTTTGTACTTCTTGCATTAGCTGTTCAGTAGCTGGATGGCCTGATGATTTAAGTGTTGCTCCGGCTAGAAAGCCTAACATGCCTATTTGTCGAGTATATATTTCTGTCTCTTACTCATATCTGTTACAATCTACTTGTGTCAAAAAGTCTCGAGATAGGCATCGTCAGCTAGCAACCATACCATTCACCATCCACCTTTACACACCAGAACTTAAAAGGTCAGTTCTTAATAAACATTACTAGCACAGAAATGTGAAACTTATTTTGTTATACTATTGAGTAACTTAAGAGTTAATGCATGTCACCCACGCAAGAAAAACCAAATAATGAAGTCCCTGTCGAGGAGGAAATTTTCCCCCGTAAATCATCAATCTTTTCTCGTCTTAAAGATACAGTTATAAAACACAAGATACTTTCAGTCGGACTAGCTCTAGTAATTGTAATCTTAATTGGCGTGGTGGGTTATATGGTTTACAAGAACCATCACAAGACTTCAGTTTCTACTGCAACTTCTAAATCGATAGCATCTGCCAAATCAACTAACCAATCTTCTGACCCCTCTGGCGAATCTATACCTACAAATCCACCGCCTGGCTACCAACAGGTATTTGCCGAAGATTTTAATGCTTCATCTCTTGATAGTAATTGGTATGCTTACCCTCTAAAACAAGCTAATCCTCAAGCCGGTTATTGGAATCCATCACATATTGTTATTGGTGGTGGTTTAGCCACGATTAAAACCTATGAGGATCCAGCAGACAATAACGCTTGGACATCTGCTGGTATGTCGAGTAAACCAGGTTTAGTCCAAACTTACGGTGAATACCTCGTTCGCTCAAGGATTACTTCTTCAGTGGGAGTGTCATTCACAGAATTACTTTGGGATGCAACCAATACATGGTCTCCTGAAGTAGACTTTAGTGAAAGTAATGGTACCAATACCACGGCATACGCTAATTTACTGTGGGCCAATAGAGGGGACCAACAACACGCCCATACAACAGTCGACTTAACACAGTGGCACACTTGGGGGGTAATATGGACTTCTTCCTCCCTGCAATTTACTCTTGATGGTAAAGTTTGGGCAACCATGGACACTCCAGGCACAATCCCAAATGGTCCAATGGTGCTCGATCTTCAAGGACATACATGGAGCTGTAATAATTCTTTTCATAAAGTTTGTCCAAATTCTTCTACTCCACCCGTCTCTGCCCTTCAAGTTGATTGGGTAGTTGCTTATCATCAAAATTAATATTTCCAACCACTAGTTGCTTCCATCTGATACAATCTAGCCTATGTCATCAATCTCATGTGGTATCGTAGGACTTCCGAACGTTGGGAAGTCTACGCTTTTTAATGCCTTAACCAATAGCCATATACTGGCAGCAAATTACCCGTTTGCGACCATCGAGCCTAACACCGGTATAGTACCGGTGCCAGATGATCGCCTTAAAAAACTCGGCGAGCTATATCATACCGATAAAATTGTACCGGCTACCGTAACCTTTGTAGATATTGCCGGACTAGTTGCGGGTGCCAGTCGAGGCGAAGGCTTAGGCAACCAGTTCCTGAGTCATATTCGTGGTTGTAATACCCTCGTGCATGTTGTACGCGCTTTTGAGGAGCCGAATGTTACGCATGTTGAGTCACAGTCCAGCCCTCAAAAAGATATTGAGATTATTAATACCGAGTTAGTGTTAGCTGATTTACAGACAATTGAAAAGCGTTTGCCGAAATTAAAAAAAGAAGCTAAAGCCAATCCTAAATTACAACTTATAGTCACTGCTGCTGAAGCGGCCCAGGTAGTTCTGGATAAAAGTGAGTTGTTGCTATCGAGGCCCGAGCTCGCAGCAGCCTTACATGATTGGCAATTAATCACTACTAAGCCTTTGCTGTACATTTTCAACGTTGACGAGGCTGGTCTCAGTGACAAAGCGCTCCAGCAAGAACTGAGTAACCTCGTGGCCCCTGCACATGCTCTGTTCATTTGCGCTAAACTCGAAGATGAGCTACAAAGCCTTGACGAATCAGATCGTAGTGAGCTATTAGCTAGTTATGGTCAAGCTCAAACGGGACTCATTCAACTCATCGAGACTGTATATGAACTGCTGGGTCTCCAAAGTTATCTAACGGCCGGTGAAAAGGAGGTGCGAGCCTGGACTATCCCGAAGGGCGCTACCGCACCTGAAGCCGCAGGCGTTATTCATGGTGACTTTGAGCGCGGTTTTATTGCAGCTCAAATCATCAGTTATAGTGATCTTGTAGCCGCTGGCTCTGAAGCTGCCGCTAAGGCTGCAGGAAAAATTCGCACTGAAGGAAAAAGCTATACTATGCAGCCCGATGATGTTGTTGAGTTCAGATTCAACGTATAGGCAGGCGATAGTTTAGAGAACGTTAATTACGAAGGTCTAAACTAGCGGACAAAATAGCGACGGCGCGAGAATGGTAAACGGGCACTAGCATACAGTTTCAGCTTATCCGGCGTGCGTGAAAACTCTGGGATTGGCAAAGTAGTTGTGGGTTGCTGATCTATAGCTGGCTGCTGCTCTGTGAACTGTGGAGTATCAGTCGGTGCTGATAGTTGGCGTTCTAATTCTTGCCCGCCAAATGACCATAAACTCTGTTTAGTCCTTGGCTTCACTGTTTCCATACTAGCTTCGGCTTTACGTTCAGCTTCATCTGGCGCATCACCGTCTTTAGCCGCGATCATTTTCTGTTGCGAGAAAGCTAGGATTTGACGTAATCGGGCATGGTTCATGCTTGTAAAGTTTAGCTCTTTGTTCGGCGAGGAGATGGATATGGTAGCGTTAAGCATGCGGTGGTAGTAATCTATTTGACCAATTTTGTCATACCAAATGGCTTCCAGTGTCAGAAAGAGCGGTTTACGGTCGACAAGCAACAAACGTTGGTCAGTAGCTACGAGCATAGCAAAGCCACCTTGATAATATCCATTAGCGCACTGCTTAATGGTTTCATCGTCTGCAAGAATTTTACATAACTCTTTAACTTCACCCCTGCCCCAAGCGTGGAAGTTAAAACCTATTTGTTTTAGCTGGTTCTCAACGTCCTGTAGAGTGACCATGACTCCTCCTTGCTTATTTGGTTGTACTCTTATAGTAGCCCTACTTGATTTACTATGCGGTTAGTTTCGTCACTATGACGGTGAGATGTTTATCACACTTGGTACCTATATTGTATAAATAGTTCATCAATTTGCCATCAGACAGAAGTTGTAGCATAATTAACACATGTTGGCAGGCGTAGACCAGTCCAAAATACTTATTGACTTATTCCTTAAAGGCACTCAACTAACGTACAAAAAAGGAGAATTTATCATCCGCCCTGGTGAAGCTCCGTCGGGTGTCTTCTACATTGAGGAAGGTTTAGTTAAGGCTTATGACATTACGAAATACGGTGAAGAGAACCTGCTCATTATCCGCAAGAAAGGTGATTTTCTCGGTTTAACATGGACGATTACCGGTGACGATCGTCACATTATATATCAGACCTTGGCACCAACTGTAGTCTGGCTGATTTCTAGAAAAACATTTACTGCCTATATTCGATCCCACCCTGAGTCGGCATTACCGCTTATTGATATCATAACCGATATGTATCGTATGCATTCTGAACGGATTCTAAACCTAGAGTATCGTACTGTACGTGAACGACTAATATCATTCCTACTAACTACCGCGCAGCGTTTTGGTGAAGAATCACCTGATGGCTTAGTCATTAAAGTCCCTCTCAGGCATCAAGACATTGCCAGCTCAATAAACTCCAGTCGAGAAACTACTAGTCGAGAAATTGCTTACTTAGAACGCAAAGGTCTTGTGAAGAACGAACAACTTTTTTTCACGCTCAAGCGATTACCAGACTTACTTCACTATCTCGAGAGTTAGTAATTTTTACTAAACTAAAGTTTTCCGAAGCTTATAAAAACGCTCCACGTTACCTTTTGCACCAGAAACCTTAGAATCGGCTTTAGCTTCGATAATAAAATACTGCTGTGCCCATGTCTCAAACTTCTTAAATATATCGCGACGAAGATGATCATTTTTGATAACACCCTTATGCTTGAGACCATCACTGCCCGCTTCAAACTGCGGCTTGACCATGGCAACAATTGTTGTCGCTGACGAGCTAAGCCTAATAACTGCGGGTAAGATCTCTCGTAGAGAGATAAAACTCACATCAATAACTATAATGTCGAATTGTTCCGCAGTCTGAAAATTACGAATGTCGGTTTTTTCGTGCAACTCAATCCTTGGATTTCCGTGTAGGCTTATATGTAGTTGGTCAGTACCGACATCAACGGCCACTACCTTAGCTGCTCCTTTGCGCAAAGCAAGATCCGTAAAACCACCGGTGCTGCTACCGACATCCAGTATGATTTTCTGGCTGAAGTCAAGATCGAATGTTGCGACAACTGAATACAGCTTTTCGCCAGCGCGAGAAACAAAACTCGTATGTGGCGTCACTTTTAGCTGCGTTGTTGAATCTATTTGAGTGCCTGACTTAGTGACAATCTTGCCATTCACACTCACAAAACCTCGATTAATAAGATCTTCGGCCTGGCTGCGAGTACGAGCTAAATGCTGGGCAACTAAGGTCTGATCAAGGCGCTGTTTCATGTATCATTTGGCACGTTCTAAATATTCACCAGTTCGAGTATCGACTCTGATAATGTTACCAGTTTTTATAAAGGCTGGAACTTTAATCGTAATACCTGTCTCGAGTTCAGCGTTTTTGAGCACATTACTAGTCGTATCACCCTTTACGACGTCCTCGGTATATACAACTTGGAGTGGTACGTTTTTGGGCAGCTCAACGTTGATAACCTGGCTTTCGAATAGTTGTGCTTGAACTTTATCGCCTTCTTTTAGATAGCCCGCTTGATCACCAATGATGCTGGCAGCTATTTCAAATTGTTCAAAATTATCCTCATCCATGAAGAAAAATGTAGCGCTATCATTATATAGATATTGCACGTTGCGATTAGTAACGTCAGCGCTATTTAGTTGTTCATTACCCTTAAAGGTCTTTTCGAGTACCTTGCCATCGAGTAAACTTTTAATACGTACGTTTACTATGGAGCCACCTCGTCCCATAACTTTCTGCCCGTACTCCATAACTCGATACGGCACACCGTCCAGTTGAAAAATCGTCCCTTTTTTAAGGTTTGTGATATTGAGAGCCATGGAATTTACGCTAACTACTCGCAACAAATGGTAGTAATGCAATATGACGAGCCCGCTTGATAGCTGTCGCCAAACGACGCTGCTGGCTTTCGGTTAGCCCCGTCTTCTTGCGGGTCTCAATTTGTCCGTATACGTTAACGTAGCGCTGCAGGGTTTTAATATCTTTATAATCAAAATACGCAACGTCAGTTCTATTCTTAAAAATCTTTGCCATGAGTTTACTCCTTAAAACGGTATATCATCTAAATTAATTGGTTCGTCGCCGATATCTTCAATAACGACATCTTCTTCTTTACTTGGTTTTGGTTTAGATGAGCTGCTAGGACTCGGTGCGGTAGTGCTAACACTTGTCATTCCGCTGCCATCATCGGTGCCTGTGCCTCGACTATCCAAAAACGTCACGTCATTAGCCAATACTTCGACTTTACTGCGTTTCTGGCCATCCTGCTCCCAGCTGCGGCTTTGCACTCGCCCTTGGACTAAACAACGACGACCTTTGGTAAGATACTGCGCTACTCGCTCACCAAGTCCCGCCCAAGCGACTACATCAATATAGTCAGTGGCTTCTTGCCATTCACCACTAGCATCTTTATAGGCTCGATTAAGTGCCAAACTAAAGCTACAAACACTTTGGCCACTTGGAATTTGGCGGAGTTCTGGATCACGGGTTAAATTACCCATCAAAATTACCTGGTTTACGCTTCGTGCCATATCATATTCCTCACTTACCCTTTCATTGTACTACTCTTCATCCTCTTCAGTGGTGTCGTTATCCTCAACCCGTTCGCCACGTTCAGCTGCCCGTTGTGCCTTTTCAGCCTTAGCTGCCTCAGCCTTAGCAATCGCCTTTAGATCAGGACGCGTGATCAGGAAACGGATTACTTCGTCGGTAATATTTAAAGTAGTCTCAATTTTGCGCACATTTTCAGCTGGCAATTCGATAGTATAAAAAGCGTATACAGCTGTTTCGTGCTTCTTAACCGTATAAGCCAGCTTACGCTTGCCCCAAGTATCAATATTTAGTACTTTACCGCCATTGTCGGTAAAGATTTTTTCTACTCGTTTTGTAGCTTTTTCCAGATCAATCTCTAGATCCGGATCATATAAGATAGCAATCTCGTACTGGTTCACTTAGAAAACCTCCTATGGTTCGTCCTGCGAGTGTGGCCTAGTTGGCTCACCTTTCAGGATTAAAGCCCATGCGCCAAAACTGCCATGAGCTGAGTTGATAATTGTCTATTTTATCAGATTTGCAGCAGTTACTCAAGCGTCTTTAGCTTTGACTTGCGGGGTCTTCAGATAGTTTCAACAATCTCTTCAGTGTTATCGTCGACAGGAACAGTATCTGATGTGCCGAAAACTTCATCCACACTGCTCACAAGCACTTCACGAGGACGTGAACCATCAGCTGGGCTAATAATGCCTTGCTCTTCCATAGTTTCGATCAGACGTGCTGCTCGGCCGTAGCCAATGCGAAGTCGTCGTTGGAGCAAACTAGTACTGGCTTTATGCGCCTCAAGGACTACATGCACCGCATCGCGCCACATTTCATCATCAACGTCATTACTAGCAGAGTCAGATATAACACGACCTTTACCAATCTGAACCGGTTGACTGACCACTTCATCATCATACTGAGGCGGCCGTTGCATACGAATAAAGTCTGTTACTTTAGCAGTTTCAGGTTCACCAATGAAGGCTCCCTGTACGCGTCTTGGCTTCGGCATATCTGGTGTCAGGAAAAGCATATCGCCCTGTCCGAGAAGCTTTTCAGCCCCAACTTGATCAATAATAGTGCGAGAGTCGACCTGGCTGGTCGTAGCGAAGGCGATACGTGCCGGTACATTTGCTTTAATAAGTCCAGTAATAACATCAACACTTGGACGCTGTGTGGCTAGCACAAGGTGAATGCCGACTGCACGAGCTTTCTGAGCAATTCGTACAATCAGCGCTTCGACATCTCGGGCGGCCATCATCATAAGGTCAGCTAACTCATCGATAACAATTACAATATATGGCATGCCCTCTTCTTTTTTCAGAGCGTTGTACTCACCAATATTACGTTTACGTACATCCGATAGCGCTTTATAGCGGCGTTCCATTTCGGCCACAGCCCATTTAAGGGCACTAATACATTTCTCCGGTTCAGTTATAACCGGTGCCAGAAGATGTGGAATTTCATCATAAGGCTTAAGTTCAACCTGTTTGGGGTCGACTAATATAAGCTTCAAATCACTTGGGCTATTACGATACAAAAGACTAGTAAGTAAGGTGTTGATCATGACTGACTTACCAGAGCCAGTTTGACCAGCAATCAAAAGATGCGGCATAGAATCGAGATCAGCCACTACTGGTTTACCAGAAATGTCTTTACCGATACCGAAGCCTAGTGGACTATTTACTTGTGCCCATTCTTGAGCCTGGAAGATGGAGCTGATACGTACTGTGGCCGCTTTCAAGTTCGGCACTTCAATACCGACAGCTCGTTTACCCGGGATCGGTGCTTCAATACGAATAGAGTGTGCAGCTAAATCCAATGCTAGATTGTTCTCAAGCGCTGTTATTTTAGTCAGTTTTACGCCCGTCGGCGGCTTGAGAGTATATTGCGTAACTCGCGGACCAATATTAGCGCCCTCCATAGCGACATCAATATTGAAGTTCTCGAAAGTATCGTGAATAGCTTGGGCGTTACCCTCAACGTTTCCAGCATCAGCTTTATCTTGTTTCTGATTTAATAAGTCAACGCTCGGGAATTTCCACTCCGGATCGCTGGCAAGTGTTAACGCTTCATGATTTTCGCTAGCGCCTAATTTTTGAGCCGTATTCTTTAGTGAAGATAAATGAGTTTGCTCCCTTAAGCCATGATGCTCAACTGGCACTCCTTCGTTTAATTGAAAACCGCTAGCTTCGGCTTTACTCTTTAGAGCTGCAAGCTCTGCTTCATCAACTGGTTTTTTACTGAAAAGTTCACGAATTTTAAGCAGGATTTGAAGCGATACGCCAAAGGCAAAAAAGGCTGCAAGAACAGCAAATATAAAGAAAATGAGTGAGGCTGGAAATTTATCGAGCACACTAAGTGCCGCTTCGCCCACTCCCTTGCCTACTACTCCTCCATGGCCACCGACGTATGTATCTGCAGCCGTATGCCCAGCAAATGCCGTAAATAACCAGCTTGCAGCAAAAACTAGAACCGCCAACATACTAATAAACTTATTCAGAGGGATCTTTTTATCTTCGTTGGTAAATTTATTTACCCCCCAAAAAACCAGAGCAATTGGTGTGAGATAAGCCGCAAGACCAAGCGTCCAGTATGCTCCGTGAAACAAGTCTTTGGGCAATGGACCGCCCGTACCGAAACCACCAAGCAATAAGAACAGCGCAAATACAAAGAGCAGGATGGCACCTGCAAGCGGCCAGAAAGTAGATTTCTCGTCTATTACTGATTCAGCTTTTTTAGCTCTTGACTGTTTTTTCTTTTTTTTGGCCATAGTTAGCTTATTTTAACATGATTCAAAAGGTGCGTATATCCTGAGATTACAATCCCTCTTGCCCTGCTTGATAATCTTCAAGTTCTTGTCGCTCCGCACTTAAACGCTCACGCGCTTCTTCCATATCTTCTGGGGTTGCACCAGACTCATTGAAAACTGCGATCATTCTATCTCTTGCAAGAGCTTCACGAGCCAAATGCTCTAGCATTTTTGGGTCACCTTTTGCTCGTTTAATCAGTATCGGGTCATGCCATGGGTCGTATAGTTCTGTTTCATCGTTGTCAGTAGTATTTTCCATAAGTTATATTATAGCAAATAATACAACGTTTGTCAACTGCGTCGACGTTGGAGAAGTCGAGATATGAAGGTTCGATCAATATTATTATCTGGCTTAGATGTTGAGCTCTCACCAGCTCTTTGCGCACCACTAATCGTCACAGTAGAAGGATTGGGTGATTTCTCCCCACTTCCAGTTGGGTTAGTCCATCTAGCCAATGCTTCATCGCCATCAACATCAAAGCGCCTCTCTGCAAAGGCATCAGCTTGTTGATGAGGATCTTCTGGTTGCGTCCAATCGCCTGATCCAGGTACTGCTTGTATGTCTGGTATTCCTTGTGTTTCTGGTGTTTTTGCCATAAACCTAACTATAGCAAATAATAATGCTTATGTCAAGTTGCTCATGTTCAGTCTACGCGAGCATCTTGAGTGAGTAAACGCTCTCGCATTTCACGAAAACGACGCTCTTGTTCGGTCGCAACATCTTCCGCTGATTTGGTTTTAACTTGATGCACAGTCTTTACATCACCTTTAGCACCAATAATATTCACTACGGGGATGACGATTGGGCTACGTTGAGTTTGCTCAAATAGGAAGTGAGTAATATGGTCTTTAAGCTCAGCCTTGAAGCGGTCTAAATCAACTCGTTTGAAACGCTGTCCAACCGCACGACGCAATTCTTGACGCAGGTTATTCATCAGCTCTTCGTTATCACGAATATAAATGAAGCCCCGGCTAATGATATCCGGACTAGTAAGGAGATTGCCGGTCTTTTTATCGATAGTTAGAACCACGGTTACTAGGCCTTCCTCGCTAAGCAAGACCCTATCTTTAACCACAATATTGCTGACAAGTGCTCCGGTTTGATCAACCAGCACAGTACCATGAGGCACTTCTTCGCCAGTAACCTCCATTTTATCCGCAGTGAAAGCAATAACTTCACCATTGCCAACATTAGCAGTATTAGCACGGGGTATGCCCTGTTCGACTGCCAGCTCAATATAGCGATCTTTTGATCGGTATGGGCCGTAAATCGGTATAAAGAATTTTGGCTTTGTAAGATTTACCATCTCTGCATATTCGTCCCGTGAAGCATGTCCAGAGACATGCAACGGACCAACGTTATCGATCTCGTGATTACGGTGTTCGAAAACGTGTACGCCTTTTTGCACGAGCCCATCAACCATGTCGCCAACCAGTTTATCGTTACCACTTTCCGGAATCGGTGTACTTGAGAGGATAACAGTGTCTTGTTCTTTAAGTTTGATGTGTTTATGCTCGCCATTGGCCATACGTTGTAGTGCGCTACTTGGTTCGCCTTGTGATCCGGTACAGACAACGACCAAATCGCTATCTTTCATGGATGCACTTGCAGCAATCGGGACAAACGTTCCTTTTGGCACCTTCATAAAGCCATGACGCACAGCCATCTCCAGTGTGCTTACCATGCTGCGTCCATCCATAGCAATCTTACGATTATGGTGGATAGCGGCATTAATGATCATTTGAACACGGTTCATATTCGTTGAAAACAAACCAATAAAGATTCGGCCTGGAGCCTGGTCGATAATATCAATAAAACTTTGCTCAAGAGTTGACTCTGATGGTGTGCGACCAGGTCGTTCAGTACTGGTGCTCTCACTTAGTAGTGCTAGAACACCTTCGTCACCAAGCTCCTTAAGACGTTCCAGGTCGCTCCGTTCGTGGTCTAGTGGATTAGGGTCAAACCGGAAGTCACCACTGTTGATGATCCGCCCTACAGGCGTGTCGAGTACAATACATGTACTACCGGGGATGGAGTGTGTGATTCGTACTAGTTCTACGAAGAACTCCCCTACCTTCAAACGCTCATGTGTGTCTTCATTCATAGTTATTGTTTTAAGTTCAAAGCCTTGAGGCATTGGCAAGCCAAAGTTCTCAAAAATTTCTTCAACCCGGCCAATGGTAAATTTACTACCATAAATTGGTGCCGGAAACTTCGGTACAATATGCGGCAAGCCGCCAATGTGATCTAAGTGTCCATGAGTAATTATGTAGCCTTTGAGTTTATTCTTTATGCTCTCGAGATATGTTGTGTCGGCTATAGCGTAATTAATGCCTGGCAGATCGACTCCGAGATCGTTACCGCAGTCTAAGATAACAGCATCGTTTTGGTACTCAACGAGTATCATGTTTTTGGAACCTGCACCATCCATACCACCAAGGCCAATTATCTTTAAGCGAGGGCTATCATCGATAACATTCGCGCGGCGTGGTTGTTTAGCGTCGACTGGTGTAGCTGCCGCATATTGATTGGCCACGCGCTGAGCATCTTCCATGCTGCGTCGTTGAGCGCGAATCGCCGCCCCACGCGAACTGCTACGGCCCGTCAATGAATTCTGACGGCTTTTAGGTTTATCTTGTTTGTTTTGATTAGTTTGATTGTTCTGATTTTTTGGATTCATATAATTTCCTTTCATTTAAGTAATTACTTTTTAGATTCTTTAGTGAGCTTGATAATATTCGGTATTTTGGCAAAATCATCAATGAGCGTTTGCCGTAAGCCACCGTTATATAAAGCGGCTGCTGGATGGAATAACGGTAAATATACCTGTCCCTTATAGCGCTTTGGTTGACCATGAACCTGACTAATGGATAGCTCCGGTAGGAAGCAGTTCAGGCTGTGCCGACCAAGTGTCACCACTAACACTGGCTTAATGGCTGCTAGCTGGGCTTCTAAATATGGCAGAAAAATTGATTTCTCCTCTGGCAGCGGATCACGGTTGTTTGGTGGCTGATATTTAACAATGTTGGTGATGTATATATCTGCTCGCTGTAGGCCAATCATTTCCAGCATCTCGTTCAAGAATTTACCCGCTGCACCCACAAACGAGATTCCCTGCAGGTCCTCGTTCTTGCCCGGTGCTTCGCCAATAAAGACAATGTCAGCGTCAGGGTTTCCATCTCCGAATACAAGTTGCGTGGCTGTCTTGGCCAAATCTGGACAGATATTTTTCTTTAGAATATCTGTCTTAATCTGATCAAGCTTTTGTAGCTTTGTAGTCATGAATAACTGCTCCAATCAGCCTTGCAATATTTTGTAATGAGCCGATAAAAAATAGTAGGGTCAGTAGGTACCACCATAAATTACCACGATCAATTGCTAAGCTTGCAAAGCCATACGCTATGGCCATCTCGATAAGAGCAAAAATCACTAGTCCTATCTTCGTTTTATGCCAATGGCTAATTACGTGAGCTTTCATAGCCTACTTCTTATTTTTACGTTCCCGCTCAACGGCCTTCATGGACAATTGTAGACGGCCCCGGTCATCGATCGCCACCAACTTAACCGACACTTTGTCGCCTTCTTTTACGACATCGCTTGGCTTATTGATACGTTCTTCGGCCATTTCACTAACGTGAACTAAGCCTTCCTTGCCCGGTAAAATCTCTACAAATGCTCCGAAATCCAGCACACTGACTACCCGACAATTATCGTAAATAGCGCCGACATCGGGCTCAGCCGTCAAGTTTCGAATATATTCAATGGCTCCATCGATAGACTTCTTATCGGGACTGGCGATAAACACCGTGCCATCATCTTTAATGTCGATTTCGGCACCGGTCTCAGCAATAATTTTATTGATAGTCTCGCCACCTTTACCAATAACCTCACGGATTTTCTCAGGCTTAATTGAGATTGACTCAACCCGCGGTGCATAAGCACTTAATTCTTTGCGGGGCTCAGCGATCGTTTTAAGCATGTGTTCCAAAATGAAAGCTCGGCCTTCTTTACCCTGCTCTAATGCCTGTTTGAGAACAGCAACCGGCAAACCGTGGACTTTCATATCCATTTGCAAAGCCGTAATGCCTTTAGCCGTACCAGCCACCTTAAAGTCCATATCGCCGGCAAAATCTTCTGCATCGGCAATATCGCTTAATAGATAGGTTTTGTCACCATCAACCATTAAACCCATTGCAATGCCGCTTACAGGCGCCTTTATGGGCACACCGGCATCCATGAGAGCCAAGCAGCTGCTGCACGTTGCGGCCATACTGGTTGAGCCGTTCTGGCTCATAATTTCAGTTACTGAGCGAATAGTATAAGGAAAATCACTCTCTTCCGGTAAGACAGCAGCTAATGCCCGCTCAGCCAAATAGCCATGGCCAATTTCACGCCGGCCCGGACTACCCAAACGCCGTACTTCACCAACAGTATATCCTGGTGCATTGTAATGATGCATGTAGCGACGCTCACCATGCCGTTCCATAGTGTCAACGAGTTGTACATAGCTAAGCGGCGCCAATGTCACGATGTTGAGCCCTTGCGTCATACCTCTGGTAAAAATAGACGAGCCGTGAGCTCGTGGCAGAATACCAACTTCACTACTAAGTGGACGGATTTCGGTCAACTTACGGCCATCTGGTCGCTCGTTATCTTCAACAATCCCTTTACGTACATCTTTATGCAAAGCCATTTGAAAGGCTTCATCGTATTGAGTACGCATAGTTGCATAATCTTCGCCAATCTTATCAGCGAAATCATCATGCATTTTATCTTTTAAAACAGCGACAAACTCATTACGCTCAGGGTAAGGAGCGCGAAGTGCTGCACCAAGTTTACCCTCGACCCACTTATCGACTTCTTTCTGCAAGGCGGCATCTGGTAATGTCAAGTCATACTCTTGAGCTGTTACGCCAACTTTTTTGACCAGTTCCTCTTGTACGTTTACGGCTGGAACAATTGCCTTTTGAGCAAATTCCAGGGCTCCAGCAACCTCTTCTTCAGTTGATTCGTTAGCGCCTGCCTCTACCATCATGATGGCATCTTTAGTACCGGCAACTACTAAGTCAAGCTTGCCGCGGTCTAACTCTTCGGCAGTCATGAATGCTTCATACTTACCATCTTTATTGATACCTACTCGTACTCCGGCTATCGGTCCGTCAAATGGTGCACCGGTAAGCATAAAGGCTGTGCTCATGGCAATCATGGCAATCATATCAGGCCGGAAGCCCGGGTCCATACTAAGCACGCTGGCAACACCTTGTACTTCATTACGGTAGCCCTTTGGCCACAACGGACGAATCGGACGATCAATAAGGCGGCCAATGAGGATCGCCTCGTCACTCGGGCGCCCTTCACGCTTAATAAACCGGCTACCGCTGATCTTGCCAGCTGCATAAAATTTTTCTTCGTAATCAATACTAAGCGGAAAGTAATCAAATCCTTGTAATGGCTTACCGACCATAGCGGTACCGAGTACTACGGTGTCACCATAACTAACAAGCACGCTAGCACTCGTACGAAAGCCAACGCGGTTAACTTCAAGTGTTAATGTCTTACCGCAAAATTCGGTCTCGACTTTTATAATTTTCTTCCCAAAAGGGTTTATGGTTTGTCCCATAGGTGTGTAACAACCTTTCTGTCTGAAGTATTCACGAGCATAGTGCAAATATATGATTATCGCCCCTTGTGCTTTATTGAGGACGCAATATATCTGTTCTTTGCCCGCGAGTTTATTAGCTCAAACGGTTAATGTGCACAAGCTTGTGGCCTCGAATTTCGAGACAATCGGTCTATGCACTAGCTAGCGACGAATGCCTAGTTTTTTAATTAAATCAAGGTATGCCTTACTATCTTTACTAGCAATGTACTTCAATAATCGGCGACGTTTGCCCACAAGCTGCAGTAAGCCTCTCCGAGCCATAAAGTCGTGCTTGTGGATCTTAAGATGGTCAGTTAACTCTTTGATCCGCTCCGTCATGATACCAACCTGTACAGCTGAGCTGCCAGTATCAGTTTTGTCGGCTTGCAGATCCTTAATCGTGGACTGCTTTTTCTCACTAGAAATCATACGTTATCTCAATTGTAGCACAACTTTATCTGTTATGCAAGCTAATTATGTTCTGGTGGCTAAAACTGAATGCTATTCAAGGTATAATATTGCTGGATTAATTGCCCTGGACCAAAAGTGACGCTAGTCGATGTATCAGACCCTCCTACGGTTGGACAATCGCTAGAGCTGTAGTTTGATGCACGTGCACTTGCCGCACTATAATCTGTAGGCAAATCTAAATCTCCTCGAGGATCACTACTAGTAGCCTGAATGTCTACTCCTGGTGATAGTGACCAAGATATTAGCCCCATATTCAAGCTCTTAAGATAACTGAATAGTTCGGGTATGTCCGTTGCAGAATTAGGGTCACAAGCTTCCGTTCCATATTGATCAAGGAAAGCTTCGGGCATAATTGGCCACGTTGCCGCATACTGACCAAAGCGTTTAAGTTGGCCGGCTTGGGTAGTATCACCATCATTAAGGTTTGGTTCATTACCATAGGCAACATTGCCTCCAGTTAGGACGTGGGTAGGTACCCCGCTAAGGTCATGGTCTTTGGTGTTACCTTCTGCGATAACAATATTACTCGCACCTTGTCCGCGTATGGTATCAATTAGAGTTTGCATACCCACATAGTTTGTTGTAGCGGGGGGAGTAGTCGTGCTGATCCCAGCGCTATCTGTTTGAGTTATAGCAGTACCACCATTTTGCCAGATATTCCACAGATTAGCTTCACCAGTAGTATTTTTACCGCCGGTTGCATTCACACTTAACTGAGGTTCGTTATATAAGTCAAAGAATACTTCTGGATTATTTTTGTAGTAATTAGCCATGTAGTGCCAAAAAGCGGTGCTGCTAGATGTCGGGAAGGCACAACCACCAGCCAGTTCTTCTTGTAGACTAATTATGGCTACCATTCCAAGACTATTAGCCTCGTTAACTAGACCATCTACTACCTTAAGGTAGTTTTGATTAACGCTACCGGGGTTGCTGCTGCAGGTATCATTAGTGGTCTCACTGAAAAGGTTTTCTTGGGATACTTGAAGACGCACAATATTAGCGTGCCAATCTTGAGCTGCGGCAGTCAGGATATCACTGCCTGAATTTTCAGTAGAACCGCTCTGGCAAAGACTAGATACATCTGAGGGTTGAACGAAATTTGCTGCACACGGGACTACAAAACCATACGGCACAAACTGAGTACCGTTAGATTCCATTATTTTGTTTCCAACAACATTAAATGATATAGCCCCCTGCCCAAACTGCACACAGGAACCATCACTAGAGCCAGAGCAGGGTTTGGTAGTCGCGGGAGCAGTTAGGGTGCCTTGGTCAGCTCGTATTGAGGCATAGGGAGATTGAGCCTGAGAAGAAAGGAGGAGGTGAACACCAATAAC
>DATKHF010000010.1:0-49847 GCA_035510355.1 Saccharimonadales bacterium (SeqCode) | reverse complement strand
GAGATATTATTTCTTCATCTAGCAGTTGTAATTATTAGGTTATTTTTATTAAAAAGAAGAATTATAAATGACTAAGTTGTTTATGAGCCGTGCTGATAATATTAATATAGAGTACACATCATAATGCTTGTGTATGTCAATGGTAAGCATTGACTAGCCTTATAAGGCTACCAAGTTCACATAGGGATACAAAATGTACATGCGCTATAATGTGGCGTAAGCATTAGAGGACTAAGTATGAATCGTAATATCATTACAATTTTTAATCAAAAAGGGGGGGTAGGAAAAACTACCACGGCTATTAACGTGGCCGCTTATTTAGCCAAAGACGATAAGACAGTATTATTAATAGACTTTGATCCTCAAGGAAATGCAACGAGTGGTATGGGACTCGATAAAGAACAGTCTGCATTTACGAGTTACGAAGCTTTATTGCACCCAGATATCCTAACGAATGCGATACATGAGACAAACCTTGATAACTTATATATATTACCTGCCAATAGTTCGCTTGCGGCAGCCGAATTAGAGCTCGCTAGTTTAACGCACCGCGAAACGAGGCTACGATCGTTACTGGCTCAGACGCAGTACGATTACATTATTATTGATTGCCCTCCAGCTCTTGGATTACTTAGCATTAATGCTCTTGCGGCTGCTACTGACGTGTTGATACCAGTACAGGCTGAGTACTATGCTCTAGAAGGCCTTGGGCAACTGCTCAGTATCGTCCAGCGCATAAGAGAAACAGTTAATCCTAATCTAGAGCTACTTGGAGTGGTTTTAACGATGTATGATAAGCGAACGGCCTTGGCTGACCAGGTGCAACGTGAACTTGAAAAACATTTAGGTGATAAACTACTAGAGACGGTTATACCACGCAATGTGCGGTTAGCCGAGGCGCCGAGCTTTGGACGAACAATCATCGAACACGACAAGTGGTCAAAAGGAGCTCGAGCTTACAAACAACTAACGAAGGAGATAGTAAGTCGTGCCAACCACTAAAACTAATAAAAATAGAGGGCTAGGCAAGGGTTTTGATGTTTTGATGCCTCGTGATTTTGATACTAGTCTGTTAGTAGACGCTAGCGATAGAGTTCAAAAATTAAAAGTCGATCATATCCAATCGAACAGCAACCAACCGCGACGTTATTTTGATGAAACAGCGCTACAGCAGTTAGCCAAATCTATTACACAATACGGAATATTGCAGCCCATAATTGTCACATTAGTGGATGAAGATAAATATATGATTATAGCTGGCGAGCGTCGTTGGCGAGCGGCGAAGATTGCTAAACTTAAGACAGTACCAGCGATTGTGCGCTCGCATCAGGAATTAGAACGCCTCGAGATAGCTTTGGTAGAAAATGTTCAACGAGTTGACCTTTCACCATTAGAGCAAGCTGCCTCTATTGAACGACTACATCAACAATTTAGTAAAACGTACGAGATAATCGCTGAACGTCTCGGCAAGGCTACTTCAACAGTCACTAATCTTGTCCGACTGCTGCAATTACCAGAAGAAGCTCAACAGGCTTTACGCGAGAAAAAAATTGTTGAGGGTCATGCCCGACAGATCGTTTCGCTCAAAGATTCTCCAGAAAAGCAGCACGAACTACTTAAGCTGGTTATAAAGAATGACTGGTCGGTACGTCAAGCAGAGCGTTTTGTAACGGCTTATAAGAACGCTGCCCCAGATACCAAAGCAACAGCCTTACAGGCACACATTCGTAATGAGACGCCGGAGACTAAACGTCTTGGCAAACGAATAAAAGCGCCTGTTAGTATTCGGCGCACTGCCCATGGCGGCAAACTAGAAATAGGATTTACATCCGAGCAAGATCTAGAGCGTTTATTGCGGTTTTTGCTTATATCACAATAGGACCCGAACGAATACGGGCTCTCTTATTTCGTTTCGTTGGCTTTGATTCTTGCTAACGATTAGAATTTCTTGATTTCATTCAATGGCGTAATGCGCACTACAAGTTGACCAATAATGTTTTTAGCAGGAACTGTGCCAAAAATTCGAGAATCAAGTGAGTCGCCACGATTATCTCCACATACAAAGATTTGATTAGGCGGGACTGTTATATCAATATTACCACTCGTTGTGCCAATGACTTTACCGTAGGGAAGAGTAGCGTCTGGTCGAAACCCATTGGGATGTTGCTTGTTAAAGATGGTCAGAACACCATTGCTGACGACAACGCGGTCACCGGGTAATCCAATAACCCGTTTGATAAGTTGATTAGATCCCGTTTCATCTAAACCGTATAAGTTATTCTCAATAAAAACAACGATGTCGCCACGTTTAGGAATATACGCATGACCGGTTATGCGCGCCCATGTGCGAGGTACTTTATAAACAATTAGACGATTACCTGTCTGCAATGTAGTCTGCATGCTGGGACCATCTACCTGGTACTGCTGGAAAACGAAGAAATTTAAAATCCCGGCAATGATAATTGCACCGGCAATTAAACTCAATGTGCCTCCGATATTCCACCAACCTTGTCCGGACGAACTGCGACGATTATCAATATTAATATGTTGTGTAGGAAGATTATTGCTCGTGTTGTTAACGTTCCTATTGTCGGATATCGTAGGGCCAGAGCCAGCAAATTTATTGAATATTTTCATATAGTGAACTCAATTATACCTTAGTTTTGTGCAGATTAATCTTCAGAAAGCTCAATCTCGTATTTCTGATACTTGTAAGTGGATAATAAATCTTTACGCCGTTGGGCAAAATCGTTCATAAATTAATACTATTTTTTCATGTAATAAAGAGTGTTTCTGCGTTTGCGCAGTTACACTAATGAATTATACTAAGATGCACATGCCTATTGATAATTCTCGGTCGCCGCGTGGACCACAAACGCGACGCACTATTGATGGTTTTTTAGGAGGAGCGTCACCACAACTGCCGACCATTTCGTCACGCCCGAAGACTATCGGAGCATTGACTACAGAGAAGGTATCTGATGTCACTAAGCCTTCACCTAGCGGCAATGTCTCACCGAAACCTACGAGAAAAGCTCGCAAACCATTGCTTTCAACAGACCCAGAAACTCTCGCTAAACAAGCCCATGATCGAAAGTGGCACAGAATTCGCTCACGGGCTCTAAGAGCAGCATTGGTTGCAATAGCTGCAATTATTGTTGTGGGCGGCTTACTGCTCGGCAAAGGCTATCTCCAATTACATCATGTCTTTCGAGGTGGCGGTACGGCCGTTGCGTTGGATGCTAACGTTAACCCTGATGAGCTGAACGGTGAAGGGTCTGGTCGCATCAATGTGCTTTTACTCGGTATTGGAGGTGGTGATCATGAAGGGCCAGACCTCACCGACACAATGTTAGTCGCCAGTATAAACCCAGTTAATAATACGGCGGCCCTACTAAGCATTCCGCGTGATCTATGGGTTAAAATGCCCAATAATTATATAAGTAACTATCAGAAAATTAATGCTGCATACGAAAGTGGCAAATACGAATACCTTGGTACGGAAGATGGAAGTAATAGCAACCAGAAGGCAATAGATGCTGGCTTTAAAGCTGTTGATGGAACAGTTGAACAAGTACTGGGAATACCGATTAACTATACTGTACTTGTTAATTTTCAAGCCTTTCAGCAAGCTGTTAATACTGTTGGTAGTGTAACAATAAACGTACCGACTGAACTTTACGATCCAACTATGGCCTGGGCGAACAATGGGAATCCGGTGATTGCCGCTGCTGGCGCGCAAACGATGGATGGCTCTAAGGCATTAATGTACGTTCGTTCGCGTGAGACTACATCTGACTTTGCTCGCACTCAACGTCAACGCTCAGTAATTCTGGCCTTAAAACAAAAGGTTCTTACGTTAGGAACGCTGAGTAATCCATTAAAAATATCGCAATTGCTAAGTACCTTTGGGAGTAATGTTCGTACTGATATTAGCCTTAAAGATGCTAACGCTATGTACTCATTAATAAAGAATATTAGCAACAATAAATTTAAATCTCTTGGTCTAGCCGATGCACCAAATAATTTCGTGACAACAGGCACTGAGGATAATGTGTCTATTGTTGAACCAACAGCTGGATTGTATAACTATAGCCAAATTCAAAGCTATGTAAGAAACACACTTAAAGACGGTTACATAGCAAAAGAAAATGCTGATATTATGATTTTAAATGGGACAACTACTCCCGGTCTAGCTAATACTGTAGCTAGTACTTTGAAGTCGTATGGTTATCGAGTGGGTGCTGTAGGCAATGCCCCAACCTTAACGTATCAGAAGACTGTTATAGTCGATCTTACCGGTGGGAAAGATAAATATACAAGTCACTATTTACAGAATCGATTGCATGCCAAAGCAGTAGAAACAATTCCTGATAAAACAATCCAGCCAAATGGCGCAAATTTTGTTATAATTCTAGGCGAAGATGCGGCAAATAGTAGCTAAACTTAAACCGACGGGTGGTTTTTCCCATGCCTTTCACTTAGGGCTTGTAGTGCTGCTTCCTATATTAATTTTTATACTGGTGCGGCTTAATAATGGTTTTATTCAGGTGGCCTTGGCCATTATCTTGTTAAGTAAATGGCGTATGTTTGCAGTAAGACCTCGTTACTGGGGAGCCAATATCCAAGCCAATGCTGTTGATATTATTGTTGGTATCAGCACTCTTATTTTCATGGTTCATACAAGCAGTGCTCTATGGCAGCTTGTGTGGGCCGCGTTATACGGCGCATGGCTAGTTGGTATTAAACCTAACTCTAGTGTTATTGGAATGATTTCCCAGGCACTGATCGGGCAGGTTTTTGGATTGATGGCGCTTTTTATTGAATGGCCAGCGGCTCCACTTTATGGGTTGGTGGCTGGTGCTGGTATAGTTTGCTATGCGTCGGCGCGACACTTTTTTGAGAGTTTTGATGAACCATATACTAAATTATTGGCCTATACCTGGGGCTATTTTGGCGCAGCACTCACTTGGGTGCTTGGACATTTCTTACTATCGTCTTATGGCATCACGTATCCAGCCCTATTGCTGACTGTTATTGGTTTTGGGCTCGCTGCCTTGTATTATTTAGATCATTACGATCGCTTGTCTGATCTATTACGCAGGGAATTTATATTAGTTACGTGTGTCATTGTAGGTATTGTGCTTGTTGCGTTATACCTAGGCAGTAGAAGTAAAGTTGTATAAGTATAGTATAGGGGGGAGGGTTTAGCATGGCATTAACAGATAATGAGTCAAAATTAACAGATCATATTGATGTAAACGATGCTAATGGCCCACAAGCGCAAAATCAACCTACGGGCTTTCATGAATCGACCAGCTTACCGCCCCAGCTAGATGATAGCAAACAATCAGACCATCACGCTAAACATCTAAAAACGGGCCTTGCTCGATCGCAATACCTGACTGTTATCATCATATTAATAGTTAGTGGAGCAGCTGGATTTTTGGGCGGTTGGCTTGGTGTTGATAGTCACAGTCAGAATGCTTCATCGACAACGCCGTTTAGCTCAAAGCAAACAGTTGTCAGCAGTCAAAGTGCGCGAATTGCGCAAATTGCCCAAACTGTCGGCCAAAGTGTGGTATCGGTTGATGCAACACAAAGTGCCACGGGCAGTGGAAACACTAGCCTGCTTGGCTTAGGTAGTGGAGGCTCCAGTGAAGATGCGGGCACGGGAATTATTCTCTCGGCTAACGGTTTAATTATAACCAATCGGCACGTAATTCCTGATGGCACCACCAGTGTTAGCGTGACGTTATCTGATGGCACCACGTATAATAACGTTCAGGTAGTAGGTCGCACCAGTGATAGCGATAGTTTGGATATTGCTTTTCTACAGATCAATAACCTGAACGGCAAGAAACTTACCCCAGCAACTATTGGTGATTCTTCACAGACCAAAGTAGGGGATGCGGTAGTAGCTATCGGCAATGCCCTCGGTCAATTCCAAAATACTGTCACAAGTGGCATAATTTCTGGCTATGGGCGTTCAGTGCAAGCAAGTGATAGCACTGGTTCAACATCAGAAAATCTCGATGATTTGTTCCAGACAGATGCGGCAATTAATGAGGGCAACTCAGGCGGCCCACTGGTTAACCTCAGTGGTCAAGTAATAGGCATTAACACAGCAATTGCTAGTAATTCTCAAAACATTGGTTTTGCTATTCCGATTAATGATGTAACTGGCTTAATTAAAAGCGTTGAGCAAACAGGTAAATTGCAACAACCCTACCTCGGCGTGATCTACATTCCAATTACGAGCGATGTGGCTCAGCAGTATAACTTGAAAGTTAGTCAGGGCGCATGGGTCCCGCCATCAGATGTAGTCGGTCAAGCAGCAGTTGTTGCTGGAGGGCCGGCCGATCAAGCCGGGATAAAAAGCGGCGACATAATTACGGCTATCAACGGCCAGCAGATTAATCAAAATACGAGCCTTACTTCAATTATCGATAAACAACAAGTCGGTGATTCAGTGACACTTACCGTTAATCGTAATGGTCAAACTGTAAAGCTAAAGGCCACACTCGGCACGGCGCCAACGGGTGATACAACCACCAATGGTTAGGCTTTAGTGGGCATGAAGATTTCGATAAAGTCATCATTTTTGTATTGATTAAAACCGTTAGACTTTGCAATTTTCGCTAACTCCTCGTGTTGTGGGGGCATGGCTTCGGTTAAAACGTAAGCTGGAGGAATACCACAATTGTGTAGTTGCCTAAAAAGTTTTCTATACAAATCCAAACCGTCCTTGCCGCCAAAAATAGCAATCCGCGGCTCAGTCATAGCTGCTTCGTTTATCTGAAAATCATCCGGCACATAAGGTAAATTAGCTAATACGATGTATGGCTTATGAATATGTAGTTCTTTGTTGTGTTGGAAAGGTTCAAGCAAACTACCTTGTAAAAATACGACTTCGGCACCCAGTGTTTTAGCATTTTTTTTAGCGACATTGAGGCAGCTGGGGTCAATGTCGGTTGCAAAAACTCTTGGGCAATGCGTCTCTAGTATGGCCGTAATTGCAAGAGCTCCAGAGCCCGTACCAATGTCTAGTAGTATGGATTTACTAGCAATGGGCAGGCCTTTGAGTGCATCAATCATGGTTTCTGATTCTGGTCGAGGTTCTAGCACTTGATGGTTAATATAAAACTCTCGTCCATAAAACTCTGTCTTATTGCGAATGTATGCAAGGGGTTCATGGCCTACGCGTCGTTTTATATATCGGGCAAGCTCTTTAATCTGATGTTCGCCAAGCTCTAACTCCGGATGCGCTAATAACCAGCTCCTATCTTTACTAGTTTCGTCCTCTAAAAGTACCAATGCATCTAATCGTGCTGTGCTAATACCGGCCGCAGTGAGAGTTTTAGAAGCCTCAGCTAACCAATGATCAGCTTTCATAAATGTAACCGGCGCATGTTTAATTTTCCTGACTTAAAAGTTCATGTTCAGTAGCTTGCAGTTTTTCAATTATGTCATCAATTTCACCGTTCAAAGCCCCCGGGATATTAGATCGTGAGTAGCCAATGCGATGGTCGGTGATTCTGTCCTGAGGAAAATTATATGTACGAATTTTTTCGCTACGATCACCAGTTCCGATCAGATTTTTACGCTGATTACTCAATTGCTTCTGGTCTTCTTCTAACTTTAATGCCAGCAGGCGAGAGCGCAATACTCCCATGGCCTTATCTTTATTTTTAATCTGTGATTTTTCATCTTGGCAGGTTACTACAATTCCGCTAGGCAAGTGAGTGATGCGTACGGCCGAGTCGGTAGTGTTGACTGATTGTCCACCATGGCCACTACTACGGTAGACATCGATACGTAAGTCGTTAGGATTGATCTCCACGTCCGTTTCTTCGGCTTCCGGCAAGACTGCAACTGTGGTCGTCGAGGTGTGGACTCGACCTTGCGATTCTGTTGTCGGTACTCGCTGTACGCGGTGGACGCCACCTTCAAATTTTAGTTGTCTATAGATGTCTTCACCATGAACTTCAAAGATTATTTCTTTAAAACCCCCGACTTCATTCGGATTTTCATTGATAAGGTCTATTTTATAATTATGCCGTTCGGCCCACCGTGTGTACATACGATACAAATCGCCTGCAAATAAGCTAGATTCATCACCGCCAGCGGCTGCCCGAATTTCAATCACGACATCTCGTTCATTGTTTGGATCCTTTGGGGTTAGAGCATCACTAAGAGCAGTCTCCAGTTTCGATAACTCGTTATCGGTCTCCTGGAGCTCGTGTTTAGCTAACTCGGCTAAATCGGGATCAGAGCCCTTGATAAGTTCTTCAGTTTCGATTCGACTTTTACGTAAGTTTGCTTGTTTATCAAACATGGCGAGGATTTCGTCTAACTTTTGATGTCGTTTAGCAAGCTTAGGATAGTCTTTTTGCCCAAAGATAGCAGGATCTTCAAGTCGTTTTTGAAGTTCAGTAAGCTCATTGCGCAGGGCTAGTTCTTTTTTACTCATGACAGTTCAAATTATAAAGAAAACCGTCGGAATTACTAATCCACGACGGTTATTAATACTATCTAGTTATTGGCCAGTTTGCTTAGAGTCTGCTTTTTCAACTTTGACTGCCTGGCGCTTAGCTTGTTTCTTGGCAGACGCGGCTCGTTGTTCCCGGGCAGCCTCACCAGCGGCAGCACGAGCTTTAAACTTGTCAACTCGGCCTTCGATGTCGAGTACGCGCTCCTCGCCAGTGAAGAAGGGGTGTGAAGCGCTAGTGATATGTACTTTTACAAGAGGATACTCGTTGCCATCTTCCCACTTGATAGTTTCTTGAGTTTCGGCAGTAGAACGCGTCATGAAACTAAAGCCGTTGTTTAAATCTTGAAACACGACGGGTCGGTAGTTAGCGGGGTGCAAACTCTTTTTCATAGTTTTTTAATTATACACATCTGTTAGCCTTTGGTCAATTCCAAAATCTTTTCACTATAATTAAGCCCACTAGCACTTGTCTAAACGAGCTGCATCTGTTAAACTAATAAAGTCATAAATTAAGCAGGTTGGGGTTTGATCCTCTCTAGCATGTACCGTGTAGGTCTGCTGGGGTTCCCGATTGAAGAGAAAGGACAAAATTATATGGCGTCAGTTGATGTCGATATTAAAAAACTATTAGAGGCTGGAGCACATTTTGGTCACAAGACAGAGCGGTGGCACCCCAAAATGGCACAGTACATTCATAGCAAACGTGGCGGTAGCCATATTATTGACTTAGTAAAAACAGTTGAAGGCCTTAATGTAGGCCTCGACTTTCTGAGTAAAACCGTCGCTGACGGCAAGCAGGTTCTATTTGTTGGTACGAAACGTCAAGCTCAGGATATAGTTAAGAAGCTAGCCGAAGATACCAAAATGCCATTTATAACGAATCGATGGCTCGGAGGTATGTTAACGAATTGGGCAACGATCGGTGGTCGAGTTAAATATCTACAAGACCTAGAAAACCGTATGGCCTCGGGTGAGCTGGCTAATAAGTACAATAAGCTCGAAGTACAACGGTATCAAGAACAGATTGATCAGCTTAACGAGCTCTATGGTGGCGTTAAAGAGTTGAATGCTCGACCGGGAGCAATGGTAGTTTTTGACATCGTACATGATGCTACGGCGGTAGCCGAAGCCCGTAAGCTTAAAGTACCAATTGTGGCTTTAGTTGATACCAACGCCGACCCCAGCTTAGTTACGTATCCTATTCCTTGTAATGACGATGCTATTAAAACAATTCAATTAGTTGCAGATTATATGAAGCAAGCAATTGAACAAGGTAGGAGCAAGGTTAAATCAACTGCCACAGAAAAGGAGGACAAGTAATAATGGCTGTGAGTATTGAAGAAATTAAACGTCTACGTGAACTGACTGGGGTTGGCATGACCGACGCTAAAAAAGCACTGGACGATTCTAAAGGCAATTTCGATAAAGCCCTTACTGAAATGCGAAAAAAAGGCTTAACAAAGGCAGAAAAACGCGGTGAACGTGAAGCCCGTGCTGGAATTGTAGGCACATACAACCACGATAGTCGCATCGGAGTGGTTGTTGAAGTGAATTGTGAAACCGATTTTGTAGCACGCAATGAAATCTTTATAAATCTCGTCAAAGATATTGCAATGCACATTGCTGCTAGTAATCCAGAATATGTAAGTATTGATAACGTCACACATGACGTTAAAGAAAAAATTCAGAAAGAGTTTGAAGCTAAAACTAAAGCCGTAGGCAAGCCTGCCGATATGGTAAAAAAGATCGTAGAAGGCCAGCTCAATAAATACTTCGCAGAAAAATGTTTGTTGGATCAGCCATTTATTAAAAATCTTGACCAAACAGTTGGTGATTATGTAAAACAGCACAATGCACGGCTTGGTGAGAATATTGTTGTCCGACGTTTTAGTCGTATGGCTTTAGGTGAGCTTGGCTAGTATAATTCTAAGCACGATTCTAAATGGAGGCTGGCGATGAACCCAGATCGGATAGTTGAAGAGACAAAGAAAAAGCTACAGACTGCGGTTGAACACTTCGGTGGAGAGCTTAAAAAAGTTCGTACGGGCCGAGCTAGTGCTGGCATGCTTGATGGTGTAATGGTAGACGCATACGGTCAGCCTATGCCGCTCAATCAAACTGCTACGATATCCGTACCTGAGCCGCAGTTACTTCAGATCACACCGTTTGACCCAAATAATCTACAGGCTATTACAGCTGCAATTCGCGATAATCAAAGTTTAGGGCTTAATCCAATGGATGATGGGCGAGTAGTGCGCGTGCCAATTCCACCTTTAACTGAAGAGCGTCGTCGTGAAATCGCCAAACAACTCAATGAAAAAATGGAAAATTGCATGATTAATCTCCGTCAGATACGCCATGAGGCATTGCGCCATACAGAGCAGGCAAAGAAAAATAAAGAAATTGGTGAGAATGATCAGCAGCGTATTGACCGACAGGTCGACGAACTTATGGGCCAACACAAAGCTGAGGCCGAAAAAATGACCAAAGCTAAAGAGCAAGAAATTCTTACTTTATAATAATTGTAAATTTCAAACTCAGTGCTGCAATTTAACTGAATTATCTTGACCGTTGACTAGCCGATAACCTTAAGTGCGCTATAATGGGTTAAATGCTATTTGACCTACTGATTCTTGGCCTATTGCTGTTAATACTGGTTGTACTTGTAGTGGCTCATGAGTTTGGCCACTTTATAGTGGCGCGCCGTAATGGTGTCGATGTCGAGGAATTTGGCATATTTTTCCCGCCAAAATTATGGAGTCATAAAACTAAAGACGGTTGGTTATTTACCATCAATGCTATACCACTTGGTGGGTTTGTGAAACTTAAAGGCGAATATGACTCTAGCACCAAGCCTCATGGCTATGGCGTTTCATCAACATGGACGAAAACAAAGATTTTGACGGCTGGAGTTGCTATGAATTTCTTGGCGGCTTTTATTGTGCTAACAATCTTAGCATGGATAGGAATGCCACAGTTAGTTAATAAGCAATTCACCATCAAAAGCGACACGCATATTGTTAATAACGAAGTATTAGTCGGCTATATTGAGGTTGATTCGCCAGCACAAAGAGCTGGGCTTACCATTAATGATCGCTTGTTGGCTATCCTTCCAAGTCACGGGAAAGAGGTTACGATTACGAATGCCAGCACTCTACCAAGTGTTACTCGGCAATTCGCTGGCCAAACGGTAGGTCTGGAGTTTTCGCATGATAAGAATATTAAGATTGAGCAAGTTAAATTTCGTGACAAAAGTGTTGTTGTGGCTAGCCAAAAAACGAATAATCCGAAAGGTTATTTGGGTATTGTCGCAGCCCAGTACAACTTACAGCGTTCCTCTTGGTCAGCTCCCATTGTGGCAGCTGGCTTGATAGTTCAATTTACTGCATTAACATTTCAAGGCCTGGGCTCCGCTTTACACGGCGTTGGTTCCATAGGAGCAGCATTCGCGACCCATAACCACGCGGAACGAGAAGCAGGTCAAGCGCAAGCTAATCAATTATCAGGCCCTGTTGGGATCTTCAAGCTTCTTAAAAGCAGTACCTCGTTTGGCTTCCAGTATATCCTAATGATTGCCGGTCTTATCTCATTGAGTCTGGCGGTTATAAATATTTTACCTGTTCCACCACTTGATGGGGGTAAGCTTTTTATGACCCTTATTGCTAGATGCTTCCGTAAAACTTTAAGTGAACGAGCCGAAATACTAGCAAATAGTCTTGGTTTCGTTTTCTTCTTAGCAGTATTCGTGTTATTAACTATTGGTGATGTCCACAAACATTTCTAAAAAAGGGATCTTATCAATAACCCGAGATGAGCCCGGTGTAACTTGGGGACCATGGAGCGCCATAATAATAGCGTTGTTAGTTTTCATTGTGGTCCAACTTATAGCCGCAGAGATAGTACTCATTTACCCGCACTTACAAGGCTGGTCGTCAGGACATGCCAATAGTTGGCTAACAAACTCGGTCATTGCTCAATTTTTCTATGTACTACTGGCCGAAACGCTGACAGTCTTTTTAATCATTGCTTTTATTCGCTGGCGAAAAGGTAAGATTCAGGCTATCGGTCTGAGACGACCTAAGCGGGAAGACCCTCTTTATGCACTGTTAGGACTGGCAATTTATTTTCCGTTATATATTGCAATAGTTGCTATCATAAGTGGGCTTATCCCAAGCCTGAACATTAATCAAACTCAAGATGTTGGTTTTAATGGTACATATCATGGCTGGCAGCTTCTGCTCGTCTTTTTAAGTTTGGTAGCATTACCACCAATTGCTGAGGAAATTATGTTCCGAGGTTTTCTTTTCAGTGGTCTGAAAAAGAGTCTACCTGTCGTGTGGGCGGCTATATTCACTAGCTTGCTTTTTGCTATCCCACATTTACTCGAAAGCAGCAGTGGTGGAGCACTATGGATTGCCGGTATCGATACCTTTATACTCTCAACAGTACTTTGTTGGTTGCGCCAGAAGACGGGCCGATTGTATGCCGGTATGGGCTTACATGGGCTAAAGAATTTTATAGCCTTTGCTTTTCTCTTTTTACTCCACGTGCATTGAAATTACAACTAGCGTATACTGTGGTCAATATGAAACGACCTAGCTTCCTGCCAGTTATACGAATTCCGGCCTGTTGGCCGATCGTATGTTCCGTATAATTATATTTTGCATTAGACTAAGCAGGGAGTAAGACATGAGATTATCCAGACTTTTTGGTGGAACAAGCAAAACGGAAGGGGTTGATTATAAAATCTCTTCACATCGATTGTTAACCCAGGCCGGTTTTATCCGAGAATCAGCCGCAGGGCGTTATTACTTATTACCCTTAGGGCTCAAAGTACATGACAAAATTATCCAGATTGTACGCAAGCATATGGATAATAGCGGTGCTCAAGAAATCTTGATGCCAGTATTGCACCCACTAGAACTTTGGCGAGAGACTAACCGTATTAGCACCACTGGTTTTGAGCTAATTACGGTGAAAGATCGTCGCGATGCTGAGTTTGCTCTTGGGGGTACTGCTGAGGAAATGGCTGTTGATTTGATAAGAAAATTCAACCTAAGCTACAAAGACTTACCTTTTAATATTTATCAGTTTTCCATGAAATTCCGTGATGAAATACGTGCTCGTGGCGGGCTGTTACGCGTCCGTGAGTTTGTTATGAAAGACGCTTATAGTTTCAGTACCGAAGAGCAGTTTAAGGAGTTCTATCAGCTAATGTGGGATACCTATGGAGCGATTTTTGATGAACTAGGATTGGAATATGATGTAGTACAGGCTGATAATGGCTATATTGGTGGCGAATACTGCCACGAATTTGTGATACCAAGTGAGGCAGGCGAAAGTCGCTATTTTGTGACTAAGGACGGTAGCTACGCAGCTCATGAAGATGTTGCAATCTTTAAAAAGTACGATGTCTACGGCCAAGAGGAGCTAAAGCCTCGTCATGATATTAAAGGCAAAGGTATTATAGGGGTTGAAGCCTTAGCAAAACACCTTGATATATCAGTCGAAAAAACTACTAAGACTATTTTGTTTGAAGATACGGAAGGGCGGGTTGTAGCGGCTGCGGTGAACGGGCTTTATGATATTAATGAAACTAAGCTCCAACATATTATTGGCGGTGCACCCTTGCAACTTGCCAGTGCAGAGACGGTTAAAAAAGTTACCGGAGCCGAGGTTGGTTATGCTGGCTTTTTAAATCTTCCAAAGAATGTAGTAGTTGTGTTAGATGACTCACTAAAAGGAAGGAAAAACTTTGAAGTCGGTGCTAATCAAACTGACTATCATTCCATAAATGTTAACTTTGGCAGAGACTTTCCTGAGCCCAAGCATTTTTATGATATTGCGATGGCCAAGGAGGGTTATGAAGCTTTAAATAGTCAAAAACTAATTGAAAAGCGAGGGATAGAAGTCGGTAATATATTCCAGCTAGGGTATCACTATAGTAAATTAATGAAAGGTGCTGAGTACACTGATAAACAAGGTGAACGACAGCCATATTATATGGGGTGTTATGGATTTGGCATTGGTCGAGCATTGGCAGCGATCGTTGAAGTAAACCATGATAGCAAAGGTATCGTATGGCCGATTGCTATTGCGCCAGCCCTCATTTTCATCGCTCGTTTGGGCGACTCGAAGGAAACAATTAAAACAGCTGACGATTTATACCAAAAGCTACAAGATGAGGGGGTCGAAGTTTTGTACGATGACCGAGATGTCCGACCAGGCGAAAAATTTGCCGATGCTGAGCTGATGGGCATGCCTTACCGAGTTGTGGTTAGTGATAAAACAGTAAAAAATAAACAATTTGAACTCAAAAAACGTAGTGAAACAGATATACGAATGGTTTCACTAGAAGAATTGTTAAAAATTATAGCGAGTAAAAAATAAACTTGCTATAATGAACCACCAAGTGAGTTGTGCGCTAACCCTCAACAGAGAAAGGAGCTTGCTATGAACAAGCTATTTAGGTTAACGAAACAAGGTGTAGATGAATTAAACGCTGAATTAACTGAGCTTACATCTCAGCGAAGTGCAGTAGCTGACCGTATTAAGACTGCCCGTGAGTTTGGTGATCTTGCCGAGAACGCTGAATACAGCTCAGCACGTCAAGAACAAGAAAAAAATGAAACCCGAATTTCAGAGATAGAGCACATTCTGCAGAATGCCGAGTTAATCAAGGCGCCACGGACAGTTCGGGCAGTACAGCTTGGCTCGAAAGTAAAGCTAAAAGGTGCTGGAGACAAGGCTAAAGAATTTCAGGTAGTTGGTACCGTAGAAGCCGATCCTCTTAATGGTAAAATTTCTGATGAATCGCCTATTGGTCAAGCATTGCTTGGTAAGGAAGTTGGTGACAAGGTAGAGATACAAACACCAGCTGAGACATCGACCTATAAAATTGTTGTTATTGCCTAGTCTAGTTATTAAAAATCATTTAAGCTAATAGGTAGATGAGTGAGGCTTAATTATGCAGTGGTTGAATTCTGTTGTTAATGAAATTTTGAATCGTTTTCCTGAAGATGAAATTATTGTTTCCTCGGGCGTCTCGCCATCTGGCACATATCATCTCGGCACATTACGTGAAGTTTTAACAGCAGAAGCCATTACATATGAATTAAAGAAAAGATTACGGAAAGCTCGTCACATTCACGTTGTCGACGACCTGGATATATTTCGTAAAGTACCCATAAATGTATCTTCTGAATTTGAACAATATTTAGGTAAACCGCTTTGTGATATACCGGCACCTGATGGCTCATCTCAATCGTACGCTGATTTTTACCTACAAGACCTACTGCGTGCCTCTGATGAACTGCACCTGGAAATGGATATTATACGGGCTCACGAAAAGTATAGGGCTGGTTTTTTTACTGAGGCTATAGAGAAGGCTCTTGAGGGTATTGTAGCTATAAAACAAATATTCGAAGCTATTTCGGGCCACAAAGTTGACAAGGAATGGTCGCCAATTCAGGTCATTGAAGACGGCTATCTTAAAAATCGGGAATTTCTTAGTATCAATAAAGTTGACAAGACATTGGTGTACAAGGGTAAAGACGGTGTAGAAAAGACCATACATTACGACAAGGGTGAAGTTAAATTGAATTGGCGAATAGATTGGCCAGCTCGGTGGTGGCTACTGAAAGTTAAGGTTGAACCATTCGGGCGAGATCATGCCACAAAGGGTGGCTCGTATGACACTGGCTCAGAAATTGTCCAAAAAGTCTTTGCGAGCGAACCACCGGTACCTCTCCCGTATAACTTCATAAATCGAACAGGCCAAACTAAGAAAATGAGCAAAAGTGCAGGTGATGTAGTTACGGCAACTGATTTGCTCCGAGTTCTCCCGCCGGAAGTTGTCTGGTTTTTTGTGGTCAGGCATGCTCCTGACAAACAACTATTTTTTGACGAAGACAGCACACTTATTCGACTTATGGACGAGTTCGGAGAGTTACTCGCTAAGCCCAATAAGACAAAAGACGACCGGCAGCTTATAGACATTTGTTTACACGGTATCACGCAACCTACAGTTAGTCGTATACCGTTTTCGCATTTAGTAGCAAGTTATCAAGCATCTCTCAAAGATATCAATCGTACACTTGAAGTCATTCAGCGTACTGAGTATGCAAAAGTTGTCACAGAAGATGCCGAAATTATTAAGTCTGAGCTAAAATATATCGATGAGTGGTTAAAAAACTGGGCACCTGAAGAAGTTAAGTTCAGTTTACTGGAAAGTGTTGATCCTAATGATTTTACAGAGCCAGAAAAAGTATTTTTGCAGAAGCTTGGAGATAAAGTGGCTGAGTCGCCAGCCGATGCCGATGGTAGTTGGTTTCATAATGCAATTTACAGCCTAAAGGATGAACTTAAGCTAGATCCAAAAGAACTGTTCGGTATACTTTATAAAGCGGTGATCGGTAAAACTAGTGGTCCGCGTGCGGGTTATTTCTTGAGCATATTACCGCGTGATTGGCTTATGAAGCGTTTAAGACTAGAAGCGTAAGTTTTAAATTAAGGAGGGGTTATGAAAGCGATCTGGAAAGACAAGGTAATTGCTGAGGCAGACAAAGACGACTTAATTTATATTGAGCAGAATTGGTATTTTCCACCGAGCTCAGTTAAAAAAGAATTTTTACGCAAATCCGATACCCCATATACATGCCCATGGAAGGGTGTGTGCCAGTATTTTGATGTAGGGAAAGAAGGTGGTTGGAGCAAGGATAATGCCTGGAGCTATCCAGAGCCGAAGTCTTCAGCAATTGATACTGTGAAGAAAAACTTCAAAGATTATGTGGCCTTTTGGCGCGATGTCAAAGTTAGTGAATGAAAACAATCACACTATGCTCTAGTGCGGCCTTTTATGAGCATGTAAATAGCATAGCTACTGAGCTGACGGCGAATGGGTTTAAGACAGTTGTTCCTAAAACTGCTCGTAGTATGCAAACAACTGGAAATTATGATGTTACAGCAGTCAAAACATGGTATAAAAATTCAGCGGATTTTAATAAAAAAGCTGAACTGATGCGAGGACATTTTGAGGAAGTTGCCAAGGGTGATGCGGTCTTGGTTGTCAATGATGAAAAACACGGAATTAAAGGTTATATAGGGTCTAATGTACTTATGGAGATGGGTTTAGCATTTTACTTACATAAGCCTATTTACGTTCTCAATAATGTAGATAGGGAAATGCCTGTATATGAAGAGGTGCTGGGCATGAATTCCATAATCCTCGATGGTACCATTAGTAAAATAATCAAAAAATCAAACGCATAAGCTAATCATGTGAGAGAATAAGGTCGTGACAATAATCTTTGACTTTGATGGTACGATTGCAGATAGCTTCGATGTAATCGTTGCCATTGTAGGAGATTTAACTGGTCATAGCGAGACGGTAGATCAAATGTCCGTCCAGGAATTACGTCAACAACCACTTTTGGTGGTAGCGCGGCAATTAGGCGTACATCCATGGAAGGTACCATTTTTATTAGTTCGTGGTCGTATGCTTATGAGCCGCCGTATGCATGAAGTCAAGTTATATGTTGGTATGGGTAAGGTAATCGAACAACTCCATGGTGAAGGGCATGAGCTATTTATACTTAGCTCAAATAGCTCACGGAATGTTCGGACCTTTCTACACACACATCATTTGGAGTCACATTTTGTCGACGTGCGGGGGAGTGTTAGTTTATTTGGTAAGGCCAGGGAGCTTAAGAGAATGCTACGACGGAATAACTTATCAAATGATAAAACATGGTATGTTGGCGACGAAACTCGTGATATCGATGCTGCTAAGGCGGCAATCGTTCGCTGTATAGCTGTGGCTTGGGGCTTTACTAGCCCGACAACTCTTAAGGCTAGCCAACCAACTGCAATTGCTGAACAGCCAGAGTATATTGTACAAATTATAAACCAGTAAATTGTTATACTAAAAAGATGGCAAATTATCGAGGGAGTCAGCCCTATAAACCGGGTCAAACAACTGCTTTTAAAGTTTCACGCAGTAAAATTGAGCTGTTCGTGCAATGTCCGCGCTGTTTCTGGTTGGACGCTCGACTCAAAATTAAACGGCCAAGTAGTCCACCATTTAATATTAATAAGACGATAGACGAACTCTTTAAAAAAGAATTTGATGAACATCGAGCGGCCGGTACGCCGCATCCAATAATGCGGGACAATCAGATAAAAGCAGTGCCATATCAACACAAAGACCTTAATACTTGGCGCTACAATTTTACAGGCGTAACAGCGCTCCACCAATCAACAAATCTCCACGTATTTGGTGCTATTGACGACGTTTGGGTGAATGATGCTGGCGAATTGATAGTGGTTGATTACAAGGCGACAAGTAAAAACAAAGAAGTCGATATCAATAGTGATTGGCAGATTAGTTATAAGCGTCAGCTCGAAGTTTATCAGTGGCTGTTACGTCAAAACGGCTTCAAGGTTAGTGACACGGGCTATTTTGTATACACTAATGCGCGCATAGATGTAGATGGGTTTGGGGATAAGCTAGATTTTAAGACTAAGCTTATACCGTATGTCGGTAATGATGGTTGGGTTGAGCCAACGCTCGAAAAAATGAAGAAGTGTATAGATAGTGAATCTATGCCACCTGTAGGCACGGCTGCAATGGGTGGTGCTTGTGAATTCTGTAGCTACGCCAAATCCCGTACCGAACTAACACTACGCGCTCTTAGAAAGTAAGAGTACCTTAGAAGCGAAAGCGGTATGAAGTTTATTTTATGAGTTCTGTTATAAAGATTTAAAAAATACGTATAATAGGAGCATGCTAGATATTCAATTTATTCGAGACAACCCAAAACTGGTGGCTGAGAAGTCAAAACAAAAAGGGTACAAAGTGGATATTGAAAAGCTTCTGGATTCTGATAAGCAACGGCAGGAACTTCTGTCGAATTTGATGGATCATCAACGGGCCCGGAACGACTTAACGAAAAGCTCAAAAGGTCAACGACCGAGTGATGATCAGATCAAAAAAGGACAGGTTTTACGAGAGACTATAACAAAAGAAGAAGAAAAGCTACGAAAAATCGATCAAGAATTTACTACCCAACTCGCTTCTGTACCAAATATGCCACTAGATGATGTCCCGGTAGGAGCCAGTGAAGCGGAAAATAAAGTTATTAAGACATGGGGTGAGCCGCGTGAGTTTGATTTTGCTGTTAAAAGTGACGCAGAGCTTGGCGAAGCGCGAGATATGATTGATAAGACTCGAGCCGCTAAAGTTTCTGCAGCACGTTTTACATATTTGAAAGGTGGCTTGGTGGAGCTGGAGTTTGCAATCACTCAGTGGGTTCTCAAAACACTAGGCGATGAGCGACTGATTGAGCGTCTAATAACCCAAAATAATTTATCGTTGGTTGCCAAAGCTTTTGTGCCAGTGTTACCACCTGCAGTTGCTAATACGGCGACCTACATGGCGACCGGTCGTTTAAACGGTGAAGATGAAACGTACAAATTAGCTGACGATGATTTATGGTTGAATGCGAGCGCAGAACATATTCTAGCCCCTATGTACCTAGAGGAAATACTACCCGAAGACCAACTGCCTATTCGTTACGTTGGCTTTACGACTGCTTTTCGACGAGAAGCTGGCAGTTATGGCAAGGATACTGAAGGTATTTTTCGAATGCATCAATTTGATAAGCTGGAGATGGAAGTATTTAGTGCACCAGAGACAGGTCTAGATGAGCACAGGCTGTTGGTGGCAATCCAAGAACACCTCGTGCAACAGCTCGGACTGCCATATCAGTTATTGTTGAAATGTACCGCTGATATTGGTAAACCAAATGCTCGGGGTATAGATATAAATACCTGGATGCCGGCTCAAAAACAGTACCGAGAAACGCATACTGCTGATTTCATCGCTGATTATCAGGCGCGCCGGATGAAAACACGACTGCGTCGCCAGGATGGCGGCATAGAGTTAGTGCATACTAATGATGCCACTGCCTTTGCAATGGGGCGCATTATTAAGGCAATCATGGAAAACTATCAGACCCACGATGGTCATATTATTATCCCGGATGTTTTACGACCATTCATGAGTGGTAAAACTGAAATATAGTATGGAAAAAAAGTGATACAGCAATTAGAAATTTCAGCGGTTCATTTTAAGCTTGATGAAGATCTAAAAAAATATGGCAATAAAAAAATTGGACAACTCGACCGTTATGTTCCCCGTAACGCTCGAGCGAGCGTGCACGCTGAAGTTAAGCTTAAAGAAGCCAAAGCCAACCATAAGGATCGCTTCAACTGCGAAGTTATACTACATCTTCCTCATAAAACAATAGCAATCAGTGAAACAGCCATAAATATGTATGCGGCGATTGATATTGTTGAAACAAAGCTGCGCTACCAACTCGCAAAGTACAAGGATTTGCACGGTAATCCCAAACTATACCGCAGAGTTATTCATCGCTTGAATAAAAGCTGAAGAACTGCAGCCTATCACGATTCATTTTTAGAGAAAAGTCTAGTACAATAAAGGCAAGTAAATTAGCAAAGTTTAGGAGATTGTAATACCAGTGGTTACGATTAATTTTAAAAAAGCCCTCGGCGACCCTCAAGCCAAAACGCTCAGGCGTCTACGCAAGCGAACTAAAGACGTTAATGACTTGGCCAATAAGTATAAAAAAATGTCGGACGAAAAATTGCGCGAGCAAACTACAGTATTGAAAAACCGCTTAGAAAAAGAGTCGCTCGACAAAATTTTACCAGATGCTTTTGCAGTTGTGCGTGAAACATCAACAAGAACTCTTAACCAACGACATTTTGACACTCAATTGATTGGAGGCATGGTACTGCACGAGGGTAGTGTAGCTGAAATGAAAACTGGTGAGGGCAAGACGCTTGTCGCAACGCTGCCCGTGTTTTTAAATGCTTTGACCGGTAAAGGTGTGCACGTAGTAACGGTTAATGAGTATCTATCACAACGAGACGCTGGATGGATGGGGCAGATTTATGATTTTTTAGGTCTGAGTGTTGCCGTTATCATTGCTGAAAAATCTTTTATATATGATCGTGACTACTCTAATAAAGATCACGAAGATGAACGATTTCATCATTTGAAGGCTTGCTCTCGCCAAGACGCTTATGCCGCTGACATTACATATGGCACTAACAATGAGTTTGGTTTCGACTATTTGCGCGACAATATGGTGCGTGAAGTTGATCAACTGCGTCAGCGGCCGCTTCATTACGCAATCGTTGATGAAGTCGACTCAATTTTAATCGATGAGGCTCGAACTCCTCTGATTATTTCTGCTCCTTCCGTAACAACAGGCAATGCTTATGACCAGTTCTCTAAAGTTGTACGTCAGCTTAAACCTGATCACTATGAGACTGATGAAAAGCGTAAAACCGTTATCTTAACGGATTCAGGCGTAGAAACAATTGAGAAAATTCTTGGTATTACCAGCCTATACGGTACGGAAAATATTCGGACTATCTATCACCTAGAGCAAGCTCTACGTGCCCAGACACTGTTTAAGCGCGACAAAGATTACGTTGTGACGAAGGAAGGTGAAATTGTAATTGTTGATGAGTTTACAGGGCGTTTACTACCTGGTCGCCGCTATAATGAAGGTTTACACCAAGCTATTGAGGCGAAAGAAGGCGTCGAAGTCCAGCAAGAGTCTATGACGCTGGCTACTATCTCATTTCAGAATTATTTCAGATTATACGAAAAACTCTCAGGCATGACGGGTACGGCAGAGACTGAAGCTGAAGAGTTCCATCAGATTTATAAACTTAATGTTATTCAAGTACCATCGAATCGTTCGTTAATTAGGGTTGACCGACCAGATCGTATTTATAAGACTGAAGCTGGCAAGTTTCGAGCCATAGCCCAGGAAGTTAAAATGCTTAATACTAAGGGCCAACCCGTACTACTTGGTACTGCCTCGATTGAGAAAAATGAAGTTTTAAGTAACGCGCTAAACAAGGCGGGAATCCCCCACAAGGTTTTAAACGCTAAGAATAATGAACGCGAGGCAATGATCATAACAAATGCCGGTGAAAAAGGAGCTGTAACGCTTGCTACGAATATTGCGGGGCGTGGGACTGACATAGTACTAGGAGAAGGAGTAAAAGATCTGGGTGGGTTATTTGTACTCGGTAGTGAACGACACGAATCACGCCGAATTGATAACCAGCTACGTGGTCGATCTGGTCGACAGGGCGATCCGGGCATTACCCAATTTTTTGTAAGTACTGAGGATGATTTAATGCGCGTATTTGGTGGCGAGCGGATTGCTGGTCTGATGAATCGTTTGAAAGTTGATGAAGATACGCCGATTGAAAATCGCTTAATTTCACGCAGCCTGGAAGGTGCCCAAAAGAAGGTTGAAGGTTTTCATTTTGATCAACGTAAGAACGTCGTGCAGTATGACGATGTCATGAATCGTCATCGTAAAGCGGTTTATGCTATGCGTCGTGAAATCCTGGAGTCGATTGACATCAAAAAGCGTATCAATATCTTCATCGAAGAAGAGGCTGCTATATTGGCTGTCTCACCCCAACTTACAACTGATCAATTCGAAGACATTCTTCGTGAGGTTTTCCCGTTTGACGAAACCACACTAGATCGTCTATTTGATACGGAAGCTGATAAGTTCAAAGATCTTTTGATCACGATTGCTAAAGAATTCTACGAGTCTCACGAAGAAGCTTTTACTCAGGAGGTCATGCGCAAAATAGAACGCGATATATACCTGCAGATTTTAGATAATCTTTGGATGCAACATCTGGAAAATATGGACCACCTGCGCAATGGTATCCACTGGATGAGTGTTGGTCAGCGGGATCCACTAGTAGAGTACAGACGTCAGGGGCAATTGCTCTTTGAGGAAATGCAGAATACTCTTAGGCATGATGTAGTGCGACTATTGTTCCATGCTCAGCCAGTGCCTGAGGAAGATCTTAATCGGCCAACAGAAACGGAGCTTACACGAGCAGCTCATCGTTCAGTTAGTAACGCTGGGCAAATTATTGAAGATCAGGAGGAATTTGAAGAGACGGATTTTAAGCCGGCTCCAGCTGTAGAGGCTACTGCTAAAAAGCAGACTGATCAAAAACGTAAAAAAGCCCATAAAGCCGAACGTCAACGCAAGGCTAAAGCCCGCAAACGAAAATAACGAGTGGAGAAAGTAACAATTTAAATGAAACACACCGTCAGCGAAATAACCCTGAAGAATAAAGCTCGGGGGTTACTAGTACACGTTCCAGAGGCTAGCGTGATGACTTTTGAAGTTAATTTTCGAGCTGGCGAATACCTGGTGAAGCCAGAAAAATGGGAGACCCCACATCTCATGGAACACATGTTACTAGGGGCGAATAAACAATTTCCTCGAGCGCGCGATTTTCATGCTGAGTTCGAAAAAAATGGTGCATATAATAATGCTTCCACGAATGTTTATGAGGTGAGCTATGAAGCCGAGTGCGCTGATTTTGAGTGGGATCGTATCCTGGAGCTTCTTACGCTATCCATTACTGAGCCATTATTTCTCGAGGAAGATCTCAAAGCAGAGTTTGGCAATGTGCGTGAAGAAATGACATACCGTTCTAATAATCATTTTAGGCAACTTAGTTTAGCCCTACGCGAACAATATGGATTACTCGCCAAAACCGACAAAGAACGATTGAGACTTATGAGCAACGTTAACCTTAATGATATACGTCAGCATTATAAGCGCACCCATACAACTGGAAATATGCGTTTTGTAATCGCGGGTAATATTACTCCGACTCGCCGAGAAGCAATCGAAAAAGCCTTTGCGGAAATTAGCTTACCACACAGCGCTAAACGATTACCTTTACCTGATGAACGACCTGTACGTCTAGCTGAACCGTTATATATACGTAATCGTACTGTCGATAATGTCTACTTTTACGTTGATACCTTTATTGGGCGACGACTCAGCGACCCCGAAACAGATGCGCTAGCTCTCATTAATACTATGCTGACGGAAACTCTTTACTCAAAAATTTTAGGACAAGCTCGCGAAAAGGGTTTAGTTTATGATATGAATTCCGGATGGGGGCAAACAAAATTCGCCAGTAATTGGTGGTTTGGTACGCAGGTTCTGCCAGCCAACGCACCGAAACTTTTTGCTATTATAATTAAAGAACTTATCAAAGTATTTAATGGACAACTTAAACCAGAGGATATTGCTGCTGCTCAGGCTTATTCTATCGGTCGTTTTCAGCGAAGCGCTCAAACAGTTGGTGGGGCAGCAGCGGGCTACAGTGGTCGCTACTTTTTCGATGACATAATTGAGGATTACGATCAGGTTCCGAAACGTATCAAGGCAGTGACTAAACAGTCTATGGTGGATATAGCTCGTGCTATGTTTGCAGAAAATATTTGGGGCTTTGGTCTACTTGGTAACTGCGGAATAGATCTAGTGCGCGAGTGGGAAGATCAGCTTGCGCCTCTCTGGGATCATAAAATGATTAAACACTGAAAATGTGGGATATAGCGAGGTCATAGCTATGGATGATATCCAGTTACAGGTAAGAGCTCTCCAGAAGGACCTAGATAAAGCGTTAGAGAAGATAAATTTTACTGATTTGTTGCAACAGAAATCTGAATTAGACGAGCGTATAAGCGCACCTGATCTATGGGACAATAATGTGGCTGCTCAGGAGCTTATCAAACAGCTATCTAAGCTTGCAAAGCGCATAGAGCCATGGCAACAGCTGCAACGTTCTATGCAAGATATATTCGAGTTAAGCGAACTTAACGATACGAGTATAGTGCCAGATCTAGCTAAACAGCTCAAGGTCTCTCAATCTAATCTCACCGAATTGAAGACTGATTTAAAATTCAACGGTCCATACGATGAACGGGATGCAATTGTGAATTTGTATGCTGGAGCTGGCGGAACCGATGCTCAAGATTGGACACAAATGTTATTCAGAATGTATGTGCGTTGGGCTGAGAAAAATGATTATAACGTTAGAACAGTTGATGAATCGCCAGGTGAAGAAGCTGGCCTTAAAAGTGCTGTTATTGAAATAAGTGGTCCTTTTGCATACGGGAAGCTTAGGGGAGAGCATGGAGTCCATCGGCTTGTAAGATTGAGCCCTTTCAACTCGGCGTCATCTCGCGAAACCAGTTTTGCTAAGGCTGACGTATTACCAAAGATTGATAAGCCGGAAGAACTAGAGCTGGACGATAAAGACCTTCGCATTGATGTTTATCGGAGTGGCGGTCATGGTGGTCAAAGCGTGAATACTACCGATTCAGCAGTTCGTATTACGCACGTCCCAACCGGTATAAGCGTTGCTATTCAGAATGAACGTAGCCAGTTACAGAATAAAGAAACTGCATTTACGATTTTGCGGTCTCGTCTTGCTCGACTTCAATTGGAGCAGCATAAAGAAAAACTTAGTGAATTAAAAGGCATTAATCAATCAGCAGAGTGGGGAAATCAAATACGCAGCTATGTACTACACCCCTATAAACAGGTAAAGGATTTACGAACTAAATATGAGTCTTCTGATCCAGATGCCGTTCTTGACGGTAATTTAGGGGGTTTTATTGATGCTTACCTCGATCAAAACGTGAATGAGTAAACCTTCGCATCTCACGTAAATCAACTTGAGTCATGCCATTTTATGCTACAATTTTATTGAACCCATTATGGCTAACAGAATTTTCTATAATCCCCAAGGCTATGTTGAAGTCATCATAGAAGGCGAACAGACCTACATGACATTTGAGAATCTTAAAGTCGATGCTATTGATATACTCGACGGTTTACAAAAAAAAGGCAAAAGACGCCTTGGCCTACTGGATATCAGTAAACAGAAAAACTATACCCCGGATACCAACAAGGCAGCAATGGAAATACTTGAATCTATAAATTACGAGAAAATAGCTGTTTTCGGTGCAGGTAAATTTTTAGCAGAAATAACGAAGGCAATAATCTTGGCTATGGGTAAGTCAGCTAATACTAAAATTTTCGCTGACCGTGATTCTGCGGTTGCTTGGTTGCTAGAAAAATTAGACTGATCCTTTATGGCATAGGCTCTAGAGGTTTGTTATAATATAGCTAATGATTCTGCTTGACAGGGTAACCAAGACATATAGTCGTAATATGGGCGCGGCGCTTGACCGGGTCAATCTACACGTTGAACCTAAGGAATTTGTAATCGTTGTAGGGCAGAGCGGGGCTGGCAAAACCACATTACTACGACTTTTGACTCGAGAAGAGAAACCTACGAGTGGCAAGATTATTGTTGGTGGAATTGACTATGATAAATTAAGTGAAAAGGATATTCCATTACTACGCCGTAAAATTGGTGTTGTTTTCCAAGACTTTAAACTTTTACCAAATCGCAACGTCTACGAGAATGTGGCTTTTGCGCTTGAAATCGTGGGGATGGGTAACCGCGAGATTCAACAAACAGTACCGAAGGTACTAGACATAGTAAACCTTAAGGGTAAAGAAAAGAACATGCCATTGGAGCTTTCGGGTGGAGAACGCCAGCGAGTAGCGATTGCTAGAGCCATTGTTCGACAACCTAAGATCTTGATAGCTGATGAGCCGACCGGCAATCTAGACCCAAAACACGCTTGGGATGTCATAAAGGTGCTAGAAAAAATCAATCGCTTTGGGACAACCGTTCTTTTAACCACTCATAACCAAGATATTGTTAACCGCTTGAAGCGTCGTGTTGTCACGCTTCAGCATGGTAAAGTATCAAGTGATCGCGCTAATGCCGAATATAAAATATGAACCATAGGTTACTGACCTTATCACGTGTTATTCGTACGGGCTTCGTAAACTCTGCTCGAAATTTATCGCTGGCCGGTGCTGCTATGGCAGTTATGGTGGTAACGCTCACTATAATTTTGTTCTCTATTGTGGCCAATGCTACTTTCCGCAACACCATAGTCCAAATTACTAATAAGATAAACATCTCAGTTTACCTCAGTGATTCAGTGACTCAGCAGCAGCGAAATACTCTTATATCTGAACTAGAGAAGCTGCCAAATGTTAAAAGTGTCAGCTATATATCTAAGGACCAAGCCCTGGCAGAGTATAAAGCTGAGAATGCAGGCAATACCCAATTACAGCAAGCTATTGATGAAACCGGAAATCCATTACCGGCAAGCATCCAAATTGATCCATACGATACGAGTAAGATACAGAATATTAAAGATTTCTTAGATACACCACAAAATATTAAACTCCAGGATCCGCAAGCTGGCACGTCTTATTCGGGGGATCGTAAAGCTGCTATTGATAAAATTTCGCATGCTACGAATATTATCCGTGAGGCTGGTGTAGTCGCTGTAATAGTTTTTGCTCTAATTTCGGTACTGATTATATTTAATACCATACGCATGGCCATATTTAATCGACGTGATGAAATCAGTATTATGCGTCTGCTTGGTGCTAATCCTTGGTACATTCGCGGGCCATTTGTGGTCGAAAGTATGCTTTATGGGATAGTTTCAGCCAGCATATCGGTACTGATTATATACATATTATTTATTGGCTCATCGTCGACTCTGCAGGCTAGTAGTCTTGGTCTGTTGGACATCAGTTATGCAGACCAATTCTTTAGGGGGCATTTTTGGATACTTTTGACATTGCAAATTGCTATTGGTATTCTAATTGGAGCCGTTTCATCTATAATTGCGACCCGACGGTATCTGAAACTCAAACCAGCTCAATAATCAAATACATCTTCAAACTGGCTTAGTAGATAGTAGTCGTCATCTACAAGTCGGTAAATATTTAAGAGCGTAATGTTTACAAGTACTTGCGGGGTATGTTATGCTGAAATCACTCATAAAAAACATAAAAAGTATGAGATCAAAAGAACTAAAAACAGCCAAATATACTCTATTACGTCAGGTTCTGAAAACCCCGGCGATTATTACAGTTGCTAGTTTTTTTGCAGTGTGTTTTATAGCAGCGCCAATTGTCGGGGCTGATAGTATTCAGGATCAGATCAACGCTCTTAGTAACCAAAATGTTCAGACTCAATCCAGTGTCAACTCACTGCAGCTGCAAGCCACTAGTTATCAGAATGCAATTAGTACACTACAGACACAAATTAGTGCCATCCAAGGTGCGATTGCCGCAAGTCAAGCGCAACAAGATCAACTACAGACACAAATTCAAGCTGATCAAGTGGAGCTTAATCAGCAAAAACAAATTCTTGGCGATGACATTAAGACTATGTATGTGGCGGGACAAATGTCTATGCTTGAAGAGTTAGCAAGCAGTAAAAATCTTAGTGATTTCGTTAACGCTGAGACTTACCGAAATGCAGTGCAGGGCAAAGTTCAAACCTCGCTTACCGAGATCAGCCAATTAGAGAATCAACTCACTGATCAAAAGGATCAAGTTGATCAGCTTTTGGCCGTTCAGCAGACACAGAACAATCAACTAACCTCTGACCAGGCCCAACAGCAACAGCTGCTGTCGTACAACCAGGGACAACAAGATCAGTATAACCAACAGATCCAGGCCAATCAGAGTCAGATTTCTGCTCTAGAAGCTCAACAGGTAGCGATTAACGAGAGTGGTATATCTTCAATCAGTCCTCCTGCTGGGGGTGGCGTAGGCGGTGCTTGCGGGACTCCTTCTCCTTGGTACACCGGCCCTTCTTCTAGTGCTCCTACAGGTGGCTACCCACAGAATTGGTGTAATGCCAGTCAAGATAGCCTAACCACGTACGGTGGCTTCCCGAACCGAGAATGTACATCTTTTGCCTTTTGGTACTTTACGACTCAAGAGTCTGGTCATACTGGCTTCTACGTAACCGGTAATGCGAATCAATGGGCATTCACTGCCAACCGTCCTGTTGATCACACGCCAGCTGACGGTGCTATAGCAGTCGATACATCTGGTCCTTTTGGGCACGTTATGATTGTGGTTGCAATACCCGGTGAATCTTATGGGGGCAGTACTGTCCCGGCTGGTGAGATCGATACTATAAGTATGAATGATGATTATAATGGCCACTTCTTTGCCTTACAACGATCATCAGCTGGCTTTTACTACATCCATTAAGATTAAGTATTCTCTTCAGCGGAATTTGATGCACAATAGGGTACAATAAAAGTATATTAATCGAGTGGAGTAAAAAAACACGTGGCGTCTGACAGTGACACAAAAAAAGCTCGAACAGGTAAGCCTGCATCGTGGTTCAGCTGGAAGACTGCTGGTATCGCGGTTATTGCCGTTGCCATCTTTGGTCTGGGCGTCAATGTCGGCAATGGTCAGATTAGTTGGCATTCTGGATCTGGCCAGAACAACAGTCTGCCAAATCAGCTCAATTACTCCTCCGTGAATCAGGTATACCAAATTCTTAAAAGCCAATATAACGGCAAGCTTACTACAAACCAATTGCTTGATGGGCTCAAATCAGGACTTGCGCAGTCTACGAATGATCCATATACCGAATATTTCAATGCTTCTCAAGCTAAACAATTCAATAACGAGTTACAGGGCTCTTTCAGTGGTATCGGCGCACAACTCGGCGAGAACTCTAACAATACTTTAGAAATAATCGCACCTTTAGCTGGTACGCCAGCTGCTAAGGCTGGACTACAGCCTAAAGACCTCATCACTGCCATAAATGGTAAGAGTACTAGTGGTATTACGGCTGATGCGGCAGTTAATGAAATTCGTGGTCCCACTGGCAGCAAAGTGTCTCTCCAAATTCTACGGGGTCAGCAACAACTCAACATCACAATTACTCGCGCTGACATTACAGTACCAAGTGTAAACTCTCAGATTTTACCCGGAAATATCGGTTATATCCAGATTAATCAATTTAGTGATGATACTTCACAGCTAGCTCAGCAAGCGGCTAAGAAGTTTCAAGGAGCTGACGTAAAAGGAATTATCCTGGATTTACGTGATAATCCGGGTGGAGAAGTGAACGCTGCAGTAAACGTTTCGAGTCTATGGCTGCCTGCTGGACAGATGATTCTGCAGGAAAAAACGAATAACGTAGTTGTTCAAACATATACATCAACTGGCAACGATTTACTGAAAGGCATACCAACTGTAGTCTTGATTAATTCTGGCACAGCTAGCGCCGCCGAGATTACAGGCGGTGCATTACATGACAATAACGCCGCCTATATAATTGGTACAAAAAGTTATGGCAAAGGTGTAGTTCAGCAAGTTAACAACTTAGCTGGTGGGGCTGAGCTCAAAGTTACTATTGCTAGCTGGTACCGTCCGAATGGGCAAAACATTAATCACAAAGGTATTACGCCTGACAAGGTTGTGCAACTTACTCCAGCTCAAGTCACCGCTGGCCAAGATCTCCAAATGACGGCCGCTATTCAATATCTACAGTCACACTAGGTTATTTTATGCTTGCGCCTGAGGTGCAAAATGCGCTACTATCAAGTGTAAACAAGAGAGGTGATAGGTGGCCAAACGACCAACTAAGTATATATTCGTGACAGGTGGTGTGCTTTCTGGACTCGGAAAAGGTATTACCGCCGCTTCAATCGGCAATCTTTTAAAAGCTCGCGGCCTGCGTGTTAATCTCCAAAAGTGTGATCCCTATCTCAACGTTGATGCAGGATTACTTAATCCGCGTGAGCATGGCGAATGTTTCGTGACTAAAGATGGCGCCGAGACTGATCTCGATCTTGGTCATTATGAGCGATTTGTCGATGAAGAGATGACCTCTGCCAGTTCGCTAATGAGTGGCCGTGTATTACTGAAATTAATCCAGGATGAACGAGCCGGAAAGTTTGATGGTGATGATGTTCAGATTATTCCTCATTTAACGGGAGCGATTCAAGACTGGATTATAAAAGCTGGTGGAGGGTATGATGTCCATATTGTTGAAATAGGCGGAACAGTTGGTGATTACGAATCGCTTAGTTTTATTGAGGCAATTCGAGAGCTAGGGCTAAAAGTTGGCCGAGAGAATTGTCTATATGTGCACGTTGTTTATCTACCGTTTTTGGGGGCAAGCCAGGAGACGAAGACCAAACCAGCACAGAACTCTGTGCGTGATCTGCGAGGCTTAGGCATCACGCCTGATATACTCGTGGCACGAAGCGAAATACCGGCTCAGGATGGAGTAAAACGTAAACTCAGTCTATTTTGTGGGGTCTCCGAGAAAGCTATAGCGTTGTTACCAAACGCTTCGACCATCTATCAAGTTCCTTTAACGCTCGAGGACACTGGTATTGCACATGAGATATGTCAGCAATTGGATCTTAAGGAAAGTAAATCGTCCCTCAAAGCCTGGCGGGCGGTGGTAGAGCGAGCGACTACGGAATATGACCGTACAGTTAGTATCGGTTTTGTAGCTAAATATATGGATAACGCTGATACATATATGTCAGTTTTTGAAGCGTTGAAGGCAGCAGCTTGGCACAACGATTGCAACATTGATATTACGTGGATAAATGCTGAAGAATTTGATAAACCCGGCGCTGATATTAGTTTAGCGCTACGAAACTTTGACGGTGTTGTGGTGCCTGGTGGTTTTGGTGTTCGTGGCTTGGAAGGTAAGATTAAGGCTGCCCAATTCTGTCTGTCCAATAAACTTCCTTATTTAGGACTATGCTTAGGTCTACAAATGGCAGTTGTCGGCGCGGCTCGTAATGCTGGCCTTAGCAAAGCTACAAGTTTTGAACTTGATGCAAATGCATCCGAGTTAGTTATCAACACTATGACAGATCAACAAGGTAAAGAAAATACTGGCGGTACTATGCGACTTGGTAATTATGAGTGTGAACTCGTTAAAAACAGTCTAGCTGCAAAACTATATGGCAAGACTAAAATTGTTGAACGACATAGACACCGTGGCGAATGTAATAATGCCTACGTTGATCTCTATGAAAAATGGGGGATTCGTGTGGCCGGGAAAAATCCTGGCAAGCAACTCGTGGAAATAATAGAAGGCATCAATCATCCATTTTTTGTAGCCAGCCAATTCCATCCAGAATTTAAATCACGACCAAACCGGCCACATCCGCTCTTTAATGGGTTTGTCGGGGCTTTATTGCGAAACCATACTAAAAGGCTAGGGTAAGAGTAATGGATCAGAAACCATCAAATCCAGCCGCCGAACCAGTCAAAACACCATCAATGACGCCTTCTAAGCGCATTCTAATGGTGGAAGATGATGATGCGCTATCGTTGGCCTATATCGAGCGCCTGAAGGCCGAGGGCTTTAATGTTCGTCGTGTAGCTAATGGTGAAGATGCTTTAGCAATTGCCATTAGTTTTCATCCTGATTTAGTACTGCTCGATGTCATGATGCCGAAAGTTAATGGTTTTGACGTCCTTGATATATTTCGTAATACACCTGAGACCACTAATCTTAAAGTCATTGTACTTACGGCTTTGAGCCAAGAAAGCGATAAAGACCGTGCAGAGTCACTTGGGGCTGATGATTACCTTGTAAAATCTCAAGTGGAAATAGCTGATGTCGTCGCTAGTGTTAAGCATCATCTCGGTATGTAGGAGAATCTGAAACAGAGTTGCTCAATAAGGTTTATTCAACAGTTACTTCGGTGCGACGAACTGTTTTACCAGTGAAACGACGAACTTTTCGAGTATTGTAGGCTACGACTCCATCTTTTTCAGCGTGGATTGTATAATTGCGACTGAGCTTTGTGCCGGCACCAGCGCGTTTGGTCATGCCGACTTGACGGACAATAACTTGACCAGTTTTAACTTTTTCACCACCGTATAGCTTGATGCCTAGACGTTGGCCTGGGCTATCGTGGACGTTTTTGGCAGTACCGCCGGCTTTGACATGTGACATAGTTAATTATTTCCTTGTTATTACAAGCAGTTCTCGAGCGACGATTTGATCTGGTCGATAATAGACCAAGTCTCTATCCAGAACACATTTAAAACTCACTCGATTATAGCCCAACTCCTCGAGAGAGTCAACTAATGGAAGATGCTTGAATTCATCGGGTCTGACCTGCCAAGCTGGTATAGCCAAACAGAAACGAGTTCCTGGACTTACTTGTCCGTGAATATTTTTCAAGAATTTTTTGATAATTACATTACAATCGGCAAGAGTCTGGGCTAGGACCTCTGTAGATGGCTGTGCAATAAAGGGGCGGCCTAGGTAAGTCTCACTCGCAACAGTATCTATCTTTTCAAAGCCAAGATTATCATTTTTGTTATTGTGGGACTTGCTCCATTGATAGGATGTGGCATCACCAACTGTCAACGTTATCCGACCTTCTAAGTGCGGGTACACTGTAGTTAGTAGCCATTCGTTTAAGTTGATGTTGGAATAGTCAACCATTTTTTTCTGATTGTCGGATCCGAATACGTTATAACCCATGAGTAGAGCCTCTTGTAGTATGACGCCTGTGCCGCAAAACGGATCAAGGATAGTTTGTTCAAATTTTGGGAGAGGAATCGTTGAGCCAGCCGGGATGTCGCAAATTGACTTCAATTTATCTTCAGGTAGTGTACCGATAGCGAGATTAATAATGATTTGTGAGAGCTTGGGCGGTAACATACCGACACGACTGTCACGCTTTGGTCGATTGCGGTCACGACGAGTATAGGCTGTGATGTCTTGCTCTTTGATGGTCTGTGCGCAAATAATTTTATTACCGTCGCGCACAAAAACTAATTCCCAGCCGTTTAGCCCAGTTAGGTGATTATGAATAACCTGAGCACTACTAAGAGCCGCTTCTTGGTTAGGAACAACACGGACTGAGCGGCCTGTGATTTGGATGGCCTTTTTAACTGACAGGGCCGTAGCGGTGATTCGCTGCGCACTAATTTTTAAGCCATATACACTTAAGCCAAGATGCATTTTACCCGGCGGGATGGCTTTCGAATGCTCAGGTGATACTTCAATGAGGAATTTCTCAATGGCTCTCCAATCAATAGTGTCTAGTGTGGTGAGGACTTTACAAAACTTTATACTACCGCCCAGACGATCAAAGGCTAATAGGCATGGATCGACGTTGAGTAAAACAGCTCGATCACCAAACCGCTGTAGCTTGTCGGCACCATACAAGCTTTCCAGTTCTGCTAAACCTAGCGCTGGTTGTCGGCCCAAAACACATAAACTTTGCATACATCACAGTATATCGGACTTTCGTAGGATTTTTTCGGTATAATAAACGTTAATGAGCGAAAAAACATACGTACGTCAACACTGGAAGGCATCACTCAATATATTCACTCTCACAATACTGTGTATTTTGATATTCTTTTTGCGCAGTGAAATTGCGACAACAGTCAGAAACCTTACTCACGTTCACGCCTGGGCACTTATCTTGCTTATACCACTCGAAGCTTGGAATTACGATGCCCAGGCACGACTTTATAGGAGTCTTTTTGGACTTGTAGGTAATAAGCTCAGCTATGGGATTATGTATGGCGTGGCGCTAGAACTTAATTTTGTAAATAATATTTTCCCTAGTGGTGGCATATCGGGAATCTCATATTTTGGTATGCGCATGCGTTCCACTGACAACAAAATTACTGGCGGCAAAGCCACCGTCGTACAAACAATGAAGTTAATGCTGACTTTCTTATCGTTTGAGCTACTGTTGATACTTGGCTTACTATTTATGGCAGTTGGTGGTCGCGTGAATGACGTGACGATTCTGGTAGCTACTTCAATCTCAACGTTGCTTGTGATCGGTACTTTTGCATTCATGTATATTCTGGCAAGTACGCGACGAATTAACGCGACACTTGCGTTTGCTAGCAAAATGCTTAACTGGCTCATTCATTTGGTCCGACCAAAACGGCCAGAGACGATTCGTATGGATCAAGTTCGTCGAACAGTTGAGGAATTGCACAGTAACTACAATCTCATCAAGGACAACTACCGGGGTCTTAAAAAACCCTTTTTGTTTGCTCTTATTACCAATATAACTGAAGTTCTGGCAGTATATGTTATCTACATAGCCTTTGGTCATTGGGTGAACATTGGTGCAATTATTCTTGCCTATGCGGTGGCCAATTTTGCTGGTCTTGTTTCCGTCTTGCCAGGTGGAATAGGGGTCTACGAGGCCTTAATGACGGCAGTATTGGCAGCTGCCGGTATCCCGGCCAGTTTAAGTATTCCAGTTGTTGTTATGTATCGAATACTCAATACAATTATTCAATTACCCCCGGGCTATTATTTTTATCATCGTACGCTACACAATAAAGGGCTCGAAGATGTCCGAGCTTGAACTGAGCGTTAGCGAGTTTATAGCCTTACTCAATCAAACTTTAGAATATGCTTATCCAAGCGTGGTAATTACTGGTGAGTTGGCTAACTTTCGTATTAGCAAGAATCGCTGGGTTTATTTCGATCTTAAAGACGAGTCAGCAATTATGCGTTGTTTCGGTACCATATATGCACTACCGGGGCCATTGGAAGACGGTTTGCTTGTAAAGGTGCAGGGCCAACCACGAATGCACTCACAATACGGCTTTAGCCTGAACATACGAAGTATCCAGCCAAGCGGAGAGGGGTCAATTAAAAAAGCAGCAAGCTTACTAGAAGCTAAGCTGGCTGCTGAAGGTCTGTTTAGCCCAGAACGAAAGCGCTCATTGCCATACCCACCACAGCGCATTGGTCTTATTACGTCAGTGGAATCGGCGGCTTACAGTGATTTTATAAAGGTACTCGGTGAGCGCTGGGGTGATCTTGTTATCGAGCTGATTAACGTGCAGGTACAGGGTGAACCGGCCGCTGGCCAAATTACTGAAGCAATACAGTATTTTAATCAACAAGCTCAGTCACCAGATGTACTTGTGATTATTCGTGGTGGCGGAAGCAGCGAAGACCTACAAGCCTTTAGCAGTGAACCGGTCACTCGAGCAGTAGCGACCAGTCGTTTGCCTACATTAGTCGCCATTGGGCATGAGCGAGACTATAGCTTGGCAGAGTTAGCGGCTGATCAACGGGCTAGCACACCAAGTAATGCGGCTGAACTACTCGTGCCCGATAGACAGCACGTTCTGCGACAGTTAAAAGTTTTGTATGGACAACTAGACGCGAGCCTTAAGCAGCAGCTTATAATGGCTCAACAGAGCGCTGATAGTCGTAGAGAACAGCTTATCAATAGCTTGCGACGGACCTTTGAGCACTATTCAATTCGTCTTGCTCAGCAGAGGCAGATATTAGAACTATTGAACCCGCATGAGGTGCTTCGCCGAGGTTATGTTATTGTGCGTAAAAATGGTACCATTGTCCGAAGCCTACATCATATTGTGGCCGAAGATCTGGTTGAGCTGCAATTTAACAATGGCTTAGCTGGGGCAAGCATAACGAGTGTAAAATTGGAGAAATGAGTAATAGAATTGGTTGGCGCGGTTTATAATGTAACCTATGGCTGTAACGAAGAAAAATTATCAACAACTGAGTAATGAATTGGATGAAATCCTGAATCAATTACAGGATTCAGATGTGCCCATCGATGACGCTCTAGAGCTGTATGAGCGTGGCGGAAAAGTCCTTAAGGAGCTTGAAACTTATTTACGGACGGCCAAGAATCATGTTGAGCTGATCGGAGCGCATGAGGTGACGGAATGATCTGGCTTATCCTGATACTAGCTCTATTTGTTGTGATGTTTGCCGGTGTTTTACTAGTGGGCGCTCCGTTTCTACCAACGTTACGTCGTCAGACAGAAGAAGCCATTGGTTTACTTGATCTAAAACCGGGACAATCCCTTTTGGACCTTGGTAGTGGAGACGGTCGCGTGCTCAAACTAGCAGCGCAACATGGGATCCAAGCCAGAGGATACGAGATAAACCCTTTATTAGTACTAGTGAGCATGTTTCATTGTCTCAAGGAACGACAACACGTAACGGTTCGTTGGAGTAACTTTTGGACAACCCCGATCGGCGAAGCAGACGCTATCTATGTATTCTTATTGAAGCGTTACATGACGAAATTGGATAATAAAATTACTCATGAAATTACAAAACCTACCAAAGTGATAAGTTTTGCCTTTGCTTTTCCAGATCGTACACCAATCAAAACGAAAAATGGCCTAATGCTTTATGAGTTTAAGCCTGAGGCTAAAAGTTCAGGAAACCCTTTACGGCATCAGTAAAATAGTCTACCATGAGCGTTATGAAACGCGACCAACACGGCGCCCTTAATACTTTAGTTATTCCATTGGTTTTGGTACTTTTAATACTTGTGGGAGTCTCTGTTTTTAGTGTGATTGTGTATCAAAAAGAGCAAAAATATCAGAAACACAGCAACCAATTAGTTAGTGCGGCCGTAACAACTGCTCAGCAGCAACAGTCAACTAGCGATGCGGAACAGTATGCCCTGGAGGCCAAGCAGCCGCTTCGGGCCTATATGGGTCCGTCGGCCTACAGCTCCGTAGTAGTCAATTATCCAAAGACCTGGAGCGCCTATGTAGACGAAGAGGATGGTAGTAGCACACCGATTAATGGTTATTTCCAACCGAGCTTTGTGCCGAGTACGGACAACCAAAACAATCTCTTTGCTTTACGTTTGGAAGTGACCGACAGTAGCTATAGCAATGTTTTGAGTCAATTTACGTCCTTAGCTCAATCTGGTCAGGTGACAATTAAACCGTACCAAGCACCAAGAGTCCCAAGTGTTATTGGTGTACGAATCGATGGGGAAATAGAGCCAAACGTACAGGGCAGCATGATTATATTGCCTGTGCGAGATACTACCTTGCAGCTCTGGACGGAATCTAGCCAGTTTGAAACAGACTTTAATAATAATATCTTACCAAACTTTAAGTTTTCACCCTGAACTGCGTGCTATACTTGCTGTGTAAGTAAGTGAGGGGAATTTAATGGCGGCGCTGACGACTAACTATCCAGTTTCGTCTGAATATCAGGCACTCCTTCAGGGGGTCGCCGAAGAACTGAAGTTACCTTTACTGTCTGTTGCTCGTCGTGCGGAACTAGCACTTATTACTAAAGATACCACTGAAAAGTCATTACGAGATATATGTATGACGGCCAATGGAGCTTTGGAACTCATTGATGGCTATCTACTGGGATTACAGCTTGCCGAGAGACAGCATGCTCTTGAACTAGAACCAGTTTCAGTCACATCTATTCTTTATGATGTTGCACACACTTTAACAAGTACTAGTGAACGGTATAACTTGACTCTAGAGTTGGATATCCGCGGCACGATCGCTCCAGTTATGAGCAATCGTTCAGCACTTATGGCGGCACTGCTAAGCCTTGGCACGGCTTTTATAGAGGCTCAAGAGGCGAGCGTACATTCGCGCCGGCCGGTCGTTACGTTTGCTGCTTATCGAACAAGGAGCGGCTTAGCAGCCGGTATTTATAGCAATTACTCAACTATTTCATCGGCTCAGTTACGACGAGCTTACATGCTACATAGTTTTCGGGCACGACAACCCCTTACGCAACTTTCAGCAACGAGTGCGGCCGGCTTGTTTGTTGCCCGCCAAATACTTCGCGCAATGTCAGCTGATCTCAAAGTGGCTCGTCACCATAAACAAGCAGGACTAGCTACTATCTTGCAACCTAGTAGGCAGTTGCAGTTTGTGTAAAGATTATGGCCCGTATTTTACTCATTGAACCAGATACAATGCTTGCTAAAATTTATGAAACTGCATTGACTCATGATAAACATAAAGTCTCGACAGTTAGTGGAGCCCAAATGGCTATTAATGTAGCCGATAAGAAGCGGCCTGATTTAATTATCATGGAGCTTCAACTGGCCGCTCATAACGGGATTGAATTTTTGTATGAGTTGCGCTCGTACCCTGATTGGCAAAGTGTGCCAGTGATAATTAATAGCTTAGTGCCACCAACTGAATTTAGTAGCAATGAAGTATTTTGGCGCGAGATGACAGTCAGGGCTTACCTGTATAAACCTCAAGCTAGCTTGGCTAAATTATTGCGCACAGTTCAAGCGTGCTTAGTAGCTGTGCCAAGTCTAGACACATGAACCAGCTAAAAACAACGGGCATTGTCCTGAGTCGGACTAATTATGGTGAGGCCGATCGTATTTTAACGATGCTAACCCCAGATTACGGAAAACTCCGAGCCATTGCCCGGGGCGTACGACGCGAAAAATCAAAACTGGCTGGTGGCATAGAGCTATTCAGTATAAGTCAAATTAGTCTCATCCGTGGCCGTGGCGAGCTCAATACGCTTATTAGTACGCGTCTCATAAAACACTATGGCAATATAGTTAAAGACTTGGGCCGAACGATGTTGGCTTATGAACTAATTAAGCAGTTAAACCGTGTGACAGAGGATGAGCCTGAACCCGAGTATTTTGAATTGCTACAAAATACTTTTTCAGCTTTGGATGACCCAACAATTGATACCAACCTTATTAAGGTATGGTTCGCGATGCAATTGCTGCGCCTTGGTGGTCATACGCCTAACATACAGACGGATGTCGCTGGCAATAAGTTAGTTCTCGATGATATATATAACTTTGATTTTGAAAGCATGTCATTCGTATCAATGCCGAATGGTCGCTTTACGGCCAATCATATTAAGCTATTACGACTCGGCTTTGGTCCCTATCAACCAAAAGTTTTACAGCAGGTAGGCGGCATAGACAGCTTATTGATTGACGTAATCCCGCTTGTTCAAACTATGCTAAAAACCCATATTCGGCTATAATCTGCTTAATATGAGTGATGTGAAGCTAGAAGATATTGTAAGCCTGTGTAAGCGACGCGGTTTTATTTACCAGGGTAGTGAGATCTACGGTGGTCTGGCCGGTACGTGGGATTATGGTCCACTCGGATCTGTACTGAAACGTAATATTATTAACGAATGGCTAAAGTTTTTTGTTGACAGTTGGGATGATATGTACCTGATTGATTCAGCAATTTTGATGAATCCAAAAGTCTGGCAAGCCAGTGGCCATACTGATACTTTTACAGATCCGTTAGTGGAGTGCTCGAATTGCCATAACCGGTTTCGTGCTGACAAAATTGACACTAGTAAATGTCCAAGCTGCGGCAAGACAGGGACCTTTGGCAAGCCACGACAATTTAATTTAATGTTTAAGACTCATGCAGGCCCACTTGAAGATGAGAATTCTGTGACATATTTGCGTCCAGAAACAGCGCAAGGAATGTTTATTAACTACAAAAACATTCTAGATAGTTTTTACCCGGATTTACCATTTGGTATTGCTCAAGTTGGTCGAACTTTTCGTAACGAGATAGCTCCACGGGACTTTGTTTTTCGAGCGCGCGAGTTTGAACTTATGGAGTTTGAATACTTTATAAATGAAAACGAATGGGAGGAAAACTTCGAAAAATGGCAGGCTGATATGTGGCACTGGTTTGAAAAGCTCGGGCTTAGTAAGGCTAAGATTAAAGAAGTTGAAGTTCCGGCCGAAGATCGCGCCCATTACAGTAAACGTACCATGGACTTTTACTATGACTTTCCGAGCTTAGGTTTTGACGAGATTGGTGGACTGGCTTATCGTACAGATTTTGACCTCAAAAACCATCAGGAAAAATCTGGCAAGAACTTGGAATATCGACCAAAAGATGGCAGTAGGCCGTTTATCCCGCATGTTATTGAGCCAACGTTTGGTGTTGATCGCCACGTGATGGCCGTACTATCTGAAGCGTATAAAGAAGATGAGGTAAATGGCGAAAAACGTTCATACCTTAAGCTACCCAGACACTTAGCGCCGGTAAAAGTTGCTGTTTTCCCGCTATTGAAAAACAAGCCAGAGTTGGTAGCTAAAGCTCGCGAAGTTTACAAAATGCTTAAGAATCCACCTGCAGGTACGGCGCCTCAGTATCTTCAGGGTGCCGTAATGTGGGACGACAACGGTAACGTTGGCAAGAGATACCGCAGACAAGATGAAATTGGTACTCCAGAATGCGTCACGATAGATTTTCAAACACTTGAGGATGATACTGTGACGATTCGTGATCGTGATACAACCAACCAAACTCGTCTAAAAATAGAAGATCTTAAGATTAAATCAGGTTTCATAGAGTGGGAAAAAAAGAATTCTAGATGAAACTTTTACTGACTTCATCGGGTATATCGAAACGCTCTGTTGCGGCTGCTCTAGTTGAGTTGGTCGGAAAATCACCGGGCGAAACAAAAGTTGGATTCGTACCAACCGCGGCGAATATCGAAGGCTACAACAAAGATTGGCTCATAAATCAATTTATGAATTTATGGCGGTATGGTTACAACTGGATTGATATCGTAGACCCAACTGCAGCGGGTGTTGATTGGAAGGCACGATTGCAGGCCGTAGATGTTATTTGCGTAAGTGGTGGCAATACGTTTCATCTGCTGGATCAGTGCCGAAAGATTGGATTTGATACGTGGCTAACAGAGAATTTACATGACAAAGTTTACGTTGGTGGCAGTGCGAGCAGTATCATTGCAACACCAACAATTGAGGTTGCTAGCTTACCGCCAGGGGATAGAAATATACCAGGCTTAAAGGATTTGAAAGGGTTTGGATGGGTAAATTTTGAGATCGAACCACACTGCGACATGAATCGCTTTGAAGCCATGGAAAAGTATGCAGCCACAAAGACACATCCGGTCTACGCCATAGACGATCAGACAGCTATAAAAGTTATTGATGGTAAGGTTGAGGTTATAAGTGAAGGCACTTGGAAAGTGTTTAATGCTTAAAATATTTGAGCCGAGATTAAAATAGACGTAGAGTGTAAGCATGAAAAGAGTTCGAAAGAAACAAACAAGGTTTGCGGTTGCTGTCATAGTTGCGATAGTTGCCGGTGTAGTGGGCGGAATGGTGCTGGGTTGGAAATATGCTTCGCTGGTTGGTTGGGACCTGGGGGCAATTACATTTCTCGCCATGCTATGGCGTGATTTTGCTGGGCACAGCGAAGAGCATACTGCAATCATTGCTAAACGTGACGATATGAATCGTTCAACCACAGATGTTTTACTGATTATAGCTAGTGTTATCAGTATTGTGGCAGTAGCAATTTTACTAACTCGTAGTGCTGGACACAGTGAATCTACTACCATATTGGATGTTGGTTTCGGTCTGCTCAGTATCGTAATATCTTGGGCTACTGTGCACTCTATCTTCATGTTACGTTATGCAGCAATGTATTATCAGGGAGAAGAGGGAGGGGCCGATTTTCATAATTCAACACGTACATCACCCGGTTTCGGCGATTTTGCTTATCTAGCATTTACTATTGGCATGACCTATCAAGTATCAGATACAGATCTTAAAACCCCAGCATTTCGCCGCACTGCGATTCGCCACGCTCTGCTTTCATTCGTGTTTGGTACGGCGATTATCGCAACGACCATTAATTTCATCGCTAGTCTAGCGAGGTAGTAAAATCCCTACGTGCTATGATTAAGTTATGCAACAGAATAGATCACCACGAGTATATGCCTTTATTGACAGTCAGAATCTAAATGTGAGTGTACAAAAATTTGGTTGGAAATTAGATTGGCGCAAGTTTCGGAAGTTTTTGAATGATGAGTATGGCGTTAGCAAGGCCTATATGTTTATTGGCTATGTGCCAGAAAATGAAGACTTATACGATCAGATGCACGATGCGGGTTATATGGTGGTATTAAAGCCAACCTTTGATATCACCAAGCCTCGCCAAGAGGTGACTGAGAATGATCCACCAGAAGACAAAAAGCCCGTGAAAGGCAATATTGATGCTGATCTTGTGCTATGGGCCATGAAAGAGATGAGCAGTTACGACAAGGCTATCATTGTTTCAGGTGATGGTGATTTCTATTCGTTAGTTGAATATCTAGAAAGTAAAGGGCGGTTACTGCACTTATTGGCGCCCAGTGGTCATTATTCGCAGCTATACAATACTTACGAGAAATATATTGTTCAGCTCGATAAATTTCGTCGTGAACTGGCTTATCACGGATACTCAAAGAAGAAATAAATTATATGCCAACTCTATCTACTCCCACTCGGATTGTAGTAATTGGCGGTGGAACTGGCAGCTTTACGCTTCTCCAGTCCTTTAAGAATTACTTTAGTGATCTTACTGCACTAGTGAACATGGCTGATAATGGTGGTTCTAGTGGTGTATTACGTGATGAACTTGGTGTTTTGCCGCCTGGTGATGTGCGCCAGTGCTTAGTGGCCCTAAGTGATTCGCCTGAACTGCGCGCCTTGTTCGATTACCGATTTAAGGAAGGTGGGCTGAAAGGGCACACACTTGGCAATATTTTATTAAGTGCTCTTGAAAAAACCACAGGGGATTTTGGCGAGGCTGTTAAAACAGCTAGTAAGGTGTTGCGAATACACGGTCAAGTGTTGCCGATTACGACTACAAATACTCATCTTTCACTACGGATGAAGGAAGGCCGGTCAGTTACTGGTGAGATTTCTATTGCTCATATGGATTTACGTACCGAAAAACAACCTGAGTTGTCTCTAGACCCAATTGCAACCATTAATCCGGAGGCTAAAAAAGCCATATTACAGGCTGATGTGGTCGTAATTGCTCCGGGTAATCTGTACGGTTCACTAGCTCCGGCTCTATTGGTTGGGGGTGTTGGTCGTGCGTTACGCCAAGCCAAAGCCACGGTTGTCTATATCTGTAATTTGGTCACTAAACCACAGCAGACTGATGATTTCGAAGTATCGGGCTATGTGAGTGAAATTGAACGATTTGCTGGTAATCCAATAATTGACTACGTGCTGTATAACACTGCTCGACCGGCAGATAAATTACTCGCTAAATATGTTCACGAGGGAGAATTTCTGGTTGGCTACGACAAACAACTACTCAAAAGCCAGCACTATCAAGCGATTGGGTTGCCACTGATTGATCAACAAATTGTTAAATTGGGGGCTGGTGACACATTGTCCCATCGACGAAGTCTCATTCGTCATGACGCAAATGCTGTAGCTGAGAAGATTCAAAGACTAGTAAATAATAATTCTTAACCATAAGCTTGACATTCGGCATAACTTTTGCTAAAGTATAAGCATTATGAAAAACGAAAATTTTACACGACGCCAACGAGCATTTCGCCGAACTCTTCCGATAGTTGCAGGGGTTGCTGCTGTTACGGGGATCGGTATTAATCAAGCTATGGCTACACCAAACCGATCAGTACCGGTAAAGGTTACGTTTGGGCCAGAATCAAATAACTGGGACGCTGCTGGAACGATTTTAAAAGCTGAAGGACATCAAAGCGAAGACGAACGACCTATTGTACGGCAGCTCGAAGGTGCTGAAGCTGAACAATACCCCCATCAACCCCAAGACGATGTTTTTGATGGCGAAGTTGTAACTCTAGATCAACCTGCTTCTGTTGGCGATCATTCCGTTCACTCAAAAACTACGAACGTTCAATTTACTCCTGATCAAAAGAAATCATAAGATAACAATTAGCGTCATGCGAGAATAGGAGACGCTACATGTTGTGTATAAGTGGATATCTTCGGTAAAACTGTGGATAAGTAATGAAAGAACAGCGGTTTTTATGTACATTCCGCTTGTGTGTGGGTGGTTGTGGGTAGTATAGTCTTGGTAGTGGGTAAAAGTAGGTAGCCCAAAACAGACTGCCTAGAGTAAAAACAAAAATCCACTAGTAATTTAAATATATCCTATGACACAGGTGGACTACTTCCAACGAAAACTCGACGATAAACGGCGGCTAACCATACCGACCGAACTTCGAGATAAATTCGCCAGTGGAGCAGTTATCACTCGTGGGTTCGGCAAGTACCTACATCTTTACCCTAAAGATGTATGGGATAACTTGGTTGAGCCACGTCTTGCAGGTGACATTCTCGATGAACGCATTGCCGATCTAAACGTCCAGTTTAGAATGGGTAAGATTGAAATGTCGCTAGATGGTAAGCAGGGACGTATCACCTTGGAGCAACACTTGCTCGACTATGCGGGTATTGACCGCGAAGTCGTGGCTGTCGGTGTTGGCCAATACTGGCGTATTACAGCGGTCGAGCTTGAGGCTTGAAGCGCAGTTCATTAACAATTTAGTGATTAGCAACCAATAAACGACTCGAGGTTAGCTAATCGGCAGTCAACGAGTGGATCTAAGGTAACCACTCTATAAAAACCTTCGTTCTTTACCCAAAAACACCTCCCAAAACTCCACCTCACACATAAGTCTCTCAAAACTTTGGTCTTAGCCAGCGTAGAAATTTTAAGATTTTTCAAATCTTAACTCAAAACTTCTATACATACAGGCTAAAACCACTACAAAAACAAAAACTATACAAAAAACAAAAAAGTTGACTGCTGATTAGGTGACCTTGCAAAAAAAACAAAAAATCACCAAAACAAAAACAAAGATGATACATCAAAAAGAAGAACATGCAGGATTGCATACACCAGTCTTGTTGTCGCAGGTCTTGGCGGTACTTCAGCCTCGGGCTGGAGAATCATACCTTGATTTGACAGCAGGCTATGGTGGTCACGCCGAAGCAATAGTGCAGCATACTAACTCGCCACGCCAGACTGTCTTAGTCGATCGTGACAAGGAGGCTGTGAGTGCACTGAGAGAGAAGTTTGGCCGCAGCGACATAGAAATTGTCCATGATGATTTTTATAGCGCTAGCCAGAATCTCATAACTCACGGTAAGCAATTCGATTTGATTCTAGCAGATTTGGGAGTATCATCACCGCACCTTAATATAGCGAGTCGTGGGTTTAGCTTTCGGGCAGATGGGCCACTTGATATGCGCATGAATCAAGAGCAAGTCTTAAGTGCTGAAACTATCGTCAATACGTATAGTCAGGTAAAACTTGCAGAATTGATTAGGCTTTATGGTGAGGATCCAAAGGCCAATAAGATAGCAGATCTCATTGTTCGTAATCGTCCAATTAAAACCACGAATGAACTTGCTGCCATTGTCGCCAGAGCATGGCCAGGTTATCATAAGCTCCATCCGGCAACGAGAACATTTCAGGCTTTACGGATCAGCGTAAACGATGAACTTGAACTTCTTGAAGCCAGTTTGCCGATATGGCTACAACTGCTTGCTCCAGATGGCCGTATAGCAATCATCAGTTTCCATAGTCTGGAAGATCGTATAGTTAAACGATTCCTCCAAGAACGCAGCGGAAACCAATATGATGCTGTACTGCAGCTGATTACTAAGCGTCCACTTAGTGGTGACCCACAAGAAATAGTTTCCAATCCGCGAGCCCGTAGTGCCAAACTACGAGCCGCCGTGAAAATAAATAACAAAAGAAAGGGAAATGCTCATGCCGATTCAGGTTAAAAGCAGCTCCCGAACCTACAAAGTTCGTGTCAAAGTTGTATAAACAATGACAAAGACCTTGTAGAAAAGGTGGTCAACGGTGCCAATAGGCCTAAAGCTTAGCGGCACCGCTCACCAAAAAATATAAACTTAAACAAAAAATAAAAATTATATGACATACTCAAATACTTTAGCTCTCGGACGTCGACAGACGTTTGGGCGCAGGAATCAGAACGCTGTCAGTTTTAGACAGGAACGTCGCCGGCTTGGGCCAGTTAGTAACACGATCACTCTAGTGGTATTGGCTTGCTTACTAGGTTTGCTATACTTAACTCAAGTAACAAAAACCAACGCCTATGGCTACAAGATCAACAACTTACAGCAGCAGCAATCGTCTTTGCAGCAACAAAACGATAACCTGCAAGTGACATCAGCACAACTACAATCTGCGACCCGCGTGGAAAGCAGTACAGTGGCTAAATCGATGGTAGCTGTGACTCCCAGCGCTAGCGTCCAGAATTAGTTATACTATACTAGATGGACAAAAACAGATATTCATCTACTCTTAAGGCCATGCAACGTATCCAGGCATGGTATGTGGTTTTATTGTTAATAATTGCTATATTCACTATTCGATTATTCTATATACAGGTTATCCGTTATGGTTATTATCACGCAGAAGCGCTAAGTGATCAACTTAAGGAGTATATAATCCCGGCCAACCGCGGGCTTATTGAAGCCCAGGAAGGTAATTCGGTCGTTCCAATAGTTTTGGATCAAAAATTATACACATTGTATGCCGACCCACTTCTTATAAAAAACAAGAATAAATCAGCTAATGATATCGCAAGTGTCATGGGCGGCTCGGCTGCTACGTATAATGGGCTTATGAACACAAAAAATACTCAGTATGTCATATTGGCCCATAAGCTTACTCCGGCGCAGTCGAGCAAAATTCTATCATATAAGTTACCTGGAGTTGGGACGCAGGGTCTGGATTACCGAACCTATCCAGCTGGTAGTTTGGCGTCTCAGGTTTTAGGTTTTGTTAATAATTCCGGACAAGGTGAGTATGGTATTGAGCAAGCGCTTAACAATGAATTAGCTGGTAAGCCTGGCAAACTCAAAGCGATAACTGATGCCAATGGTGTACCCTTGGCTGCCGATAGTAAAAATATTGACATTCAACCTACAAACGGCAGTAACGTTGTTTTAACGCTTAATATGGGCATGCAAGCCCAAATGGAGCAGATCCTGAAACAAGAGTACCAAGCGACTAAGTCCCAAGGGTTAAGCGCTATAATTATGGATCCGAATACTGGCCAAATAAAGGCTATGGCTAATTATCCTTCCTACAGCGAATCAAATTATGAGAATGAGAGTAACCCCGTACTTTTCCAGAATGCGGCAGTTGATAACGCTATCGAGCCTGGTTCGTCAATGAAGTTGCTTACTACGTCGGCAGCTCTTGACCAAGGAGTTATTCAGCCGAATGAATCTTTTTACGACCCGGCTCATTGGGTTATTGACGGATTTAATATTACCGACATTGAACAGGATGGTGGGCCACGTCAACAAAACATCGCGAGTATACTAGCCTTATCGTTAAACACTGGTGCGACCTGGATGTTAATGCAGATGAGCGATCCGGGTGGAACACAAATTAATCAGAAAGGCATTAATGCCTGGCACGACTATATGGTAAATCACTTTCGACTTGGTCAGACGACAGGTATTGAGCAGGGCTATGAGTCAGCCGGCTATGTACCGCCAGCGGATCCAAACGACCCAAGTCTTGCATTAACATATGCCAATACAGCCTTTGGTCAGGGCGTGCAGGTTACTGCATTACAAATGGGTGCAGCTCTAAGCAGTATTCTTAATGGAGGCACATATTATCAGCCAACTTTGGTAGATCAAACTATCTCGTCAAATGGAACTTCAACAACCAATAAGCCGAAAGTTCTTGAAAATAATGTTGTTAAACCAAAGGTTGGCCAAGAGTTAATACCTTTGATGCAAAATGTAGTAACTACATACCTTCATGAAGGCTATAGTTTTATGAATTTTTCTCCAAACTATCTAGTTGGAGGTAAAACAGGGACCGCTCAAGTTGCACAGCCTGGAGGAGGTTATTATTCTAATATTTTTAATGGTACGTATATGGGGTTTGTTGGTGGGGATAAGCCGCAATATGTCATAATTGTATTTAACATTAAGCCAAACGTACCTGGTTACGCAGGGGCTCTTGGCGGTCAGCCGGTATTCGCCGATTTGGCCCATATGCTAATTAATGAAGGATATGTTACACCAAAGAGCTAGATGATATACTGTTAAGTAGTCAAAGCCGAACAAACAACTATGCATACAACTCTATACATCGCCATTCAAACTAACACATTATTACGAGTAGTGTTGTTGGCGTTTATTAGCTTCCTTTTAAGTATGTTAATAACTCCTATTTACACAACTTTGGCTTACCGCGGTCAGTGGTGGAAAAAGCCGCGTACTACAGCTATGGGCGGAGCAAGCTCGGCCGTCTACAACAAGCTACATGCTGCCAAACACAAGCGCCATATACCAACTATGGCAGGGTTGATTTTTGTAATATCAATTGCTCTAGTAACATTAATCGCCAATTTGCGAAGAGGTCAAACCTGGTTACCTTTAGCTGGTATGTTGGCCGCTGGTGCGATTGGTCTGATTGACGACATTCTAAATATTCACAGCAATGGTGGCGTTGCCGGTATGCGGGCTAAGCTCAAATTTTTACTGTACAGTGCGGTTGCGTTAATTGGTGGTTGGTGGTTTTACGCAAAGCTTGATGTTATCTCTATACAATTACCGGTTTTTCATAGTCTCTACCTTGGCTGGGTAATTATTTTATTGTTTTGGTTTGTCGTAATCGCGACAGCTAATGCAGTTAACATTACCGATGGACTTGATGGCCTAGCTGGAGGGTTGCTTATTACTTCCTTTACAACTTATTCTGTTATATCTATGATTGAAGGCAAATATGCGCTTGCTGGCTTTTGTTTGACTGTGGTTGGTGCGCTTCTGAGCTACACATGGTTTAACATTTTCCCAGCTCGGTTTTTTATGGGAGATGTTGGGGCATTTGCACTGGGAACTGCTCTGGGAATCATAGCGATGCAGACCAATACTGTGTATATA
>DATKHF010000009.1:0-2045 GCA_035510355.1 Saccharimonadales bacterium (SeqCode) | reverse complement strand
ACGCTGTGCTAACGGGGAGATGTGGATTAGCTCTTAGTACGGCAGCATAGGCCGAATTTAAAATATTTACTTCTTAATCATAGTCAACACGAAAATGCTTCATAGATTAACCCTACTTCAAACGTCCAAAGCAACCTGAGTCGGGGTGGTAGACACAATAGGGTCAAAGTTTGACATGCCGACACCGATTAATCGAATCCCTTTGCGTACCGGAAATATTAAGTTTACTAAATCTATAGCAATTTCCAGAAATTCGCTACTATCTGTTATTTGTAGTTTTGAAGTTCTGCTGCGGGTTGATTGCCCAAAGTCGGACCATTTAATCTTTATAGTTACGGTACGACCATGCATTTCTGTTTTGTCAGCCCATAACCAAATCTCATTTGCTAAAGATTTAATACTTTCTTCGACTTGGTCTTTATCAAAAACATCTTCTATGAATGTCGTTTCGGCACTGACTGATTTTCTCTCACGATTCGGCTCAACTGGACGATTGTCATCGCCGTGAGCGATATGATAATACCAAATACCCAGCTTACCAAAACGTTCCTGCAATGCTCCCGAAGACCATGTTTCCAGATCCGCACCTGTATGTATGCCCAATTTGTGCATCTTCTCCGCAGTGACCGGTCCTATGCCATGAAATTTTGCTATCGGCAGTTTACGTATGAATATATTGCCCATTTCTGGAGTAATCAGATATTGCCCATTTGGTTTCTTGATGTCAGAAGCAGTTTTGGCAAGAAATTTGTTGTATGAGACACCTGCAGAAGCTGTTAACCCGGTCTCTTTGAATATTCTGCCACGAATGGCTAGCGCCGTCTTCCAGGCAGTCGGTATGCCTTGTTTATTTTTAGTTACATCTAGATAAGCTTCATCGAGCGCTACTGGTTCGATAAGGTCTGTATAATCGGAAAAAATTGCCTTAACCTGTTTTGACACCGCTCTATATGTGTCGAATCTAGGAGCGATAACAATGAGCTGGGGGCATAACCGCTTTGCTGTACTAGTCGGCAGCGCGGAACGTACACCATAATGCCGTGCCTCGTAACTAGCCGTTGCGATAACACCTCGCTTACCATCATAGCCAACAGCGATAGGCATATCCTTCAATTTGAAATTGTCGCGTTGCTCAACAGATGCGTAGAACGCATCCATATCGACATGGATAATCTTTCGAATGTCAGCACTAGCCATACTTGAGTCTTAAATTCATTCCCCTTCAATTCTGTACGCTCACCATTACGATAATACTATGCTTTCGGCATATACCGTGTTAGATACACTGCAATATCCTAGACGCTAAGTAACTGATACGAAAAGTAATGGTACGACATTATTAAAGCGGAACTAGTCAAATGGCAACAGCCCGGCTAACCTTATTGTGCTTAAGCTTACGGTACACCATAGTCCGAGAAGTCAGGGCCTTGATACTGGCAGACACGACGCATGGACAGACTATTTCTAACTAACCGAGTAAAAACTCGCTTCATGTATTTATAGCTATATCAATATGCTAATGAATAATACAACAAAATAGCAAGCTATGGTTCCGCATAAGAACATACTCGCCAATACGATCACGAAGGGTTTTTCATCAGACAATCGCCGTCTCTTAACTAATCCCCTCATACCTACGAAGAACATAAAGCCTAAGTATAATAAGATAAGTAATACTATGAGGGCTGGCTTAATATAAATATGCCTGACAGGGAATAATAGTGGCCCTAACAAATATATAAGCCCGAAACCAGCAAGACAGAAGCTGCAATATCCTAAGGTCGACAACAAACGACTATGCATGGCTCAATAGTAGACTATTTGTTACTACTCAGCCCTAGCCTTTCCTCTTGCATCCTGTCTCTAACCGCGCTAGCATAAGCGGTAAATGTCAAAAATAAACGTTGAGGCTACCAAGCAGCTCATTGCAGACCGCCAGGAACTCCTAGCCTTACCAAAAGGTCAACTCGTTGACCTAGTTCTCATCATGCGCGAACAGCTGACTTCACTTCAATCTCGGGTAGCCGCACTGGAAAAGAACAGCA
>DATKHF010000008.1:0-5534 GCA_035510355.1 Saccharimonadales bacterium (SeqCode) | reverse complement strand
ACATTACCTGCTGTCATAGCACCTACTAGTCCAGAGCTTGTTGACCACACACCCCCAGCTGGCTCTACGAAGTTAGCAAATTGGGCTGGGAACTGAGTGGTGCTCTGCACACCCTGACTGGCTAAATTAGCCCACTCGGTAGTCGGCTTAATAACCACCACATCGCCTATAGAGTTACCTAAGTCGGAATAGCCTGAGGCAAAGTTAGTAATAGTTATAGTTGCACCTGAACATGTACCATAAAACACTTGAACGGTAGCAGGATTAAGCGTGCCATTAGACTGTAGGGTCCCTGTGGTTGCAATAAATGTACCAGTAGGCCAGTTGGTAGTAAGGTTGACGGTCAGGGTATCCGAACCGATAGAACGTGGTGCCTGTACGGCAGCTCTGATCGGCTCACCGTTGCCATCACTGGCTTCTAAATCGGCATAACTTGTCATAATTACAGTTTAGCCCTTATGGCTATATAAGACAACTAAAAATAGCCCCCACTCGCAACGAGGGCTATTGATAGTTTATCTAGCTAAGCTTAAGAACTACTTGCGTAGATAAGGCTAAGGTTATTTACACGCCTAAGCATAGGAATGGTTGCACCACGATCTCGAATTTGGACTTCGATACCATCAAACTGTGGAACTTGCGTAAGAATACGGAAGTCCTCAGGTGAGACTTTTGGAGTCACATTAATGACAGCTCGCTTATCAGCGATTATCACATACGTACCAGCCAAGAAGTAGATGTCAGGAGTTTCAACAGTTGTTACACCATTGTACTTACCGAGCATAGCACTCTGAGCATTAGCGAAACCAAGGTTCGAACCAGTGTAGTTCACCTGAGAACGCAGGGCTGCTACGAAGTCATAGGAACACCAAGCAACCATACTGTTTTGGTTCGGATTACCAGCGACACGTGCGAGATTAACGGCTTGCTGGAAAGCAAGGTTAAGACCACTAGTAGGTAAGTTAGGGTTAGGCCAGATGCCACCAGTAGTAGTTATCTCGACTTTGTTAGCATAAGGAACAGCTGCCTCGATTTTACTCAAAGAGTATTCATCGTGAGCAGGAATAAACACATCAGCTAATTGCTGAGCAGCCCACTGAGCGCCAAGGCTATCAATAGGAACGTCTTGCTGCGCTTGACGTGGAATACGGGTAATCATACCTTCATCGTAGTCAATCGTGTAGTCGTTATTAAGCGTATTTGTAATGCCTGGAACACCCCAAGTAGCAGTCGCGCTACTGTTATTGGTGCTTACAAGCACGCCATCGTTGAAATATAGGGAACGGACGGTGTAAACGCCTGTCCATGTGTAACCGTTATCTCCAAGATGCTGAGTAACAACACTAAGTTGTTTTAGCGGTGTCTCAAGCAGGTTGGCGGTCTTAATACCATATTGGTTAGGATTCATAGAAATTTTACCTCAAATGTTAATTTTAAACGTAGCCATTAGGCTTACGTATATAATATACCAAATATGATTTGACAATCAAAACTTTTTTCTAGAAATCCCAGGAGGGAGACTCCCAGGTCTCTTGAACCACCATCTCAGGCTCCTTTTTCTTAGTCGGTATTGTCATATACGGTGTACCGTCTTTTCTAAAGCCTTGCTCAATAGCTGCATTACAGTACCTAAAGGCGTCTGCCCAGTGAGATTCACTCTTGTGCTCTGGTCCTTCATAATCACCCGTAAACTGATTAAACTTACGCTTATAAATAGATAACTTACGCACAAACTCAGTGGTTGTCGGTTTATGAATGGTGGTGGTGGGCTCGCACAACAGCGCGATAGCACGCCTGATACCATCTTCCTTACCCTCTTTACGGAGTAAACTAATATTAAGAACTCCAGCGTTACGCCATTTCTGAATACGAGCTATAGCATCCGCATCATCTCGCTTAGCGCCGTCATGCGGGAAAAAGTGCCAGCCATAATTATAAGACTTAGACTTAAGCCACTCAATAATAGCAGTATCACCGTTATCATGTGTCTCAAAGGCGTCTATAATATTGAGCTTTTTCTTCTCATATTGCCAAAATAGCATGGATATGGTACCAGCACCAGAACCTAAGTCCCAAGATGTATATACGGGCAGTGATGGCTTATATGGAAAATTGCCAATACGCTTCTGCTCTCTAGCCCTAGTGACAGCATTGCCATAGTAACTAGTAGCAAGTGCCTGCCCCTCGTCTAATAAGAACTCTTGCCTAAACAAAAAGTCGTTACCATTCTCTATGATGTAATCATCTCTAACTTGGTCAAGTTTTTCCTGGGTCATGTACTCCAGAGCATTAACGGTCTGAGCATACTGAGTGGGGTCTTTTTCGGCTGCCGAATAAAGCTTAAGAAATGTACCGCCTGATATACCGTCCTGCTTAACCGTACTTTCAATAATAATCTGACCATCATTTACCGCTGTGATTGGCCGAATAACTCCCAAAACTCCTACACGCATATCTACAAATTCACTAAGTATATACAGTTTAGTGTTAGCACCACGCAGCGACTCAGGATTATTATTTGACCCAACTAGCGTAAGCGTCGAGCCATTCCTAAGCAACATGCTCATATTGTCGGACGTAGAATACAGGGTTTGAATAAGTTCTTTGGGAACGTGCTCGATTGTCCTAAAACCATCATTCTCTACGTTGTTCCAAAATGATCTAAAACCTTGCTCTTTGGTTGGATAAACCATAATTACCCCCATAGGTTCATTCACCATACGAGTAATGGCATAAGCGAAAGCACTAAGCCCCTTACCAGCTCGACGAGGCCATTTAAGGACAATAGTCCTGGCTCTAGGAGCGTTTTTTAAGAACTCCTGCTGGTACCCGCGCGGAACAAAGTGAGCTGGAATTTCCACATCTACTTCTCTTTAGGCGTGTAATTCTTGCCCGTACTAGGCTCAGGTATAGTCTCGTCATCCTCATCATCATCTGGTTGAGGACTTCTAGCATTAGCCACATCACGCTCATAATCAGCTGTTGCTTGCTCTTTATCTAAAGAGTTCTGAGCAGCTCTAAGAGCTAGTTTGCGGTTACGACCAATTTCGTACATCAGAACGTGAAAAGCGTTAATTAGGTCTAGAGGGGTGGTAGTATCCTTGGCAATTTGCTCTAAGCGCTCAGGGTCATCTAGTGTTTCCCTAATCTTAGCTGCTATTTCAGGGGCTACACGCCAGCCATGATCATTATTGGCGGCATTTTTAGGCTGCAAATCACCCATATCAATATAAGCTCTAATCTTTTGAGGACGCTCTATGGGTATTATTGCTACCTCATTTTTACCCTTTTTGTCTTTACGAAATATGTTTACGAATTTTACTGATTGTAGGTCCATTGTCTTAAGCTCCTTAATTCTTCAAATAATTATCTAATGCGTCCGCAAGTGGATTGGACTTACCCTGGGCACTTCCAGCGTTACCGCCCAAATCACCTCTATCCTCTTGCTCGGCCTTAACCTCAGCCTGTTTCTTAGCCTTTTCCTCAGCTACTTTAGCATCAACTTGCTGTTGATTAATCTGATCGGTAGCATTCCTATAAGGCTTCAAAATTGGGCCATAGAACTCTAAGGGCGAAATAGGTACGTTTTCTACATATGAGCCGTCTTCGCTAATGGTGAATGTCTTTTTATAGGCCTCTAACCATCCCTTAGCCTCTTCTGGGAAGGCTTTAAGTATGTCTCCATAAAGCCTATCTACCTCATCAGACTGTTCCTTGAAGTCCACATTTAAGTCAGTCAGCTCGTCGACACGCTTTTCATAAGATGCTAGATTCTCTTGAACAATTCGTTGAGCGTCTAATAATAAAGTTGAAGCTTCCTCACGAGTATATGGCTCATCAGTCTCAGGATTAATGACTTGAGTCAGCTGAGTAACGCTAGTTACAGGCGTACCGTCTTCTAAGGATATAGTGGTTTGAGTGCTATCGAGTTTTAAGGCTTCTTTTAGGTCTTCACGGACTTTACCAGCAAAGGTTGTACGCTCACTGGTAGCTCTTTCTCTCTCTTCGGCTTCCTCACGCATAGCTGCACGAATATCCTCACGACTTAAAGGCTTGAAATCCTCTTCGGCAGGTTTACTTTCGACCTTATCATCGGCTGGCTTATCTTCGGGTTTAGCTGGGTCGGCTGAGTCTTTGTCGTCTTCACCTTCTTTTGACTTACCGTCTTCGGGCTTGTCGGTGTCTTCTGACTTATCTTCAGGCTTATCCTCAAGTTTGCTATCTTCCTCAGTTGTCTTTTTAGCTTCAGGATCCGACTTGGCCGACTCCTCACCTTTATTTTCATCAGATTTATTGTTCTCCTCTTTACCCAGCAAAGCATTAGCTAGTGAATTTGAGTCAAATTCCTCTGGTTCTACTGGCTTATTGTCGTCCATTATTTCCCAGCCTCTTTTATACCATCTATGGCGGTAATTATCTTCTGCTTAAAACTAGTTAAAAACGTTACATACTGATCACACAACTCAAAACGCTGTTCCAATGATAATTCCTTAGAAAACCTTTTAACACCAGATATAGTATGAAATAACTTAACTTCCTTATCCACCATACGCATAAGTCCCACAAGCGTCTTTTCGTCTGCCGCATCAACAGATGGCTTATTTTGTTCAGCCTGATACGGGTCCACTGAAGATACGTAGTCTAAACTTTCGCTATCCATAAAATTATATTGTCCTCACAAAGAGAGTAGCACTAACCATAATCAGTGTCAACTATGGCTGGGGTACTGGGGCGTGGGGTATAGATGTTCCGCCTGGTGCGGGTTGTGCGAAGTTTGGTGGATCAGGCATATTGCTAATCTCTGGGGCGGTCTTTTCTATTAGAACTTGCTCAAGCTTATTGGCATTAGCCTGAGCTACTGGATCATTAGGATTAGAGTTTTGACGTAATGTAACTAATTCATCTTGCAGTGTCTGCACATCTTGCTGATTTGCCGCTTTTTGACCCATAGATAAGTCAATATCTACCGTCCAGGTCTGAATGGCGTCATAGAAGTCATCCCAGTTAAGGTTATACTCGTTATTCGGCCCAACAATTGGAGTATTTACTCCTGTAGCAGGGTCTATAGGTTGCAGGCCATTGATAATATCCTTAGCCTGATCATCAATAATAATCGTACCCTCACCCGACTGCTCGCTGATATATAAATCAAGCGCCGTAAGCACATATTGTCTAAGATAATTCTCAATAGCATTAGTGAACTGAGTAGTCTGGTTATCTTGCATAGACTGCTGAGCTTGAGCCTGTACAGTATTGACATACGCTGCACTGGCTCCTGTAGCCGCGTTGGGTGATATACCCATAATGCTATCTACTTGACTCTCGGTATAGCTCAAAACGCTCTCAAATTGCTCTAACGTAGAGTTAGACAATTCCTGAATAGTAACTTTAGCTTGAGGGTCTAAGGTTTCCCACTTAGCAGCACGTTGCAAACGTACAGGAGCTAGATACTGTCCTCGTTGTTCTATAGGGGGGTCTGCATTAAGTAAAAGCATCTTAGCTACACTTTGCAAATAAATATTGTTGAAGTTAGC
>DATKHF010000007.1:0-5433 GCA_035510355.1 Saccharimonadales bacterium (SeqCode) | reverse complement strand
CTATACGGGCAGACTAAGCCTATTTTCATCTTATAACAAGTATATCATTACTGTAGTGTCCGGAGCGCACGGCGCAGATTTGACGGCACGAGGGCTGCTGCTGCTTTTTCATCGGCAATAACACTTGGGGCATGATTCTTTACATTAATAGGCGCTACATGAAAGTCGGAAAAGATAATGCGCATGTGCTGTTCTACCACGTGATTATCGAAGTAACGGTCGGCCTCAGCTGAAACGTGCCACACCGGCAAATTAACCTTAACTTTGCAGTTATCAAACGTCAGGAATTGCGTAGTGGTGTAGGCCCAGGTTCGAATGTCGTTATCGTGCCACAGACTTACTTCCATATCCATAAGCCGCTTATAGTCTTCTTTAGTCGTGGCTTCAGCAAACTTGTTCTTAGCATTGTGGGTATGACCATAAAACGTACGGAGGACGAGGGTATTCACGGCAGTATAGCGAAATATTTTTGCCGGCAGGCGCAAAGACAAAAGATGTGTGCCATATAAGTAGAAATTGTAACGCGGTTTGCTAAAGGTAAAGTCGTCTTTATGCGCAAACCCCACAATACTCACCAGCAATGTAACTTTCTTTTCAAGCTCCGGATAGCGCTGCAGCATACGGGTTACAATAACGAATCCGAAGCTCATACCGGCTATAGCAACCTTCTTACGGCGGTAGCGTAATTTAATAAAGGCCGCTAAATAATCTGCCAGGTTATCAATGCTTGGTTTTTTGCCAATCTTATAAAAGCTATCCATGCCGCCAAAGCCGGGCAAGTCCGGCATCGTAACAGCCCCGTACCGATTTAAAACCTGCATAAGCCCCCACCACCGCTCCAGACTAGAATGGTGGCCATACACAAAGAGCAACTCAGCAGACTTATTTTTAGGTGGTGGCAAGCGAAGCATCCGTCCATCCATCCCGTTGATATTTAAGGGAGCAATATAGTCAGCTATGTCTTTTGGTGCATCGTGAGGCATTGTAATTTAGGACTTAACAATTTTGCTTATTTTAGCAAGATATTGCCAATCTGTCTAACAAACTATACGTTGACAAATTTATAATTTTCTGCAATACTATATAAATAAAGTAAGGAATTTAATGAACAGCCCCGAATTTACCATTCAAGTCGCCACCGATGCCAATGATAGCGTTATTGGAATTCAGCGTCCTGTTGACGAGAGCTTTCGTGAGAAAATGTACGACAATCTTGTCGAGCTTGGGCTCATGAAAAAATTTGTGCTACTCAATGGAACATTCTTTAAGACTACAACCTCAGCAGACGGTTCAGCATATTCCGAGTTTCGTTATCCAACTGACGACCTCAGTGAAGACCTCAAGAATGCCGATAAAAGCCTGATTAAGCTTGCTCACGACTGCGCAGAAGTTTTAGAAGATCAGCAGCATACTACCTATGTTGATCCCTTCATGAAATCCTCACGTGACCATCAAACCCTGTTTAGCAACGACAGTAGCAGTAGATACGTCTCATAAACTAGAACGGGCCTAACATAATCTACACCGCCAGATAGCTATTGCTGATATTTCTTAAGGGGGGCAAGAGCCCAGTTGTGTACAGACACTAACTAGGCTAAAATCAATCTGTTGCATTGGGGCGTGGCCAAGTGGTAAGGCACCAGTTTTTGGTACTGGCATTCGGGGGTTCGAATCCCTCCGCCCCAGCCAATAGGTTTTTACAACGTTCTTTAGGTATAAATATTTTATTGACCCCTGTTATTTTTGTAATAACTGGGGTTCCCGATACGATAGTCTGATACGTCGGTACAATATTGAAGATAACACCGAAAAACTTGGCTTGTAGCACTGGATTATCATAATGTAACAGTAGTTCTTCCAAGTGTTCCAGATAGTGCTTGACGTAGGCGCTCAATTTGTCTATGTCAACAGGCTCTTGTGGCAAAGTCTCCTGTCTTTGAACTTTCAGATCGTCTATCTCTGCTTCCAGCTTGGCAATATCTTCTTCCATGTATTTAATGGCTGCTTCTGAGCTTAGAAACTTGATCTTATCCACGGCCAGGCGAATTTGGCTACGCAGCCGAGCTATTTGAAGATCAATCGTTACAGCGTCCTTATGGACTTCCAGCTGTTGATCAACAAAAGCTTCTTTAGCAAAGCTCATGAGCTCGTCTATGTACTCAGGAGAGACTTTGATGCACTTAACGAACGCTTCAATCGTCTGATCAAACTCACTCTTAATAACCCTGAAATAGTGGCCTCGATGATCGCAGTGATAGGCAGGAAAGTATTTGCCATGCCTGCCGCGTGAGGCACTGCCATAGAGCGGCTTTTCGCACTCTGGACACATTACTACTCTTTTATAAGGAAACTCTGGGTTTTTGACCCCTTTATTGAGCAGATGCTCGGGCGGTCTGCGCTTGTGGATATGAACGCCTTCATCGTCTTCGGTGATAATAAGCTTGCCTCTGTTTGCTGCATTAAACTGCTCTATGGAGACCAGTCCGTCAAACATACACTTCACAGGCTGATCTTGTGTCCACCTTTCCGGATTTATACCGGCATAGACTGGATTTTCAACCATTCGCCACATCTGTTTTAGATTTAAGATTTCACCGCCTGTAATGTCTACTACCTTGGTCCGGTCGTTTTTGTCACGCACTTCATGCTCACGACTCCTGTAACCAAGCATGTTGAGTTTATCGACAATCTCCATGTCATCCAGATTATTACGGGCACGCAACTCAAATAGCTTTATGACAAATGGTGCTTCCTTATCGTTCGGCTTAAGGACACAGCGCTTGCCGTCACGCGTTTCGATGTGGACGTTTTCAAAGCCATACAGCGGTCTCCGTACCCAATATCCCATACGGGCATAGCGTATCTGTGCACCAATCATACGGGTCTGGATGTCACGAATTTCATCGTTAGCTCGCTCTGCCTCAAGTAACTCTGATTTTCTTGACGGTGAATACTCACTCCACTTATATTTCACGCCTAGATGTTCTAGCGTATTGATCTTTTGGTTGCTGATAACGCCATAAATATCTACTAATGCCACGTTGCAATCGTCCAGCTGTCTCTTTAAGGGGCCGTAGAAATCAGAGCCGCCACGAGTAAAGCGGTCTATGGACTTGATAATAAAATGCTGGATATTGTTTTTTGGGTCTTTACAGTAGTTAATGGCTTCCTGCATGGGTTGTAGCTCTTTAGATGCTGACTCTAAAAATATAAAATACTTGGTGATTTTTATGCCCCGTATATCTGCAAATTTTTCTATCTGATCCTTTTGGTCGTCCGGTGAGTCGCCATCAATGCCTTGCTTCAGTGTTGAGACACGGATGGCACCGACGGCGTTTTTCAAAAGAACTTTATTAGCCATTTTGAAGCCTCATGATCTTTTTAAGGAGAGGTTCACCGTTTTGCTGATCTTCGACGATCTTATCGATTATAAGGTTGGCAAGCAGCTCTAGGCGTTCTTGTACACCCATTGTTAAGGTGTCCTGAATCGCTAAGTCTTCTTCTTCGCAAGCTTTTTTACCCTTTGGTTGTGTCATAGTTGCACCCGTCGCTCATCTCTGTTATAGACAAACTAACTATTCATACAAGTATAGTTTACTATTTACGCATGAATAGTTCAAGGGGTTATCCACATGTATTTAAGGTGTGGCAGAAGGTACTAAAAAGGGAGCACGTCAGCTGAACGAACTTTGAGAGCCTTGGCCAGTTTCTCGATCATCTCGAACTTAGGTTTAATCTCACCACGCTCAAGCCTGGCATAGTGATTTGTGCTAATACCGGCCTTCTTGGCAACCTCATTCTGGGTCAATCCAATAGCAGTTCTGGCTCCTTTGAGTCGACTTCCAAAGATTATGACTGAATCATCTGATCCCATAAGTTCAGTTATTATATCATCTATAAGTCCCTGACGCTGCCGAATGGTAAGCCAGTGATTACTTAATAAATATTTACCTTGTTCTCATGAAATGCTGGCGTGCAGTACGGACGACTTTCTTTAGTCGTCTGAGCTCATGAAGGTACTCCATGTCATATTTACTGATTAGCGTAATGAAATTGCCTGACCTAATTGCTGCTGGTGTAGGATGTCCTATTTTGATTTTGTATGATCTACCTAATTTTTTTGAATCTATTAATATTTGCTTCATAAAAATGCTCCCATTACGTTGCATTTTAAGCAGGTTCGCATTTTTGGGAGCAATATAGATGGTACTACTTCGGTTCGTTTGTACTTGCTATATCTGAGTATATACCCTTTTAGCAACTATAGCTTGTGATATTTAGCATATTGTTTTGTACCTTATCGTACAGACGAGTGCCCTAGCTACCTATATTGTAGTATTGTGCATGAGATTTAATTGAGATTTATTCGTCACTCATTAGTCATACTAAGCATACAAAATCCCGTCTTTGGCGGGATTCTAAGTTTGACTAACTAGGGCAAAACACTTGTACGCTCAGCATTACCGCAGATGTTATAAGTCCCTGACGCTGCCGAATGGTACACGCTTAATGATTACGTCCTGCATATTAGCCATTGCAGCCGGAACTACCGTAAACTCGCCGTATCTGTCATTTATTTTGTCGGAGGCTACAGCCAGTGACCGAGTATCAAGCCTGGTGCCGTCAAATAAGCCGAGCTGAACCGGAAGGGCTGGCCGGACATCAAACACGGCAACGCTAATATGGGTAACTCGTGCCGGAAAGGTAAATCCTCTCATTAGGCGCACAATATGCAGATAGATGTCCTGGGTCGAGTAGAGCAGGATCTTTGAGCGCTTGCTTTTACCCCACCAGGTATTATTTTCAAACCCCAATCCTATAAATACACCTTGGGCTTGGTAATCATGCTTACGAAGCCTCCGGCCGGTTTTTTCAGATAGCTTCATCAGCAAACGTGCCACCTGCTCAGGATCGTCGGTTTTGTCACCGACAGCGTAATCATTGCCAAAGCTATGTATGCCGAACCGCGCCGCATCTACTTCATAGCCTCTCAGCCGCAAGTACCAGTAATAGCCGACAATGCTTTTGAAAACCTCGCCTTTGAGTTTGTGCATCGGCGCTGCCAGAAATTCCAGCGGCGTAAATATACCCGCCAGATTAAGCCGTGCCTGGTAGCGATAGTTAATGCCGGGTAAATCTATAAGTTCAAGCTGACTATAAATTTTCCGTATATCGCTGCCCCTGATTACGTCCATGCCGTCTGGTTTATGCAGTCCGGCGGCGACCTTGGCCAAAAAGCGGTTTGGTGCAATGCCAATATTAACCGTGACGTACTCGCCAAGCGAAGCCTTAATATCCCGCTTTATGTTCCGGCCAACAGCAGTTAGGCTTCTGCCGCTCCTGACAGCCGGTGAACTTTTAAAATCTACCACGAACTCATCAATAGATTTGGGTACTACCTCGCTGGTATAGCGGTGCAATACCTCACTGAAC
>DATKHF010000006.1:0-4968 GCA_035510355.1 Saccharimonadales bacterium (SeqCode) | reverse complement strand
GTTTTGTTGTCTTCTGCTGCCCGATTGCGCGTGTTAGCGTTAGCTTGAATTCGGTTGTAGCGGATTCGTGGATCGGCATCAACCCATACCATTGTGCCGCCGAGTTCATGTATACGATCGGCTTCAGCCGGATGACGCAGTGAGGCCATGGCTAAGCTCACGCCACTTTCAAGCTGTTTAGAGTACTGCTCAATCACTTTGTCGACTAAAACCGACATACCGTATTGGCGGCGCCATTCAGCACTAATTTGGCGAGTAGAAGCTCGCTCTTCCGCAAGGCCACGGTTACGCGCCTCGGCTCGAAGCGAGTCAGTCACTGACACAAATATGTATCGGAAGTTTTGAACCAGAATGAGTCCAATTGTATCTTTACCGGATCCGTTTGTTCCACACATACCGATAATATTTGTTTTCACGCTTCTTACTCCTGAAAACTCTTAACCTTTGATGTAGTCGTGTAGCTTCTTGGCATCACGGTGCTTACGAAGCTTAGCCAGAGCTTTAGCTTCAATTTGGCGGATTCGTTCGCGGGTAACTGCAAATTCTTGGCCAACTTCCTCGAGGGTGTGACTTTTGCCATCCTCAAGCCCAAATCGCAGTTTAATGATCTTTTGCTCACGTTCTGTTAGCGCACCAAGCATATCTTTGACCTGCTCTTTAAGTAATTGATTAGTGGCTGATTCTTCCGGCGTAACGGTATCTTCATCTTCAATAAAATCGGCTAGGACTGAGTCGTCTTCATCGTCGCGAATAGAAGCGTCAAGACTAGAAATATCTTGTTTGATCTTCATGATATGTTCGACTTTATCGACATCAATTTCCATTTCACTAGCAATTTCTTCATTGGTCGGTTCACGGTTAAGTTTTTGAGTAAGACGTCTTTGAGTACGAAGAAGTTTATTAATCGTTTCTACCATATGAACCGGAATCCGAATGGTACGCGCTTGGTCGGCAATGGCCCGGGTAATCGCTTGGCGAATCCACCAAGTTGCGTAGGTAGAAAATTTAAACCCCTTTGTTGGGTCAAATTTTTCAACTGCCCGCAGCAAACCAGTGTTGCCTTCTTGAATTAAATCAAGCAGATCAAGACCACGTCCAACATAGCGCTTGGCGATCGATACCACTAAACGCATATTGGCTTCAGCCATTTTGTCTTTGGCGAGTTTCTCACCTGATGAGACGCGTTTAGCCAGGGCCAGCTCTTCTTCAGCGGAAAGCAGCGGTATTTTACCGATTTCGCGTAGGTATAACCTAACTGAATCATCGGCAATATCATCATCCAGATAACCCGAAGCTTCTGGTACGGCTGCCTCTTCCTCTTCATCTTCTAGCAACCATTCATCGCTAAAGTTTTCAGCATCAGGCTCGACTAGTGTTACTTCTATATTGGAATCAGCCAGTTCTGTATACAGTTTGTCTAGAATCTCAGCATTATCGGGTATTTCGGGTATAGCTGCCAGAATTTCTTTTTGACCGATATGGCCATCTTTTTTGGCCTGTTCGACTAAACGGATTCGGACTGCGTCTAGATCTTCGGGGACCTTGGCAACCGGTTGAATGTTTTTTGGCATAGTTATATTCCTCCTGTCACATTCTTGAGTAGCAGATCAAGTTGCTTGACCTGCTCTAACAACGAAGTAGTTAGGACTTCGTCAGCCACCTCAAGGCTAGTGGCTAATTTTTGCTTTTGCTGTTTCACGTAAGCTTCAACCAGTCTTGTCTGCAGTCGAGTGACCTCATATTCGAGTTCTGTACGCTCAACGTTCTGGTAGAGCTCTTCATACTCTAATTCTAAGATTTTAACATATTCTACAACAGGCTTCAACTGAGGATGGGATTCATCCTTTATCTGAGGATTATCTCTTAATAAGGCTAACAACTGTTTGGCTTCACTTTTGAATAACATATCCGGAGTAACCATAGATAAATGACCACGCAAATTTGGTTCCATATACGCCAGTGCCAATAGATGATCTTGCAGCTTATCATACTCAATTTGTTCGGCACTGGATAAAACAGGTACATTACGTTGTGACTTGTAGGCAACTTTGTTTTCCGGGATGCCATGCAATTTACTAGCTAGAGCATCCCGACTGACATCAATCGCTGAAGCAATAGCATTCATGTAGTGGTCCTGTTCCACGCTATCGCTTAAACGGCGCACTAAGGGTAGTAAAATGTCTGTGAACTGGCGCTTTCCGGGAGCACTATTAATATCGATAAGCTGTTTGTAGTGTTCCATTAGCCAATCGAGCGCATAGGTCTGGCTATTAACTGCCGCTTGCCATAGTTTCGGATCTTTGCGGATGAGTTCATCAGGGTCTTTGCCACTCGGGATATCAATAATACCTAGCGAAACCCCAACTTTACTGGCAATTGGTATGGACCGCTCGGTAGCGGCTAAACCGGCTCGGTCGGCATCAAAGCAAAGCCGAATATCGTTTGTTAAACGACTAAGAATTTTGACTTGTTGTTCGGTCAGGGCTGTACCGGCCACGGCTACAACTTGAGCGACACCGGCCTGGTGACTGGCAATAACATCCAAGTTACCTTCTGTCACAACTGCATAACCATCTTTTCGGATGGCTTCTTTAGCTAAATGAAGTCCGAAAACATGTCGCGATTTATCGTACAAAACCGTGTGGGGTGTGTTGATATACTTGGGCGCGTTTGGACTATCTGAAAGAATCCGGGCAGTGAAACCGATAACTGCGCCGAACGAGTCTTGTAGGGGTATTATCAATCGATCACGGAACATATCAACGTAGCCTTGAGAACGACGCACACTAACCCCAGCTTGATTCATTTCCATTTCAGTAAAACCCTTGCTACTCAAAAAATTAGTGAGGGCTGAACCGCTAGCCGGAGCGTAACCAATCCGCCAAGTTAAAACTGTTTCTCTAGTAAATTTTCGCTCGTGAAGAATATAGTTAAAAGCTACTTGATACCTAGTGAAATGACGTTGATAAAATTTGGTACTCAGTTCGAGAACTTCTTGCAAACGTTTCTTATCTGGTCCGTTGTCAGCTCCGTGCGTACGATACTGCTCAAGATCTATGCCGGCCTGACGAGCAAGTAATTCCAGTGCGCCTTTAAAATCTAAGCCTTCCATCTCCATGACAAAATTAAACATGTTGCCGCCCTTGCCTGACGAAAAATCATGCCAAATTTGCTTTTCTGGACTGACCATAAAGCTGGGCGTTTTTTCGTTTGTGAAGGGACTTAAACCTCGCCAATTACGTCCAGAACGCTTCAGCTGAACGTACTCGCTAATTACGTCCTCGATACTTAACCGAGCCTTGACCTCTTCAATTGCATCCATCTTAAGGATATTGTACGCTATTTAATCTGATGGTCTCTGTACCTATTAGAATTAATTTAGTAACTCAGGAACCACTAAATAATACGAATGACGAATCAGATCTTGGACTTCAGGCCAACTGAGCTGACCGGTCAGGATTAGTGTATTCCAGTGCTTTTTATTAAGATGATAGCCTGGAACGACAGTCTCATAACGCTCCCTCAATACTTTAGATAACTCAGGATCACACTTTAGGCTTACCTGGACTGGTTCCACACCTTCCCTCATTAAGGCGAACATTTTGTCATTAACTTTATAGACAACCGTGTCTTCTCCAAACGGATACTCACGCACCGCATTTGGCATAGTTAAGATATAATCTTCAACTGTTTTTTGATTCATCTCGTTCGCCATCTTAATCATCTAATGAAGAATATTTTCCGGGTGTTCTTTGAACCATTTAAGGTAGTGCTGCAATTCAGCTATGGATTCATGTATATCGGCAAGGGCGCGGTGACTCTCTTTTTTTTCGTACTCAATGTCATACTTGCCCCTCATTACTATTTTGAAGGCACTGACATCCAACATACGGTAATGCAGCTTTTGATAAAAAACCGGCCAATTATGCCCAATAAAGGCACGGTCCATATGAACCGAATTGCCGGCCAGTATAACTGGTTCGCTTTTGAATTGTTGTTCAATAATAGATAAGATTTCTTGTTCGACTTGTGGGCTAGGTTTACCGTTCGGAGTTTTTTGAAGAAATTCATCGCGGTTGGCACTGTATTCTTCCCACCAGCTATTTTGCTTCATGTGCAGGCGAACAACCTCAGGATCTTGTCGGATTATAGCTTCGTAGCTAACTAAAGGCTGGAAATTAAAATCTGTCACAACTGCCGCAACCTCAAGAAGTATGTCTTTAGCTGGATCAAGCCCCGTCATTTCAAGATCAACCCACAAAAGTTTTGTCGGTCTGGCGTGTTTATCTATCATGGGCTCGATTATAGCGTAATATGGAGCAACACAAGGTTAAATTTGGACTTAGCAAATATGCATTTTTAGCCACGGGCTGCGGCAAGAGCATCGCTGTACCATTTTAGATCTTCTAGCATAGCCTTTAGTGACGTTTGCGGCCCATATGGATTGGCTTTCATTTCCTCGCTTAAGTTATCAGCCTCATCAATGTGCTCGCCCGCCCGGCCAATTAAGAACGTCGCACGAGGCACAGTCACAGCTAGTAAGCCCGGTATTACACCTCTGAGATGAGCGATGGCTTGAGCGCCACCAGTGCTGCCGTGTGCAACAAGAGCCACCGGCTTTTTGGCGAATTGATAATCTATATAATCCAGGGCATTTTTCAGTACCGCAGAATAAGATCGATTATATTCAGGTGTTACCAAAATATAGGCATCAGCTTCGGCTAGCTTGCTTATCCATTTCTGTACAACAGGGCTGGGTTTTCGCTCAGGATTAAATTGCGGTGATATAGGCTCATCTAAAAATGGCATTGGATAATCAACTAAGTCTAATATTTCAACTTCGGTTTGTGGTAGATTTTTTGCTTCAGCTGCCACCCATTTACCGACTCTATCGGTAACTCGTCCAGGTCGTGTACTACCAATAATAACTTGTACTTTCATGATTCTCCTTTATGGTATACTTTGTAT
>DATKHF010000005.1:0-42821 GCA_035510355.1 Saccharimonadales bacterium (SeqCode) | reverse complement strand
ATAATTTGCTTCCATGCGCCGATATGTCGAGCCCCGTAGTAAAGCAATTGATGAGCAGGCGCGTAGACAACTCCAAGCACGGGAACTCCCGCTTGGATTAAGCCGATGTTTACGGTAAACTCGCCATTTTTGTTTATAAACTCTTTTGTACCATCAAGTGGATCAACCAGCCAAATCACGGCAGAGGTCTGACGATTAGACGTCTCAATATCCAGCGACTCTTCAGATATTATTGGTATGCTCGGCGTGAGGCTGTGAAGACGTTTAATAATAATGTCATTTGCCGCAAGATCTGCTTGAGTTAGTGGTGATTTATCAGCTTTATAGGTAGTTTGAAAGTTACCACCGGCATAAATCTCAAGCACCGCCTGACCAGCTTCTCGAGCAATTTCCACAACAGGATCCAGCAATGAATCCAGAGATAAATTTGATACCATATATAAAAGTATAACCTAAGGCTCCCTATTAGGAGGAATATGTCTCAGCATCCCCAACGCCCGTACGGTGGCACGCTCGTTAATTTAATAGTTGATAAAAAACGGGCAGCCGAACTTAAAAAAAAATCGGCTACCTGGCCAAGTCTTGATCTTACACAACGTCAATTATGTGATTTAGAACTTTTGCTAAGTGGTGGCTTCTCGCCACTTACTACTTTTATGAATGAGGCTGATTATAAAAATGTACTCAAAAATATGCGTCTTCAAGACGGCACACTATGGCCCATGCCAATCACCCTAGATATTTCAAACGATCTAGCTAAACAGCTCAAAAAAGGCAGTCAGCTGGCTTTACGTGATCCCGAAGGTGTTATGTTGGGCGTGTTAACACTTAGTGAAATCTATAAGCCCAAACTCGACGCTGAGGCGCTTGCGGTTCTTGGAACAAACGATCTAGCCCACCCGGGAGTTGCATACCTTAACCAGTCTACACAGCCATACTATATTAGCGGTCAACTCGAAGGCCTGCAGTCACCAACCCACTATGATTTCAATGAAATGCGCCATACACCACGTGAGCTACGCAAAGAATTCGCTGATCGTGGCTGGACAGACATTGTGGCGTTCCAAACTCGTAACCCTATGCACCGAGCTCATGTTGAGCTAACCACACGAGCCGCTAAAGAGACAAGTGCCAATCTACTGATCCAACCAGTGGTTGGTATGACCAAACCAGGTGATATTGACCATTTCACGCGCGTGCGTGCCTATAAAGCACTCCAAAAGAAATTTCCGGCTAGTACCACGATGATCTCACTTCTGCCATTGGCTATGCGCATGGGGGGACCCCGCGAAGCTCTGTGGCACGCCATTATCCGGAAGAATTACGGAGTGACTCATTTTATTGTCGGCCGCGACCATGCCGGCCCAGGCAAAGATAGTCAAGGCAATGACTTCTATGGTCCGTATGAGTCTCAAGAAATGGTTGAAAAATATGCAGAGGAAATTGGCATAGAAGTAGTGCCATTCAAAATGATGGTTTTCGTACCCTCACGTGATGAATACATGCCTGTCGATGAGGTCCCTGACGGAGTCGAGCAAGCTAATATTTCTGGCACTGAACAGCGCGAACGACTTCGTGACGGACGACCGCTTCCTGCCTGGTTTACCTATCCTGAAGTTGCTGCCGAATTATATCAATCACAGCCACCGAGTAGCAAACAGGGTTTTTGCGTCTTCTTTACCGGCCTCAGCGGTTCAGGAAAATCGACAATCGCTAATGCGCTAGCAATTAAGCTATTAGAGCTCGGCGGTCGCCGCGTAACAATACTTGACGGTGATATTGTTCGCAAGAACCTGTCATCAGAATTAGGTTTCTCAAAAAAAGATCGAGACATTAATATTACCCGTATTGGTTTCGTGGCATCTGAAATCGCTAAACATGGTGGTATCGCTATCTGTGCGCCCATTGCTCCATATGAGAAAACTCGTCAAGCTGTTCGTCAAGTTATTGAAGAACAGGGCGGAGGTTTTATTTTAGCCTATGTTAATACCCCTCTCGCAGTTTGCGAAGATCGAGACCGTAAAGGTCTGTATCAAAAAGCTCGTAGTGGTGAGCTTAAAGAATTCACGGGTATTTCTGATCCGTACGAAAAACCAACTGACGCTGATGTTGCCCTCGATACTGAAAAATTAAGTCCTGACCAGCTCGCCCAACAAATCATTTTGCATCTTGAGCACGAAGGCTACATTGCCCGACCTAGTTAGGGAGAATTAATCCTTAGCGGTTGATCAAAAAATACGATTTTTTCTGCTACATCTTTAGCAGTTTTATTGACCGATACTACTGTATGATTTGGCCAGAACCAGTTGTGATTGCTCGACAACATGAATGGCAATATACCACCCCCCTGTAAAAACAAAACGATAGCCACACCAGCCAAGCTTAGCTTCAACCGTGGCCAACGCTTAAGGGCTAATTGTAGCGCCCGGGCCATAATGGCAATACCTGGAAGCAGTGCCGGAATTAAGTAGCGACCATTGATGGCCACGGGTTGTCCTGTATATATATAGCCAATATAGTCATCAATAAAGAGTGCCGCTATATAGAACAGCTCCAAAGTTGCAAAAAATATCAATATCCAGTCATTACGGAATAATTTTCGCCATAATAGTATCACCGTGAGTAAGCCCCCACTGACAATGACAATTGCCGGTATGCTCGGTAAGGGCAGAGGCGATATCGTCTCGTAGGTGGCCGTTGCTGGAGTTACAACGTCACCATTAATTGCAAAAAACAGACGAAACCAGGTGCCATAGAACCATGCACTGATATAATGCAGTGGCTGAATTTTGAAATCATGATTCTTATACTCCGCATCAACGTAGTTGCGAGCAAATGGTCCATAAGACATACAAGCATCGGTACTGAGGACTTTGTCGCATCTAGGAATGGCGCTTTTGTATGAAGCTAAATTAACTACATAGCGCTGCGAGAACAAACCCAAACTAATAACTACCGCTCCAAGGATTGCGATCCGAGTTAGCCGACTAAATTGTCGATAGCTCTTAATTAATGTCTTCCAAAAGCTTTGGGCTGATGAGCGGCTCCGGCCGCGAAATGTCCACCATAGCAACACCAGAACAATCAACACACTAGCCGCAAAGATCGGTAAAAATGCATACTTAACAATACTACCCAGTAAACCGAGGACAAGTAATAAGGCTAATTCTTTTAAGGGTATGCGCTTGGTCTGGATACCCGTAACAATTCGCTCCATGACTAGACAATTCCAAGCGACAAACAAAATAACCAGGTTGTCATAATTTATTTCAGCTGCCAGAAGTGGCACGACCGGTATAAGAATAAACAGTAGGATCGAAACATTCGTGAGAGCTGATGAGACTTTTGCCCGTAGCAGAACTTTTCTAAAAACCACTAATGCAGCAGCAAATAACGCAACATTGATGATTCTTAGAAAAATAATTTGGATTGTTTGGTCTTTAGTGAAAAGTGCAATTATTCGGTACGGAAAACTCATTAAGTACTGATAAAAATATGACGGGTCATGCACAACCGGACCATAAGGATTAGCGCCTGCTGGCTGTTGAGTAAGAAACGGTAATACATGGTGAGAGTAGATTTTTATAATACCGAAGTGAAAATTTTCGTCAAAAGCCATTGGATAGACAGCCGAAAAGACCAACCACAGCGCTTGGAGTACAAAAAAAACAAGAGTAAACCAGAAAAAACCAGATGACCCTAAGATCCTAATCGCTTGGTGAGTTTTACTATGTTTCATACGGACTTGTCTAAACGGCATTATAGTGAACGCTGCCTGAAGACAACATGAAGTTAACCAAAAAAGATTGACAGGGTAAAGGCTCCAGCCACTCTTGCGGACTATTATACCACTTGCGTGAACAGTTAACCGAACCATCTAAGACCCTTAAAAACATGATACAGTAAAAACTATGCATACTCGGTTTGATGAGATTTTTCGTATCAGCATTATCCTGAAAGGTCTAGACGCAGCGGCCGAAGTTATTGGCGGGATTTTTTTATTGTTTGTCTCACCGCACGATATTCAACATTTCGTTGATTGGTTAACCAGAAGTGAGTTAGCTGAAAATCCTCGCGACTTTATTGCCACATTACTCATTCATAGTGCCCATAATTTTACTACCAGCTCAACATTATTCGCTGCGATTTACTTACTAGCACATGGCGCAATTAAACTATTCGTTATTATTAATGTACTACGAAATAAGTACTGGGCCTATCCAGTGTTGCTCATTGTGTTATTTGGCTTTTTAATCTACCAGGTAATCGATATCGTACAAAAACACTCGATTGGCATGGTCCTCCTAAGTATCTTTGATGTTTTTGTTATGGTACTGACATGGCTAGAATGGCAAAAGCAGCGAGAACTGCATCGCGTGGAGGCTGAAAGTGACACGCCCTCATAGATTAAACAGCATAAAATCGGGGTTAGTTCGAGCTCCAGAGACCATTCTCATCTCTGGACAATCTTCAGTACAGGTGAGGTATACTATAAGTATTATTACAGTCAGGGAGATATAGTTGAAAGTTATCGTCCAAATACCGTGCCTCAACGAAGAGGCTACATTGCCGTTGGTCCTCTCAAGCATTCCGAAGAAAATTCCCAATGTTGATAGTATAGAAATTCTAATCATTGACGATGGGTCAACCGATAAAACTGTTGCAGTAGCCAAGGCCCACGGTGTCAAACATTTTGTTCATCACACCCGAAATCAGGGCCTCGGGCAATCCTTCCACGATGGCGCCATGCGCGCGCTTGAACTAGGCGCCGACATTGTCGTTAATACTGATGGCGACAATCAATATCCTCAGGAAAAGATTGCTGAATTAGTACAGCCAATAATTGCCGGTAATGCAGACATTGTAGTAGCCGACCGTCAAACTCATACCATTGAACATTTTTCACCATTCAAAAAATGGTTACAAAAAATTGGCAGTAAGATTGTGAATATCGCAGCCGGAACCAACCTGCCAGATGCAGCCAGCGGCTTCCGAGCCTATAGCCGTGGATCGCTCATCAAACTAAATACAATTACTCGCTTTAGCTATTGTATGGAGACTATTATCCAAGCTGGTAATAAGCGCTTGGCTATCACTAGTATCCCAGTAAACACTAATCCGAAAACTCGTGAATCGCGGCTTTTTAAATCCACCGGTGAACACGTAGCAAAATCAGCAGCTGCAATTATTCGGGCTTACGTTATGTATCGCCCAAACATGGTATTTATAACCGCAGGCACGGTATTATTGATCACTGGTCTTATACCATTCATACGGTTCTTCTATTTTTTCTTTCTAGATATCCGGCACGGCACCGGCGTTCACCACCTGCAGTCGTTAATTATGGGAGCAGTCCTATTGATTGCTGCTCTTCTTGGGTTTGCTCTTGGAATTATTGCTGATTTGATTCGCATTAACCGTAGCCTAATTGAAGACCAGCTAGAATATACAAAAAAGATCCGCTTAGGCGAGTAGGAATAGTAGTTCGGTTTGTTACAATGAGATCATATAAACCTGGGGAGTTGCGGCTATGAATCTAATTGATGTCGTTATTATCTTATTGCTTATTACTACGCTAGTTCATGGCGCTCAAATCGGCTCTGTGCGTCAAATATGCTCAACTCTTGGATTCTTTGGTGGCCTATTCTTGGGTGCTTGGCTCGGCCCGCACATCGTACACTTTGCGCATAGCCCTTCGTCGCGGTCATGGCTTACTCTCATTTTCACCTTAAGCTTCGCGCTGTTGTTTTTGGGTATAGGTGAGTACGTTGGCGTCCTTCTAAAGAAAAAGTTATCTCATCGCTATCTCGACCACTTTGACAGTGTGCTGGGCTCATTAGTTGGAGCTGGCACATTACTTATCGCAATCTGGTTTGGGGCAGCCGTTTTAACTACGTTGCCATTTCCGGGTTTACAAAATGAGATTCGCAGTTCAACAATAGTTGGCTTTCTGGACAAAGACCTACCGCCAGCACCAGGAGCAATCGCTGATCTCAGTCATGTCATTGCCCCAAATGGTTTTCCGAAGGTTTTTAACGGTACCGAGCCTGTGCCTGTCAATCGCAATGTTGCCTTACCAACCTTGGGCTCACTAACAGCCGCCATCGATAGTGACGCGCCTTCAGTTGTAAAGATTGAGGGAACTGGTTGCGGAGGCATTGTTGAAGGTTCTGGCTTCGTTGTAGCCCCTGGGCTAGTTGCCACCAACGCTCATGTAGTTGCCGGCGTAGCGAGTCCCGAGGTTCTGGACAAGAATGGTATGCACCACGCAACAGTAATATGGTTCGATCCAAATCTTGACTTTGCTGTCCTGTCAGTGAATAATTTGGCAGGCAAGCCGCTAAGTGTCAGTACGAGTACCGCCAGTAACGGCACGGCCTCGTCAGTACTCGGGTATCCCGGTGGTGGAAACTTTAGTGCCGTACCAGCGGCGGTGCTCGATTCCTTTATTGCAACAGGTAGCAATATTTATGATCAAGGCAACACTAATCGGCCTATTTATGAGATCAAAGCCAATGTTATTCCCGGCAACTCCGGCGGACCCCTCATTACAAGAGGTGGTACAGTCATCGGAATCGTCTTTGCTGAATCAACTGCTTATAATCAAGTTGGCTACGCTCTCAACATGCAGCAGCCAATGAATGAATTACACCAAGCCGAGCAAGCCGAGCAACCGGTCTCTACTGGCGCTTGCGCCGAGTAGAATCAATTAATTAAGATTTGCTATACTGAGCACATATGCCAAAGGCGCACACCTCCAAGAAAAAAACATTTACTAAAGTTTTGCCGTACATCTTAATTATTGCTGGAGTCATCGGCCTTATTGCTGCAGCCGTTCTAACATACGACCATAATAAGATTGCCCAAAACCCCAACTATATACCGAGCTGTAATCTCAACCCGATCATCGCCTGCGGCACAGTCATCCGTTCCACTCAAGCTCAGGCGTTTCATTTTCCAAACCCATATATTGGACTTGTTGTATTTCCAGTACTAGTAACGGTTGGCATGACATTACTGGCTGGTGCTAAATTTAAACGTTGGTTTTGGCTCGGGCTAGAAGGCGGCACAATTTTTGGTCTTGGTTTTATTCATTGGCTGTTTTTCGAAACCGTCTACCGCATTCACGCTCTCTGCCCATACTGTATGGCCGTGTGGGTCGTGACCATCACTACCTTCTGGTATGTCACGCTGTACAATTTACAGGCTGGTCACATTAAGCTACCGCCTAAACTGCTCCCACTCCAGAGTTTCCTCGTCCGACATCATTTAGATATTCTAATTCTGTGGTTTTTGGTAATTGCTGCTCTTATTCTCAAACATTTCTGGTACTATTACGGCCACAACTTCTAAGCGTTAATCAGCCAATAACTCTATTGATAGCGCAGGGCATCAATCGGATCTTTACGGGCCGCTTTGATAGCAGGAATGATGCCGAATATTACGCCAACCACTAAGGCAACTCCTACAGCCAAAACCATGATCGGCCACGGAATGAGCGGTTGCAAATTAGTAAAGACCCGTAAGGCCACATTTATTAGGAGCGACAGTATTACTCCGAGTATCCCACCAGCAAAGCTCAGCACCACCGCCTCAATTAAGAATTGGTTGAGGATCTGACGATTAGTAGCACCAATGGCCTTGCGCACACCGATCTCACTAGTACGTTCAGTGACTGCTACAAGCATGACATTCATAATACCGATTCCGCCAACCAACAATGATACTGCAGCAATACCACTAATGAGGTTAGTCAGCAAATTAAGGATTGTGTCTGAAACCGCTAAACTATTGTTTTGCTTCAAAACAGTAAAATTGTGATCGCCGCCGCGAGCAGCCGCCAACTTTGTTTTAATCGCATCAACAACACTATCGGTCAACTTAGGATTATTGGGCTTCACTAAAACCTCATAGAGTGGGGCAGTGCCGTTTTGTAGTTGCTTGGCCACTGAATAAGGAATGAAAATCGCATTATTAAAATTAATATCTAGTGAGAGCGGTGCTGAATTAAAACTGTTCAGCTCACCGCGCACAATAAACGTCTGACTATGAAAGGTAAACGTCCTGCCAAGCGGTACTTCACCGGGGAATAGTTGATTCGCAATATTTTGTCCGAGAACAGCAGTATTGATCGACTGGCTATCGTCGAAAGAATTGCCGTACTGAAAAGTCTGATTAAGCACTTGTGGAATATTTTGGTTTGTACCAATGACTGTAGCGTCTGGAAAGCTTTGGGTGCCTGTTTGTACGACACCAGGCACAACACCCAGTGGTACGGCATATTGAACGTTCGGCACAGCTTGAATAGTCTGCTGATCAGACTGATCAAGTGTACCGGTATTGGTCGTACCGCCAATTATACTAAGAGCATTATTAGAATTAATAACGCCTGGACGCACAATAATGAGATCTTTGCCTAACTGATTAATTTGTTCAACTACTTGCTGTTTAATGCCTTCGCCGATGCTTACAATAGTAACTACAGAAGCCACGCCAATTACCACGCCAAGCATTGTTAGCAGGCTACGCCAGCGCGTACTACGCAAAGAGTTAAGAGCCATCTTGATATCACCCTGTATGAACGGATTCATCGACTACTCCTGTGTGTCGTACGCAGTTTGGCTTTAGACTTTTTGGTCCGATTTGTTTTTTTGGCACGTTTTGATTTAGTCGAACGCACGCTTGTTGTATCGGCGCCTGGGATAGCCTTCATGAGCACCGAAACACCAGCAAGATCATCCTCCTCAGTCTTATTTGGCAAACGATACATTACTTTACGAGCAGTGGGGGCCACTTGTCCAAGCGTAGTCTTTTCGTCGTGGATAATCGCACCGTCATGCATATACACAACACGCGTTGCATATCGAGTCAGTTCCGGATTGTGCGTTACCATTAGAATACTGGTGCCCGTCTTATGTATCTCACTTAGTAACTCCATGATTAATCGGCTATCACCACTATCGAGATTACCGGTTGGTTCATCTGCAATAATAATTGGTGGGTTGTTAATGAGTGCCCGAGCAATTGCAATACTTTGAGTCTGGCCACCACTAAGATAACGCGGCATATAGTATTCACGTTCGGTAAGTCCCAACCGATCCAGCATCGCACTGGCCATTTTAAGCCGACGCACATAGGTCATACCTTTATAGGCCAGGGGAAGTGCTACATTTTCAATGACCGTTAAGCGCGGCAATAAATTAAATGACTGAAAAATAAAGCCAATCTTATCGCGACGAATTTTAGCTTGCTGGTTTGGTTTTAGTCGAGCTACATTTCGACCACTGAGCATACAAACGCCATAGGTCGGCCGATCAAGCAGGCCGATAATATTCATAAGAGTTGACTTACCGCTGCCGCTTGGGCCCATCACCGCCACAAACTCGCCTTCATCAATACTCAAATTAACTTCGTCGAGCGCCAGCGTAGTGGCATCGCCGAAGCCGTAAAGTTTACTAACGTCACGAAGTTCGATTATGGGCATTTATTCTAGTGTAGCCCTTTATTTGCATCTTCAGCAAGGTGTTTTTGTAGTATTTTTTGTTATACTTGAACGTAGAGTCAGATTTATTTGTACGGAGAGGTGGCCGAGCGGTTTAAGGCGCACGCTTGGAAAGCGTGTGGAGTCGAAAGGCTCTCGCAGGTTCGAATCCTGTCCTCTCCGCCATCCAAATTCGCTGTTTTGTTTTGATCGAGTGAGTACTTGACAACCCAGACAACACGCGTACACTAGCCTGTATGGTTACTAACGCCAAGAACATGTTTGTCGTCAAGGGTCTTATTATGGTACCCAATTCGGGGAGCTTGTTGCACACGTAGCCACAATAAATAATTAAGCAGGCAAACAACCTCCCCATCACAAACGGGGAGGTTTTTATTTTGTCTAAAGAAAGGGATATAAAATGGCAACCGCAGAAGCACAACCAGGAGCAACACCTGGTTCAGGAGAATATCGACCACCAACAGATGTTGGACAATTTTTTCAACAAACGGTTCAAACAGCCGTAGCTGCAGCGAGGAACGTTAGAGAGTTTTTCATCCCTCCTCGAGCGTTTACCCCAGGTGAAGGAGTGACGCTACATGATATGTGGGGTCATTCTTTCCAAGGCACTGACGGTGTGCCAGCTTTTGATAGCCGCCAACCATGGAATGAACGTTTTGTGCCAACGGAGCACTATAGTGAACATGATCAGTAAAAAGGTTAATTGAGTCCCGTTCAGTAATTGCAGTCCAGCTATATTAATGCGATAATGGTTCCACTATGAGGCGAGTGGCGCGACGTTTACGGACTCTTCATGACCGGCACAATGGTGTTACTGTCTTGGAGCTGGTAGCGATAGTCGTGGTAATCGGTATTCTCTCAACCTTGGTTATTGCGACATACGCAGGAGTTCAACGTAATGAACGTAACCAAGAGCGCACTCGTGACATTCAGGATGTGTATCAACAGCTTGAAGCATATTACGTCGTGCATTCGGAATATCCTACATTAGCTAACATGAACAGCACAGCTTGGGTTACGACTAATATGAAGACTCTCAACCTCCAATCTCTACGTGACCCAGCCAGTAACTCCTATAAGTTCGTAACAACACCAACAAAAAATGTTTATTCTTATCAAGTGACCGCAGCCGATGGCGGTAGCTGCAATAACACCAGTCGGATCTGCGCACACTATACGCTTACCGCTACCCTCAACGGGGAAGCACAAAAGACTTTCGTCAAGAGTAGCTTAAACTAGCTAGAGCCTTGAAGAAATCGCGTACTCGGGGTTAGGCGTTCAGAACTTTTCGAGTACAATAGGAGCTATGTTAGGCATTAGCTTGTTAACCTGGTGGTATGGCCAGGGATGGTCGCAAGTCGCCAGTAGCATACCGCGCCGGCTACATGCTACTATCAAACTCTTTTCAGCTGATACGTTGTTGAGAACGCTCTTTGCACCATGGCGACGCATTGTTTCATATCCCGGCAAAAGCCTTAGCGACCATTTCCGAGCTATGATTGATAACATTATCAGTCGAATTGTTGGTTTCCTGGTGCGGCTTTCTGTTCTCATTAGCGCGGTGTTAGCTTTAGTAATTATTACAGTTTTCGGCGTTATTGAACTCGTTGTGTGGCCACTTTTACCGCTTGCCGCTGTAGCCAGTCTTATAAAAGGGATACTGCCATGAGTGAAATAAACCTAAGGTCCAATCGTGCTCAACAGGCCCGGCTTGGCAGTATCATTGGTAAAACTGGCTATAAAGTCCTGCTAGTTATTGTAGTAGTTTGCGTTGTGGCTGTGGGCTGGTTTATCGCCAAAGGCCCTGGTCGTTATGCCTATTTGCTAAGCGTTCCAGCAATTATTGCTTACATGATAGCCATGTGGTGGCGTAAACAGTTATCACTAGTGCCGGCTTTGGGACAAGGTCTGGACGGCCGCTTATCCTCCGACGTACTCAGTCGACTAAAACCAAACATCCAGCTCACACCACAAACCCTCTGGCAAGCTATTATGAGCCATTGGCAAGCCAGTTTTTTAATTGAACACCTCTTACTGACAAGCAAAATGGTAGAACAAAACCTCAGTCAGCAATCAGCTGATTTAGATAGTGTGTGGCAAATCGCTACGCAACTAGCCGACCAAGACAATAGTCCTGTTATTGAACTAGGCTTTGTCGCAGCTGGTTTGTTACAAACCTCTCCAGGTGTTCAGAAACTTCTAACCGAAACTAAACTTGCGCCAGACGACATTGAAGAAGTCGGTAAATGGCTCGCGCGCGCGATAAAAAGTTTGCGTCCAGTACATGAATCATTTGGCGGAGTTGGACGTGACTGGACATTTGGCTTTACACCACAGCTCGATCACTACGGCGAGAATATCAGCTCAGCTATCACTAACCACGGGTCACATTTTGGTTGGTTAACAACTTCGCCAGGCGTTATAGCAATAGAGAGTGCCTTCGACAACCATGCCGGCGCCATTGCTCTTGTTGGCCCTGACGGTATCGGAAAAACCAGTCACGTTTACGCCTTAGCTCAAAAATTGATAGAAGGCAAGACTAGCCAAACGCTGGCGTATCACCAAGTAATCGGACTGAGCGCTTCACAGATTATTGCAGCCGCCAGGCAAGAGGGAGAACTTGAGCACCTTATTAATGGTCTTTTGGGCGAAGCCGTCCATGCCGGTCACGTAATCCTATTCCTCGATAATGCAGAGTTGTTCTTTGGCGACGGCCCCGGAACATTAGACGCAACGAATATCTTATTGCCGGTTGTACAGAATCGAGCCGTTCCATTAATACTAGCAATGACACCACAGGATTTTCAGCATCTTCGAACAACTAATTCTAGTTTTGCCAGTTTACTTACGCCCGTTGTTTTGAGTGAACCACCACAATCAGACGTTATGCGAATACTGGAAGATACGGCAGTAAATTTTGAAGCTCAATACAACGTGCTCATTGCTTATGAAGCTTTGCCGGCTGTGTTTCGACTAAGTGGTCGCTATGACCAAGATACGGCCTATCCTGGTAAGGCTATTAAACTACTTGAACAAGCTGTGTCACATGCCGAACAAAATATCGTGACGGCTAAATCCGTTGAGCAAACGCTCGAACAAACCCAAGGCGTCAAAGTCGGTACTGCTGCAGCACCTGAGGCCAACGCTCTGTTACATTTGGAAGATAAAATTCATGAACGTATGATTAACCAATCACATGCCGTCAGCGTTGTTGCCTCAGCTCTCCGTCGAGCTCGAGCCGGTGTATCGGATCCAAAGCGACCTATTGGTAGTTTTTTATTTCTTGGCCCAACAGGCGTCGGTAAAACCGAACTCGCCAAATCTGTTGCGGCTGAATATTTTGGTAACGAAACTACTATGATTCGTTTGGATATGAGCGAATACCAGCAACCCGACGACGTTCAACGCTTACTCACAACTGGACAGCATGATACCAGTAGCTTGTTGATGTCTGTTCGACAGCAACCCTTTAACGTAGTATTGCTCGATGAGATAGAAAAGGCTCATCCAAATATTTTAAACTTGCTCTTGCAGTTACTTGACGAAGGGCAACTGACCGACGAGAGTGGCCGGCCGGCAAGTTTCAAGGATTGCATTATTATTGCCACTTCGAATGCCGGTGCCGAGACGATTCGGAAACGGATCACTGCTGGTGAAAGTCTAGAGAATTTCAGAGACGAGTTTACAAATCAGCTCATGAGTAGCGGTCAGTTTAAACCAGAATTACTTAACCGCTTTGATGAAATTGTTTTATTCAGACCATTAAAACCAGAGGAGCTTGCCCAAGTCGTGCAGCTCATGATAAATGACGTAAACGCCACGCTTAACAGCCAGAATGTATCCGTCGCTCTTACTCCGACTGCCATTCAGAAAATTGTCGAAATTGGTAATGACCCACGGCTCGGAGCGCGACAAATGCGCCGGGCTTTACAACATGCAGTGGAGGATGGTATTGCTCAACGAATTTTAGCTGGTCAAACGCGTCCGGGTGACCATGTAACCCTGGACGTTACAGACTTAAATTTAGAAAGCTAAGTACTATCCGTAATTATGTAGAGCTTGCACCTTAGCTAATTATTGTACCTATTGACTCACCGTTAGCGACTCTCGCGATCGTGCCAGGCTGCATAGCATCAAAGATTATAACTGGCATGCCTTGTTCCATGGCTAACCCCATAGCTGCTTTATCCATAACTTTGATAGCATTATTCTCAACTGCTTCTTGATAGCTCAGACGTTCTATTTTTTTAGCATCGGGCATAATTGCTGGATCGCCATCATATACGCCATTAACTTTCGTTGCTTTCATAACCACTCCACAACCAAGCTCAAGAGCAAGACTGACAGCTGCCGTGTCGGTCGTAAGGTAAGGCCTTCCGATACCACCAGCCGCAATAACCACTCGGCCTTTTTCGAGATGCTTCAGAGCCAAGCGGTGAACAAAAGGTTCAGCCACTTGTTCAGCAAAGATATTACTGAGACAACGAGTCCGTATCCCATGAGCTTCAAAAATATCTGTAAGAGCCAGAGCATTAATCATTGTAGCTAACATACCCATGTGGTCTGCGGTAACTCGGCCAATGCCATGACCGGTAATTTGCGCCCCACGAACAAAGTTGCCGCCACCAACCATAACGACCACCTGAGTTCCGCCTTCGGCTACTTTTTTGATTTCATCTGCCAACCAACCACAAAATTCGGGATCGATACCATGTTCAAATTTACCCGTCAATTGTTCACCCGAAAGCTTCAACAGCACACGTTTATACATTGGCTAACAGTCTAGCAGATTTACGTCTAGAACGCTATACTTGGACGTGATGATTAAGATCTATTCGTGGAACGTCAACGGCATTCGTGCTGTTACAAAAAAAGGTATGCTTATACCATTTACCGAAAAAGAGCAGCCAGATATTTTATGTTTACAAGAAACCAAAGCAAAGCAAGACCAAGCCGTGGTGGACCTCCCGAACTATAATGAGTTTTGGTCGTCTGCTGAGAAGCCAGGCTATAGTGGTACCGCAATTTTTAGTAAACCCAAACCTCTTCGTGTAGTTAATGGTCTTCCGCAAGACATTATTAAGAAATATAACGTTAGCGGCGACACTTACGGTGATCCAAATCTAGAGGGCAGGCTAATTGCGGCAGAGTACGACAAATACTGGGTCGTAACGGTCTACACACCAAATGCTAAAGACGATTTGAGTCGTATTCCATTGCGACACAAACACTGGGATCCGGCATTTCTGGCGTACTGCAAAAAGCTTGAAAAGTCTAAACCGATGATTTTCTGCGGAGACTTGAATGTCGCGTACACCGAACTTGATCTTGCTAATCCTAAACCTAACCGAGGAAAAAAAGGTTTTACGGAAGAAGAACGCGCTGGGTTCCAAAACTTTATCGATGCTGGTTTTGTCGATACACTACGACTATTCAAACAAGGGAATGGCCATTATACATGGTGGAGTCATTTTGCTCACTCACGCGAACGCAACGTCGGCTGGCGAATCGACTACATACTCGTTTCATCAAGCATAAAAAATAAAGTTATCGATGCCGACATACATCCCAATGTTATGGGCTCAGACCACTGCCCGGTTAGTCTAACGCTTGATATCTAGTAACTAACCATCAAACCAAAGTCTCATCAATGTCTAAATACCGCGAAAGTGGTACACTAGACATATAATGTGGAGGCGACATGACCTCGGACGAATTTACGATCCAAGAGACATTTGTGGATGTGGGCGACGACCACCAGTTATATGTACAAGACTGGGGGAATAAAGACGCACGTACACTTTTTATGTTTCTCCACGGCGGTCCTGGTACAGGCGCAAGCAATCGATACCGCAATTACTTCAATCCATATGAGCAACGTGTAATCTTCTTCGATCAACGAGGAGCTGGTCGCAGCGTCCCGCATGGCTCGCTCGATCACAACACCACACCAGATTTAGTCGAAGATATCGAAAAAATTGCTAAACACCTTGGAGTCGAGAGATTTATTTTGACAGGTACTGGTGGTTCTTGGGGAACCTGTTTAGCTCTAGCATACGCCTTAAAATATCCCGATCGAGTGACAAGTTTGGTCTTACGGGGAATCTTCACAGCTTCAAAGCTCGAGATAGACTTTTGGACAAAGGGCGCTTTTAAAACATTTTTTCCAGACGCATGGGATCATTACCTTAGCCAAACACCGAAAGCTTATCATAACGACCCAACCCGATATCACTACAATCGAATTTTGGGTGATGATCCTGTAGCGATGAAAGAATCTGCCTATATATATTCTATGCTTGAAGGTTCTTTGGCACACTTAGACGATAGGTATATGGTTCCTGATGTAGAAGACTTTGACCCAACCGGCACCCGAATAGAGGCCCATTACCTTGCAAACAACTGTTTCATTCCCAATCGCTACATTATGGATAATGCTCATAAATTAATCATGCCGACATGGATAGTCCAAGGCCGGTTCGATCTCATATGCCCACCTAGTACAGCATACGAATTGAATAATCGTATATCAGGCAGTACATTGCTATGGACAATGGCAGGCCACCATGGAAATGACCGTAGCAATTATGATGTTGTGCGAACAATCTTAGCACACTGGAGTTAATAATGGCTAGATTGAATGATAAACAGATGACTGTTCAGCAGTTGAAAGATATGGTTGCTGCGTTTCGTGATGAACGAAATTGGCGCAAACACCACTCTCCGAAAAACCTAGCAATGAGTATTGCCATTGAGGCCGCTGAACTAATGGAGCTTTTTCAGTGGGATGAATATACAAAAAATAATCAACAAAAAATTAAAGATGAATTGGCAGATATCCTAGCCTATTGTTTTAATTTCGCCGATACGCTCGATATTGATATTGCTTCATCATTCGTTGACAAACTCGATCGTGCAAAATTGAAATATCCAGTTGAACTATTTAATGAGAACCGTGATAAACCAAATGACTATGCTCGTATTAAACAAGCATATCGAAGAGGCAAAAAATGAGCGAGACAGAGCGGCCTTTTGCGGTCTTTGATATTGACGGCACACTCATTCGCTGGCAGCTGTATCATGCTATCGTCGATGCGCTAGTCAAATCTGGGCACATTACACCGGATAAATTTGCTCAAGCCCGCGAAGCTAGGATGGCCTGGAAACGACGGATGAATGAAACGTCCTTCTATGATTATGAGCATGTTTTAATATCTCTCCACGATCAAGTCATTAAACATATCACTTATAACGATTACTTAGCAGCTGTCCAGATTGTCTTCAGCCAATATAAAGGCCAAACGTACACATACACCCGCAATCTTATTCGTCGGTTAAAAAAGGACGGTTACATACTTTTTGCCATTTCAGGATCCCAAATGGAAATTATTCGACCACTAGCTATGTACTATGGTTTTGATGACTTTGGTGGCACACAGTACGAAATTAAGAATGGGCGATTCACTGGAAATAAACACGTACTCAAGCGCAATCTCAAGCCCAAACGTTTACGAGAATTAGTCGAAAAACACCACGTCACATTTGCCAACAGCATTGGAGTAGGTGACAGTGAGAGTGACATCCCGATGCTCAGCCTAGTGAAACGACCGATAGTTTTTAACCCAAATGATCTTTTATATAAACATGCTCAAAAAAGCGGCTGGGAGATTGTGGTTGAACGTAAGAATATGATTTACAAATTGGAACCTAGTCATGGTCAATACATATTGGCATAAACAATCGCCCGATAAACCATTGTTTGCCGAGTTGATGTGGAGTCGGCCAGAAAATAAGCGGCACGCTGGTAAGCTTTTAATTATTGGCGGTAATAGCCATGGCTTTAGTACAGCCGCCGAAACGTACCGTGAAAGCCTAAAGTCTGGTATCGGTACCGTTCGTGTTCTATTACCCGATGCTTTACAAAAAATTGTCAGTAAAATTTTTATCGAAGCTGAATTTGCCCCGAGTACACCAAGCGGTAGCTTCAGCCAGAGGAGCGTGGCTGAAGTTCTGAGCCTCGCGGATTGGGCAGATAGTATTTTGCTTGCCAGCGACATCGGTCATAATAGCGAAACGGCTATTATGATAGAGACTATTGTCCGGAAATATCACGGTCAGCTAACACTTTTCGGTGACAGTATTGATTACCTCAAGCAATCATCAAGCAATCTTTTTGAACGCGCCAGCACGACTTTTTGCCCAACTTTCCAACAGTTGCAACAACTTGTAGTATCGAGCCATGCCGTGCAACCCATAACCTCTGGTATGGATTTATTACATTTCGTTGATGCATTGCATGAACTTACAGAACACTCATCAGCCAATTTCATAATTGATCATTTAGAAAATATTTGCGCTACTAGTGGCGGACAAGTTTGTACTACCCGAATAAATCAACGTCCAACAACATCTAGTTTAGCTGCTCGCGCCAGTGTATGGCTTACCCAAAACCCGACCAAGCCATTTGAAGCCTTAGCGTGCAGTGCGTATCAACTTGTTGAGTCTATGTCTTCTGAAACTACCATCTAAGCTGGTGGGCGGGGAGGGACTTGAACCCTCATGTTGTTGCCAACACTGGATTTTGAGTCCAGCGCGTCTACCAATTCCGCCACCCGCCCAAAACTGATGGCTTACAGAGGTGTATTGTACTATACTTAATGAACGTGGGCTAGTACGAGCCCGCTCAAACTATGGCAGATAACCCTCTATTCCAATCGAGACCAGATCCTCAAGCAGGAGATAGTGCCGCACAGCCTGTTAATCCAGTATCGCCAGATACTAATCTCGCTGCCAATATAATTCGGCGAAAATTAACAACAATCTATTCTGAGGAGCCAAATGCCACCAAAGAGCTTAAGGAAGCTGAAGTTATTAGGCCACGCTCAAAACATCAACAGTTTATACATGAGCTGAATGCTAGCGGCAAAAGCCTCGCGGTAATCCAAACTGCCTGGCACGAGTACTACATCAGCTTACCAGATGAAGAGAAGCATCAAGTATGGCAAGAATTTTATGACTCTAATCAAAATTCGCCTTATCAACAATATGTAAAGCAACAACCTGAGCCGCCAGCTAAACCCACTAAGCCCGTCGTGTCCGAGCATCAACAACCCAGGACTACGCAACAAGCTCCAATTGATTTACGTAGTCTTCGAGACATTAAAACACTAATCCTAGAACATATTGCAGAAACCACTCAAGTCAAGGCTAAACACCATCTCAAATCACTCATTTTTGGCTTAAGCACCGGGCTACTTGTGGTATTTATTTTTCTATTCAGTTTTTTCAATGAAATTATTATTACACCTTTGATTCAGCCGAGCCGCACTGTTGGCTCAACACCACTCATTGTAAATGCTAGTAGTGTTACGGCTTCTTCGACGCCTGAAGTCATTATCCCAAAGATTAACGTGGAAATACCAGTGAATTACAATCAAACGAGCGATAACGAGAACGACATTGAGAATGCCCTGGAGGGTGGTGTTGTTCATTACCCGAGTACTGTTTTGCCGGGACAGAATGGCAATGCTGCCTTTTTTGGCCATTCCAGCAATAATATTTTTAATCCTGGTAAATATAAGTTCGCTTTCGTGTTACTCCATGAGCTAGTAAAAGGCGATACGTTTTACTTAACATATCTAGGTAAGGTCTATGTCTATCAGGTTATTGATACAAGAATTGTATCTCCCAATGACGTCGCCATCCTTAATGATACTGAAGGTCAGCCCGCCACTGCTACGTTGATTACATGCGATCCACCTGGAACAAGTATTAATCGCTTAGCTGTGACTGGTGAGCAGATCAGCCCAAACCCCAGCAACAACACTACGGCTAGCCCACAAGCTACAAGTACCGCGACAGTCTTGGCTGGTAACGGTCCATCGCTGTGGGCGCGTTTTTGGAAATGGCTTTAATATAGTGATAAACCAAGAGGGGGTATGGCCAAGCTACTGGTCTGCGGGTAGGCGTAGAGCAGTACTAGTAAGGTTTAATTGATCCGCAGTTGTTAGTGTAGGTGCTGGAGCAAACGTATACAGCCATTTGTATGACTGATCAAAAAATGGAGTGCTCCCGTCGATTGCGGGCTCCAACCTTTGCTGGTTAGCCCCGTCATAATCAAAGACTATTACCTGACCTCCACTCACAAATAGCAGGCGATCACCATCCATCCACGTAGCATGACTACCGACTACTGGCGACGGAACAACATTATAGCTATAGGTTTTATTATTTTCGATGTCATACGTTGCAAAAGTGGAACCACTCTCCGCGACTACAAACTGAGCACTCGCAGAGAAATCGACATAATTTGGCTGATTGACCTTGAGAATGGCAATCGGCACCAAAGGCTGCTTTGGCTGATTACTCAAATAACTCATTGGATTCTGGTAAATATAAACCTTACTATCGTTCGTAGCCCCAATTACGGCATACCAGCTTCCGCTATATTGAGTAATATTGACTAAGTACTGGCCCCCGATGGGCTCTCTCCGAACCTGGTAAGTTGTGCTACCTTGACGTATGTCAATATTTACTTGACCACTCGGCGCTTCATCTGTCGTCGCATAAATAATCACGTCATTACCATATGTTTTATATGCCAATACGCCAGAGCTCAACACGATCGTCGGTTGTGGCGTGCTTAGGCTTGCTGTACTTAGTGCTCCAGATGAGCTATCAAAAAGATAAAACTGATTATATTTATTGTTATTAAATGATGGGGTAGTGGTTGCATCCAAATTAAACATGGTCGTAAGATTTACCGAATCGGCTGGCGTCTGACGATTAAATAGAATATATTCACTACCGCCTTGGTATTGACGCTGTAAAATAATGTGTTGATTATCCGTTGACCAACTAACTAGTTGCCAGCTTATTGTGGGCTTGTTAGCTGTCAAGATAGTACTTGGTATGCTCACGGTCGTAAGAGTACTAGCTAGATGCTTCAGATTATTTAAATCATACTCCCAAAAATCATTTAAACTCTCGGGTTTTTGAACAAGTAGCCAGCGACGATCTGGGCTTTGTAAGGCAAGAGCCGGCTGTGCGCTAAACTGCTGCAGTGTTGTCGTGACCAATTTAGTCGGAAATAGAAAAGGATAATCAAACCGCTCGACACTACCGCCTTCAACACCTAGCGAACGTACCCAGGTCCGGTAACCATTTCGTTGCAGCTTCAAGGTATATTGGCCAGCCGGTAGCTGGAGTCGAGCATTGGTTGTGGCGCTATTGAGCAGACCATTAAGGTAAATTTTAGCAGGGCTGGGGTTCGTGGATACAAACACTAAGCCATTTTGAATAACCTGGCCTTTTTTAAGTCCATAGCCATAGGCCGAGAAAAGTAATATTATGGTAGTCAATATGAGAGCAATAGCTATCAAACCGTAACCGACAAGCAGCTGGATTTTATGTCGACGTTGTTTTTTAGGGTTAATGAAGTCCATATAGTGTGTAGCTCTATATTATGATGCCTATTGCGTCTGGCTACAAGTGGAGTTAAGATTAAAGCATAATAGCAATAGGATCAACACGAGCCACAAGTATGGTTAATAAAAGTATAATCGAGATTAATGGGAAGCAATATGATGCAGTGTCGGGTGAATTAATTACTCAATCGGCACATACTGTAGCAATATCCGATGGCACTTCTTCTAAGACTAAAGAAGTAGTCAATAATGCAAAAACTGGGCCAACCCTTCCACATCATATTGCGCCTAAGCAAGTTGCGCATATACCCCAGCCCACAAAAACATTAATGCGTCGTGGGGTGCACAAACCCGGCGCCGCTACATCTATACCAACTATACGTCGCGTCCAAACAGCAGCCGGTGCTATGCCCGTTTCGACCCAGACCCAAACAAAATCAATGCAGGCGCTGCCTAATCCAAATCGGCTGCGTCGTGCTCATGATATTCATAAACACAGACTCGTTCATCATTTTAATAAGGAAACTCTTTCGAGCGATCAACCGACTAGTCATACTCCTAAAGCAACCCCCAAAACAATCACAAAAATTCAGCTACCACCGCCTGCAGCTGGAACTTCACCAACCCAAGCACTCTTGGATGAAGGTCTGGCTCGTGCCGACAGTCACACCCAGCCGGCAGTCAAAACACGACACCACCGCCTAAAACATAAATCAAAAGGTAAATCTCGCACTACTAGCTGGCTATTAGGCAAGTGATAACACCAGTTCATTTGTCATTACACCACCCACTATTAGCTAGCAATTGAGGGTACAATTGGCCGCCTAAGCGTTTTTCTCTTATAATGATCCTATATGAAAACGGTACGTACAAGATTTGCTCCTAGCCCAACTGGTTTTTTGCATGTCGGAGGAGTTCGCACGGCACTCTTTGCATGGTTAGTGGCTCGTCAGGCAAACGGTCAATTCATCCTACGACTTGAAGACACAGATAAGGCCCGTGAGGTTGAAGAATCGGAGCAACGGATTATTGAATCCTTACACTGGCTAGGCCTAATGTGGGACGAGGGTCCGGACAAAGGCGGCTCGTTCGGACCATACAAACAGTCAGAGCGTCTCCATATATATAAAGAATGGGCTCAAAAACTCATCGCTGATGGCCGCGCATATGCCGACCCATATACCATTATCGAGGTTGAAAAGTTCCGTGAACAAGCGCGTGCATCTAAAAAACCATTTTTATACCGTGACCATCGACCAAAATCCACACCAGACTGGGACGGGAGTCAACCATTACGCTTCAAGTCAGATCCCAAGAATTATTCATGGCCTGACGCTGTTATGGGCAAACTTAGTACCGGTCCTGAAGCTATAGACGACTTTATTATTATGAAATCAGATGGCTATCCTACATATAATTTTGCACACATTGTAGACGATCACTTAATGGAAATAACTCACGTTATACGATCGCAAGAGTTTATTGCTAGCGTACCGAAGTTTCTTAACTTATACGAAGCACTAGGAATTAAACCTCCAGTCCTCGCTACCGTGCCATATGTCATGGGACCAGACGGACATAAAAAACTTAGTAAGCGTGATGGCGCGAAAGATATTCACGATTATGCTAGAGAAGGTTACCTCCCTGAAGCTCTCGTAAATTTTATGGCACTACTAGGCTGGAATGATGGCACAAAACAAGAATTTTTTTCAATTCCAGAATTAATTGCAAAATTTGATTTGGGCCGCGTCCAAAAAAGCAGTGCAAAATTTGACGACCAACGCTTGATATGGATGGATGGCGCCCATATTAGGCAATTAACCTTAGAAGAGCTGTACGATAGGGTTAAAAAATTCTGGTCACCCGAGGCCTCCGCTTTTGATGATGATTATAAAAAGCAAGTACTAGCCTTGGTGCAGGATCGATTAAAATACTTTTCCGAATTGCCAGTACTCACCGATTTCTTTTTTACTGATTTACCGGTTAGCTTAAAACTGATTAAGACAAATAAAAAACTTTTGGAGATTCCTGCAGATAAGCTTAAATCGTTGCTCGGGGCGGCCCTTAAGGTGCTGGAAGAAAGCGATTTTACAATTGGTGATCTAACGGCTCGGCTAAATGAATTGCTCGTTACGACCGATACGAAGCCAGCAGTACTTTTTAGCCTGATCCGTATCGCCACTACTCAAGCACCGGCAAGTCCTGGACTTGCCGAAACACTAGCCGTACTTGGTAAAGAGAGAAGCTTAAACAGAATTAATAAGCAGCTACTGGCCTTATAATCAAAATAATTTCGTTGTATTTTTTTATTTTCCGCAAAAACGTGTTTGCAACAAACAACCCTTTAAAACGTGACAAGTAGGTATTTTAAATAAAAAAATGCTTGTGAATATAGTAAATAATCCAGTGTACACATTTATTATTCATTGTAGCGAAGGCTCTTATACCTCAGCCACTACAAGTGATAGCGGTCAGTTTTAATTTAATAAGTAGCCCCAGGATAAATGAACATAATATTGGTTCAATAATTAGTACGCCTCGTACAGCCCCCGCAAACCTTCTAAGTAAAAATTGCAAAGACAATGAGGCCATAATTACTATGGTTCTATTAACCGGTCTGGCGCTGTTCGGCGTAGAACGCCTCTTAACTGTACGTCAACAAAAGTACCTTAAATAATATAAATACTGCCTATATGAACGGGTGGGATCGTGTCATCTAAGCTACGCAGCCAGTATAGAGAAGACTAAGTATTGATATTGAAGAATTATTCACCTTGGCTACTTAGGCTACGTATTGGTACAATGGTGTTTATGGTTAATGATTTAAATGGCCCGGAAAACACATCAGAATCGTCAGACAAACCAAACTTCCAAACACCCGAAGAGATAGCTGCTCAAGACTCAACGTCAAATCTTATACCAGGTGAAACCGTCAATAGCTCATCGAGCGGTGATGATCCTAGACCAATAACAGATCGAGATACCAAGCAAAAAAGCCAGCATCGTTTCAGCTGGGAAAAACTCACTAAAAAGCAAAAGATTATAGCAGTTGTCGTAGCTATTGTTATCTTACTGATCGCTGGAGGAGTAACCTGGAAACTTACACATTACAAGCCGCCGACTAAAACACAATCCGTTATGATACCCGCGAAACCAGTATCTACAACGGTGGCGTCCACTCTAACTGGTCTGCAGGTTAACCCTAGTGTCAATCAGCGTGAAGTAACTGGTGTAATGATAGAAAATAGCATACCGGCTCGGCCACAATCAGGACTCAATCAAGCCGGAGTAGTATTTGAAGCGGTGGCTGAAGCAGGTATTACTCGTTTCTTAGCACTATATCAAGACACCCAGCCGACATATCTCGGACCAGTGCGCTCAGCCCGTCCATATTACGTACAGTGGTGTTTAGGCTTTGATTGCGCTCTAGCCCATGTTGGTGGCAGCCCAGAAGCCCTAACCGATATAACGGCCTGGAATGTCCAAGATCTTAATCAATACTATAACAGTGGCGCCTATGAACGGATTAGCACCCGCGAGGCACCACACAATGTCTATACTTCAGCCGCTCAGCTTAATGTTCTCGAGGCTAAGAAGAGCTTTACGAGAAGCATCTTCACCGGGTTTCCTCGCAAAGCAGATCAGCCAGACAAGACTCCCAACGCCAGTAGCATCGACATCAGCCCCAGTAGCGTGGCCTACAGCTCTCATTATGACTATGACGCTACCGGCAATGACTATAAACGCAGTGAAGCGGGAGCGCCCCATATGGAAGTCGACCAGACTGGTGCACAAGCTCAAATAATTCCAAAGGTCGTTATCGCAATGGTCATGACACAAGGTATTGAGGCCGATGACTACCACACCACCTATGATGTTATCGGTAGTGGTCAAGCTTTTGTGTTTCAAGATGGAACCGTCACTACTGGTACCTGGCAAAAAACGAGCAACACCAGCCAAATCAGCTTCACAACCACTGCCGGTAAAACCATTAAGCTTAATGCCGGGCAAACATGGTTAGTGGCTGTCGGTAATGCCAGTGACGTTACATATAAATAGGCATTAAAAACATGGATTATTTGCAAAAGTTCGTGGACCAGTTTCGCAGCCGATTGATAGTGCTTTTCTTGATCAACGACGGCCTAATAATCTTTGGCTGGTGGCTTCTAAGCCGAACGATGAACCTACATGAGCACCTGTTACTGGCAATCATCGTGACAGTGTTATTGTCTTGGCTGTTGGTTTTTGCGTGGTTTACGGCCGCATACCTAGCTCAACCAACTGTCTTAATTTGGCAAGCAATTTTACACATCTCCCCTAAAGCAAACAATGTCGCCGCACCAGACATCAAATCAGCGCCATTTGGGCGTGATCTCGTTACAGCTCTTAGTAATCAAGTCTATCAGTTAGCGACTGCGGCAGCGAATCTAGATAGTCGTGCTCAGAAAGAGAGCCAAGACCTCCATCGCAACCCGATTGCAGCTAATTTACCGTTGCCATTATTCGTGCTCAATAAAGACTCCGTAATAATTTTCGCGAATGAGGCTGCCATAAAATATATAGGCTCTAACGAAGTCGATGTAATTGGCAAGAACGTCTATGGAGTACTTGATATGGCGTTCCAAGACAATCGTACGCTCGACAATTGGTTAGTCGCAGTCCGAAACAAAGCAGTGACCGCCTATCACACTTGGGACCGCGTACGGCTCAAATCACCTGATGGTAAAAGAACTGTGCTCTTTGATCTAGCCGCCTATTACAATCGCGCCAATCCTTTTGGCTATGAAACACAGCTCATAATCTTCGATCATACCAAGAAATATTCCGAAGCAGAGCAAGAACTTAGTTTTGTAGCTATGGCGGTACATGAATTACGAACTCCACTAACATTACTACGTGGATATATTGAAGCGCTTGAAGAAAGCTCGGACACTAAGTCACCAGATGAATCTAACTTATTACAACGAATGGATGCAGCTGCCCATCAGCTCGCAGCTTTCATCAATAACGTATTGAACGTGGCCCGAATAGACGATGATCAATTTTTGGTACAGCTTCACGAAGAAGCATGGGTGAACATTATCGAGGCAGCTGTCAGCGACATGCGCCTCCAAGCCGCGGTCCGTGGCATTTCTATCGAAGCCAAGGTCACCGGCAACTTGCCATCAGTCGGTGTTGACCGCGTCAGCATTTATGAGGTCATCAGTAATCTTCTAGATAATGCCATTAAGTACAGTGGCGCTAGCAAACGAATCATTCTTGATGCTCATCTGACATCTGAGGGCCTGGTAGAAACAGATATTCGAGACTTTGGAGTTGGTATACCAGAAACGGTCATAACCAATATCTTCGATAAATTTTCTCGTAATCACCGTAACCGTGATCAAATCGGCGGGACCGGCTTAGGCCTATACCTTAGCAAAATAATAATTCAAGCTCACGGAGGAAATATTTGGGTACGTTCTAAAGAAGGACAGGGCAGTATCTTTAGCTTCACCGTTCTACCGTACTCTAAGCTTGCCGTAGGCAAGCAAAGTTCTCCTGAAGACTTTACACGAACCGCTCACGGTTGGATTAAAAACCATACATTATATAGGAGATAACATGACAGAAACACCGCTTAACCCCAAGGGTCAGCCCCCGCAAGTCCTTTGCGTAGAAGACGAATATTTTATTAGCAATTTGTATTCTAGGGTCTTAACCGTGGCTGGCTATAAAGTGACTATTGAAGGCGATGGGCTCAAAGGCCTACAGCTCGCCCAAACTGATGCCTATGACATAATCCTACTCGATCTTATGCTTCCATCAATGAGTGGCATTGACATCTTACGAACTCTGCGTGACCCTTCAAAGACACCGTATTTGCACGCTAAAATCATTGTTATGACCAATCTTGAACAGCACCCGGATTTGCGAGCTGACATCGAAAAACATGCTGACGGTTATCTGGTCAAGGCCGACATTACACCGCGAGCCCTTGTTAATTTCCTAGGCGATCTTCGCCTGAGTGACAAGCATATGTAATTGGTGACCCCGGCGGGATTCGAACCCGCGATCTTCTGGATGAGAACCAGATATCCTGGACCACTAGACGACGGGGCCTTGTCATCAAATCTTGAAATACTTGGGCATACTACCACAACAGGGATGAACCGTCCAGATGTAAGCAGTCTAGATTAAGCATAAGCTGTACCGTATACTACATATAGACTAGACGTAAGGAATGTAGATGCAAAGTGTCTCTGTAATTTGGTACCGACTATACTCCTGGTTTATGACAAGCTTTAGCTTGCTCATAGCAGTGACAAGCTTAGCGGCGCATTTTTTACCAAGCCTCAAGGGAGTTCAGACAAATTTTGGCCTCACGACAACGGCTTTTGTCTTAGCAGCCCTCCAAGCCATATATAGTCTTGTCATATACCAATTTTTAGCTCGCCGCAACCGCACCCATGCTTTATTAATTGCCAGCCTACTGTTTTGGCTCATTATGCTGTACGGCTTGGAAAGTTCGAGTGGTCATATGGGTGTTTATGTGTACGTAGTTGGCTGGCTAATTTCAGTCGTTTTTTGCGGAATTTATGGCACAACCTTTCTATTGTCATCTGGTTTCGCCACTGCGGCATTCGTATTAGTCATAAGTAAATTCCAGTTAAAAAACATCAGCGTCGCAGAGTTTGTCTTACTATTTGGCTCTTTGTTAATTGCTGTTGTAGCTTGGCGCTTTTGGCGTCAGCTCTATAAAGAACATGCCGCTGGTCAAAATAATCGTTTATCTGGGATGCTGCGTACAAGCCAAGAACAGTCAGAGATTATCATCCAATCAATAGATGATGGCGTTATCGTATTTGATACAAAAGGCAAGATTAGTTTAATGAACAATGCAGCAGTAACACTAACAGAATGGAGCGTTGATGACGCTTTGGGTGTTGATGTGCGGCTCGTAATGAAACTGGCTCAAGAGAATGGGCAAGCCTTAAGCACAAAAGAAGATATTTTCAGTCAAGTCCTAACCAGTAAGAAGCACGTCGCCAATATTTTACAGCTAAATGGTCACATTAATAAGCAGGTGGTATCGCTAGTTATCTCGCCTTTAACAATACCGCCTCAAAATGATGTTGTTGGCGCAGTAGCCGTTTTTCGTGATGTAACCAAAGCTCGACAAGTAGAGCAACAACGAGCCGATTTTATTAGTACAGCTAGTCACGAAATGCGTACGCCAGTCGCAGCCATAGAGGGATACGTCGCACTGGCGCTAAATGACCGCGTTAGTACAATCGACTCGAGAGCTCGAAACTATCTTGAAAAGGCTCATGAATCCACTGAACATTTGGGTCAACTCTTTCAAGACTTACTCACCAGTGCCCGGTTAGAGGACGGGCAACTGATTAGTCATCCGCGTGTTACAGAAATAGGTGATTTTTTAAAGCATTTGACTGGTGATTTGCGTCTCGTCAGTCAAAAAAAACAGCTTCCTTTAGAGCTAACTATTGGTAGCACCAAGCCAACTGACGGAACAGAGCAAGCCAATAGGGTTAAATTACAGCCACTGTATTATGTACTTATTGATCCAGATCGTTTGCGCGAAGCAATCAGTAATCTTTTTGATAACGCCGTTAAATACACCGAGAAAGGTAAAATCACCGTAGGCTTAAGTGGTGATAACAACGACATACAAATATACGTAAAAGATACTGGGGTTGGCATACCTGCCGATGATATCTCGCACTTATTCCAGAAGTTTTACCGCGTTGACAACGCCGAAACAAGATCTATAGGTGGTACTGGCTTGGGGCTCTTCATATCTCGTAAAATTATTGAGCTGTCTCACGGTCGAATCTGGGTGGAAAGCCAATTAGGGAACGGTAGCACTTTTTTTATAAATCTACCTCGACTTACTGCCAATCGAGCTGCGCAATTGAAGGCCGAGGAAGTAGCACCAACTCAAACTATCACAAAACCACTTGTAACCACTACGACACCAGCGCGTCCATGATACAATAAAGTCATAAGCTAAATAAGTAAGCAGAGTACCTACCATGCCAGCCAAAATAATGCTCGTCGAAGACGATACAAACTTAAGTGAGATTTATCAAGCCCGGCTTGAAGCTGAAGGTTTCGCTATTATTTCCGCTAAAGATGGTGAGGAAGCTTTAGCTCTAGCAGTCAAAGAGCACCCCGACCTGATTATCAGCGATGTAATGATGCCTAAAATTAGTGGTTTTGACATGCTTGATATTCTACGTGGAACCGATAGTATTAAAAATACTAAGATAATCATGATGACAGCTCTCGGCCAAGCCGAAGATAAAGCTCGAGCCGATAAACTTGGCGCTGACCGTTACTTAGTAAAATCCCAAGTAACTCTCGAGGATGTCGTAAAGGCCGTTCACGAAGTACTCGAAGATGATGTTGCTCGTGATGAATCCGTAGAAGCAGTAGCAGTGTCTACACCATCGTCAGCGACACCACCGGACAATACCACTACAGCACCTGTTGATCCAGCACCACAGCCCGACTCAGGCACAAGTACACCATCTCAAAACATTACCGCCCCAACAGACACGGCTGACCAGGGTCAATCAACCACTACTGACGAGAAATCAAATATAATGTCACAAATTCAAAGTTTCGCAGACAAGTCAGCCACTCCACTGGGCAATACCACTACAGCACCTGTTGATCCAGCACCAAGCAATGACAAAAGTATTGACGAAGAAAATATACCAGTTACAACCACGTCCAGCACGGACGCACCATCACCCACGAGTACCGTATCAGACCCAATCAACCCACATAATTCGAGCTTTTCGAGCACCAACCCCGGTAGAATCATCAATGACATAACACCGCTGCCACAAACAACTGTGACCAACGACGACTCCAGTTCAGATAAAACTAACGTATTATAGACTTCATGCGTCTAAATCATTTCATAGCTCAGGCTAGTGGGCTGAGTCGTCGTGCTGCTGATAGAGCTATTGCTGAAGGCCAGGTTTTGGTGAACGGACACCCGGCTGTTCTTGGTCAAGATATAACCGACGCGAACAGTGTTACCCTAAATCAGCGCAAACTGGTGTTGCCGAAAACTACAACTATAGTCATCTTCAATAAACCAATTGGTTACGTATCCTCACGTGATGGGCAAGGCAGTAAAACTATCTATGATTTATTACCGCTCGAGCTGCATAGCTTAAAGCCGGTTGGACGTCTGGATAAAGATTCGTCCGGACTACTATTGCTTACTGACAACGGGCAATTGGCACACGAGCTCACTCATCCTAGATTCTACAAGGAAAAGGTATACGAAATTGAGCTAGATAAATCACTCGAGCCCGAAGACCAGGTCAAGATAGAGGCAGGAATACAATTAGATGATGGGCTCAGTAAGCTGAAGCTCAAAAAGCTACCAAGTAAACAAGCGTGGCAGGTCACTATGCACGAAGGGCGTAATCGCCAAATCCGCCGTACTTTTACGGCACTCGGGTATAACATAGCAAAGCTCCACAGAGTTAAATTCGGTAACTACGAGCTAGGTAGACTAAAACAAGGCCAGTTATTAAGGGTCTTTAGCTATGTCTCTATTGTGGCTGAAATTGCTCGATGATCCGATAACCCGTCGCTTCTATCGTGCACTTGAAATGGAAATGCATGCGCTTCGCCGCTCACCATAATATGATCCAATTGGAACCGTGGGTGAGCATTCGGCCATGTAGGTTGATGGTCTGGATCAGCGTCTTCGAAACCGACAGCCTCTAGCATCTGCAGCGTTCCACCGCTAGCCATAGCGCCAAATCGATGAAGAACGTTAGCTCCTCGTTTTATCGGTGAGATGTGTGGCCGTTCAGTTGTTGGATATCGAGCAGGAAGCAACCTAGCCACTCTACCTACTCCCGATCGAATAGCCTGTCGAGGCATAGAGTTAAAGTCACCAGCTATAATCCTTGGTGTGCCATCAAAACGTCGCAGGAAAAAATCAGTGGCTTGCGCTTGCTGGAGTCGACTTGCTTCCGAACGATCATCGAAATGAACCCCAAAAGCATGGAAAGTAAATGGCGTGCTGGTATCAGGATCACTAGTTTCAACGTACATTCCGTTACGATCGCCTAAACTTTCTTCTACGACACAGCTTCCTATAAATAAACGATTTAGAACGATCATCCCGTGCCGATCAAGTCTCCTATCTTTATCTTCATAGAGAGCAGCGCCCACCATATAACCATCATCAACCACATAACCATTATTCTCAGTAAATTCTTGCCTAAGTTCATCCACTACATCCTGTAAATCTTCTTCCTGACTCGCTTCAGGCAAAACTACAATATCCGCATCTAGTTTTTTTATTTCTTCAACAATTTGACCGCTGCGGGTCTCATCACCCAGGCCATTTTTAAGATTCCACGCCGCAACTTTAATAGACATTAGAACTCCTTAAATTTTATATCATTATACATTATTAAAATAGTTATGTCAATTTAGCTTAATCTGTTAAACTATACATAATGAAGAAAATACCAATTGTAGCAATTGTGGGCCGGGCCAACGTAGGTAAGTCCAGTTTGTTCAATGCGATTTTGAGCCGGCGTGAGGCAATTGTGGCTCGTGAAGCCGGAACAACCCGTGATAGCGTCATAGCCAAAGCCGAATACCAGGGTCAAAACTTTTGGATCGTTGACACTGCTGGAATTAAAGATGCCGAAGATGACTTCGAGTTTACTATTCAAGAGCAAGTTGAGCAGGCAGCGGACAGTGCGGATGTGATTTGGGTAGTTGTAGAGGCCGATATACCGATTACCGAGGAAGATCGTCGTGTAGCTAAAATGGCACTCCGATCTAAGAAGCCCGTATTTCTAGTTATTAATAAACTCGACAAAGCCAAAGGACAAGACCTATCTCGTTTTGAACGGTTGGGTATTAAACCAATTATATCGACAAGTGCCACTCAAAATCGTGGCATTGGTGATTTACTAGAATCCGTGGTTAAAATAATTCCAAAGGCTACATTACTCGAGGATGATGACCGCTTACATATAGCAATTCTTGGCCGGCCAAATGTTGGAAAATCTCAACTCTTTAATACTTTAGCGAAAAAGCAGCAAGCCATTGTTGCCGATCGTGCTGGTACAACTCGTGATATTAACCGCGCTGTGGTACGTTACGAGGGTAGGGAGATTGAACTATTAGACACTGCCGGCATTCGCCGTAGTGGTAAAATTGAACGTGGCGTTGAACGATTTAGCGTTATTCGAGCCATTAGCGCTATTGAGCAGGCTGACGTCTGCCTCTTACTCATGGATGTTAATGAATTGAATGTAGCACTCGATCAAAAGATCGCAGGCATGATTAAGGAAGCCGGCAAGGGCTTAATATTGATCGTCAGTAAGTGGGATGTCGCAGAAGATAAAGATGCCTATACTCGTGATGCTCTAGCGCCACAAATTGCTACGACCTATGACTTTGTACCTTGGGCACCGTTAATTTTTACCAGTAGCGTTACTGGGCAAAATGTCACAAAAATCTTTGAGTTAGCTCTCGAGATCGATGATCACCGTCATACACGTATCCCAACTCCAGATCTCAATAAGTGGCTTCGTCAGGCGGTTAGTAAGCATCCACCGGCTGGTCTTAAGAATCGAACACCGAAACTCAATTATATGGTTCAAGAAACCGACAATCCCATACCAGCATTTAAGATATTTGGTAGTCAAACCAAGTTTTTGCACTGGAGCTATCGTCGCTTTCTAGAACGTGAGTTACGTCAGCGCTATAATTATGGTGGAACCGCCGTGCAGCTCTGGTTTATCGAAAAACATGAGAGCCATAAACACGGTGTCAGTCCAACCAAAGCAGTAAAGGAAACTACCTAGATGGGGCTTTTTGTAAAACGACCAGAGAGCGGGGAAGCCGCCTCACTGTATAGTATTGGCTTAAACAAAACTCTACTGATTATCGGGCTAGGTAACATGGGTAAAGAATATGACAGTACCCGACATAACATTGGTTTCACATGCCTAGACGCCTTCGCTAAAACAAATGAATTCCCGAATTGGATTGAGAAGAAAGACTTGAAAGTCCTGTTGACCAGTCACACACTGGCTGACACGCGAGTCATCCTAGCTAAACCAACCACCATGATGAACCTTAGTGGCGCAGCAGTCCTAAACGTTATTAATTTTTATAAAATCATACCTGAGTGTGTCCTTGTAGTCCACGATGAGCTTGATATCACATTCGGTCAAATTCGAACTAGAGTCGGCGGCTCTGATGCAGGGCATAATGGTATTAAATCTATTATCGAAAAGATAGGTGAAGAGTTTGGTCGTGTCCGTATTGGTATCGGGCCCAAAACCCCAGATCAGATCGATAGTGTAGATTTCGTATTGCAGAACTTTAGTAAATCAGAGCATGCTAAGTTACCAGCGCTTACCCGCGAAACGTCAGCTGTCCTTAGTGAGTGGATCTATGTTGGCAATCAACAGCTGCCTCACGAGACCCGTAGTTTTCTTATATAAGTAACAAAAAGACCTATGAGAGGGGGTGGGCACCGCTCATAGGCCTGTTTGTGGAGACAACCAAGGTCATCTCCTGTCCCTTCAACCCACCCCAGCGAAGCATCGACATCCAAAACTCATTAAAGACTCGTGCCTCCACCAATGGCGGAACCTTGTGGGCTCGCTTTGAATTGGGGATCCAGCAAATAAATGTGCTAGAAGTTAGTTAAAGGGGTTAGTTTGCCTTAGAGCGCTCCTAGTCGAACTAGCAGCTAAGTGTAAGTGGAGGGTAACAACTTATGGTTAGCGCGCTCTAAAACAATCTAACAAATATTCATCCGACGAAACGTCGGAAATGTTAGAATGGGGGTATAAGGTACGTAAACGTTAATATAAGCGTTTACAAGTTGCTATTTTAACAACTATATTTTAATTGTCAACACTTTTTTGTGTAGAAATCAATTAAATTATCTATAATACTTATGCTTAACAGGGGTGTCGTCCGATAGCAACTTTTTTCATTATCTTCAGCTTTACTAGTGTAATCTGTCCAAAAACATCTCATGTTAAACTTAATCTATGAAGCTAATGATTTGGGTCGGTATTTTGGTTGGCGGCACAATTGGTGGTTGGGTTGGGGCACTTATGACTCACGATAATTGGTTTAGCGTATCAAGTATTTTGCTTAGTGGAGTTGGCTCACTCGTCGGTATTTGGGCCGCTTATAAAATTAGCAAAGCCTACTTATAAACGGGGTTTTACTGAAGATTATTCTTATATATAACTTGCATTATATGCCACAACGCGCTAAAGATAAGGGACATGACAAAAAATTTAGTAATCGTTGAAAGTCCGGCTAAGGCCAAAACGATCGAGAAATATTTAGGAAAAGATTATACGGTCAAGAGTAGTTTTGGCCATATTCGCGATTTACCAAAAAAGGGCCTGAACATAGATACGGAGCATAATTTTACGCCCACATACGAGACAAGCCCCGATAAAAAGAAGATCGTCAGTGAACTGAAAAAAGCTGCCAAAACAGCTGAGGTATGGCTGGCGAGCGATGAAGACCGCGAAGGTGAGGCAATTGCATGGCATCTTACTCAGGTTCTCGGGCTTGATCCTAAGAAAACCAAACGTATTGTATTTCACGAAATCACCAAGCCGGCTATTGAGCGAGCGATCGAAAGCCCCAGAACCGTTGATTTACTCCTAGTTGATGCTTATCAAGCACGTCGTGTATTAGATCGACTTGTTGGCTATGAATTAAGCCCAGTTTTATGGAAAAAGGTACGGACTGGCTTGAGCGCTGGTCGAGTACAGTCTGTAGCCGTACGTCTGTGCGTAGAACGAGAGAGGGAAATTAAGGATTTTGCGACCAAAAGTACTTATAAAGTCGTTGCCATTTTTGATGTTGGTAAACAAGAACTCAAAGCTGAGCTAATTGATAAACTACCGACTAACGAATCTGCTCGGAAATTTTTAGAGACCGCTAAGGATAGTATTTTTACAGTTAAAGATATTGCCCAAAAACCCGGAACCCGTAATCCAGGCGCACCATTCACCACCAGCACATTGCAACAGGAGGCTGCCCGACGGCTCGGCTATACTGTACGCCAAACAATGCAAGTTGCTCAGCGTTTGTACGAAGCAGGGAATATTACCTATATGCGAACTGACAGCACCATTATTTCAAGCATCGCCATCAATGCGGCCAAAGAGTACATTACCAAAACCTACGGGGCAAACTACCACAAAGTTCGTCAATTCAAAACCAAAGATGAGTCTGCGCAAGAAGCTCATGAGGCGATTAGGCCAACCGATTTCACTAAAGTAAAAGCTGGCGATGACAACCAACAGGAAAAACTGTATCAGCTTATCTGGCAGCGTGCTTTAGCTAGCCAAATGGCTGAGGCAAAGGTCGAGCGTACTGAGATCGTAATTGATTTATCCCAGCGCCCAGAAAAAATGCTTGCCAAAGGTGAAGTATTGCAATTTGACGGTTTTATGAAAGTTTATGGCGGCATTAAGGACGATACATTGCTACCAGCGGTCTCAAAAGGCGATAAGCTCCAACTAACCACTATGACAGCTACAGAAACGTTTAGTCGACCACCAGCTCGTTATAGTGAAGCCGGCCTAGTTCGCAAACTCGAGGAGCTCGGCATTGGCAGACCAAGTACTTACGCGCCAACGATTTCAACAGTTCAAAACCGCGGCTACATCGAAAAGACCGATTTAGAAGGTACAGAGCGACCATTACAGCTTATTACACTTGAAAAAGGCACCGTCAAAGAGGAACAATCTAGTGAAATCACTGGGGCCGATCGTGGCAAACTTTTACCGACTTCAATTGCAGAGGTTACAACCGACTTCTTAGTGAAGTACTTTCCGAGCATCGTCGACTACGACTTTACGGCTACCGTAGAAGGTGATTTCGACCGTATTGCCGACGGTAAAGAGCAGTGGCAAGCGATGATTAAGAAATTTTACAAAGATTTTCATCCACTTGTCATTAAATCTGAGGATGTCAGTCGTCAAGAAGTTAGTCAGGCTCGTCTACTGGGCAAGAACCCAAAAACTGGTAAACCGGTCTTTGCGCGCTTTGGTCGATACGGCCCCATGCTCCAGGAAGGCGAAGCCGAAGAAGAGGATGAAAAACCAAAATTTGCACCACTGCCTGAAGGCGTAAGGCTTGAAGACGTTACCCTTGAACAAGCATTGCCAATGTTCGATCTACCGAGAGTGGTGGGGAAGACTAAAGAGGGCGAGGAGATCACCGCCAACATTGGTAGATTTGGCCCATATATTAAAGTCGAAAAAACTTTTGTCTCCATAAAACCTCTGGATCCATATAGTGTCACCGAAAGTGAAGCACGTAAACTTTACGCTGCTAAACTCAAGAAAGATAACGATAAATACATCCATGAGTTCGATAGCGGCATTAAAGTCGTAAATGGACCGTATGGACCGTACGTAACAGATGGGAAAAAGAATGCGAAGATACCAAAGGGTACAGACCCAGCAAAGTTGAGCGAGGATGAATGCAAGAAGATGCTTGCGGAAGCCCCAGCTAAAAAACGGTTTAAACAACGAGCAGGCAATTAAGGCTATATAGAGTTTGAGCTTATCCACAACTTGCCATCTTGTCTAGCTTGTTATATCGTCATATTTTACAACACAGTCTATGCACAAACGTCCATTTCGTGCTACAATAATTTTAAGACACCAAATAAGATACCAGGGTGTTGACATTTAAAAAAATTAGTTATATAATCGTACTAAGTTTAATAAATATGATAGGTAAGTGCACACTATGGCAGAGGTTACACCAGATAAGCCCACTATTAACGTCGAACAGCTAGTTACGGCTATTTTAGACACCATCGAGCGCGAGAGAGAACGAGAAATTGTTGCTCGACGATTTGGCTTATTCGATCGTAGGGAAACGCTAGAACAAATTGGTGAACTACTTGGTATTACTCGTGAACGAGTACGTCAACTTGAAAAAGCTATCGTTACTCGTCTCAAGGCAACTGGCGAAAAGTTACCAAATATTCCAAAAACACAGGCAAATTTTGTCGAAAAATTGGAGTCTATGGGCAAAGCTGCTCGGATAAGCAATTTTACAAACCAACTCGTAACGGATGCTAGTCGTTTAGATCAGGCTCGTGTAGCTTTTCTAGCTGAGCTATGTCCTAAACTCGTCGTAGTTAGTGAGAATGACTTTTATCATCACTCTGTCGGCCTTGCTGAGGCTCATGACGAAAAGGCCATGAAAGAACAGCTCAGTCGTATTATTGCAGCCATCAAAACCATCGGTAAGCCAACCAGCATCGATAAAATCGCTGCTGAAGCAAAAATCAGCAACCCTGAAGAGGCTGCTGCTTTAGCCAGTATTTCTAAAGAGCTTGCAACACTAGGTGGTCAGTGGGGTCTTATTAAGTGGCCAATAGTTAACCCTCGTAATATCCGCGACAAAATTTATGTCATTCTTAAAGAGAAGGGCACACACATGCACTTCAACGAGATTGCTGCCGCCATTAAAGATAGTGATTTTAAACGCAAAGATGTAACTACGCAAGCGATTCACAACGAGCTTATTAAAGATTCACGCTTTGTACTTATTGGTCGAGGTATTTACGCTCTTAAAGAATGGGGATATAAAAAGGGAACTGTCTCTGATATTATTGCCCAGGTCTTGAGTGAAGCCGGCGAGCCCTTACATCGTGATGAAATAGTGAAACGAGTACTAAAAAGCCGCTTCGTAAAAGAAACAACTATTTTACTCAACCTGCAAGGTAAGCCACAGTTTAAACGCGTTGCTAAAGCTACCTATACTCTTGCCGACACAGAATAAATACGGCTAGTTATGAACAGAAAACAATCTGTAGACAGGGAGGCCAAGTCGTCCAGAGTTCTGGTAGCGCACGGTGAAATCAATCAAAATGATCGACATTTAGTAAAGCAGTTCCTAGCCAGACTAGGACTCGAATCTGAATTCATGACCGAAGATCAATATAAAGGGGTTATTAAGCAGCACCAACCGCCACGGCTAGCACCTCTGCGACAGCACGAGCTCGAAGAATCCAATGCTTTTCGCCACGTGGAAAGTATCACATCTCGAGATGCATTTGTGTTAAGAGAGCACTTCGATGATTTTAGGAACAGAACTAGAGCCGATTTTGAGTTCAGCCTTTCAGCTGTAACAGCAGCATTCAATAGTCTAGTAGATGGCCTTGGCGACAATAGAATGCGTAGCTGGGAAAGTCAAGATGGTCAAAGAGTGGATATATTTAGGAAGCCTCATCCACTGAAGGGAATAATAGTTAAACCACGATCTGGTCTCGGATTGCCTCCATATAACCGTCGTTTTACCCCCTATGGTAAAAGCAATGAGGCAGCTACATACAGCATTCAAGCTGGCAGCCTAATCTCCTTTGCTGAAACTGAAGGACTAACAGATGGCTACCAGGAACTAAGTGAACCAGATCAGTTCCTCTTAGCATTTACTACTCAACTAGTATCACAAATTGAAGATTTATAATTATTGTACAAAATACGAACAGTGAATTTCCGGCGATTGTAGGGCATTCAATTAATAAAGTCACTGGCGCAACGATGCGAGAGCAGGGTTGAGGATAAATTTAAATAAAAATCTGGCAGAGTAGTGAAATATATTTTGAATGGAACAGTAGAGCAATGCAATATGAGTTATAGACATGACGTCGCACAATGTATATTTTACGACTCTATTATATCTAACCATTAGCGTTTCAGTATACCCCTCGCAGGGGAGTAATTCTATCATTCGCATTAAAACACCGCAGGTTTTACTAACCCGGCTACAAAACCTGCGCGACCATAATGCTACGAGACCCCTCAGGGTGTCTCAGTACGCTACTTCGCTATACCACAACCAACAAGCTTAAATACGTCTAGCGTCCGTTAAGCCTTTTACAACACTAGACGCTATTATCTCACTATTTGACTTTTCCACAGCCTTGTCGTGAAATATTTGCTTTTTACTGTATTTCATATTGTTTATATGTTTTTTAACTTGTTTGCCCTGCCTCGCTCTATGGTCACCTTTTTTGACTTTTATGTTTTTAAATATTTTTATATAGTTTTTCGTGCGGATTGATTCAATAAATACTATGTGAACAAATTACGAACTAGGGGAAGTGAGGGGACAATAGTGCCTTCATAAATCTCTAGCAGTAGCCCTATTACCTTTTTATCAAACTGTGGGCACCAACGATTGATACTCTGTACGCATAGCTTTGGGTGGGTTCATTCCCCCGCCGTTACGGGAGTTACCTTCTCTGCTAATTAGCATTTATCACACGCTTATTTATAGTACACTCGCCCGAGTACGCGAGCATCAATATATTGAGATGGTACTATATGATTGTTTGCTAGATACTGATTTGTTGCAAGAAAAGTACCGATTTGCTGGGCAGCATCCGTGCTATCGTTAAGGTTGAATTTTACGAAATATGGTTGCCCCTCTATATATACATCGAGATCTCGAGAAGCAGCCGGCAAAACGAGTGATTTAATAGAGATCTGTTTCGCCTGTAACTGAGCTACTACTAATTGAACGAAACCGACATCCGAACTCGCTAAAACTCGGTGGCCAACTACAATCTGTTGCCCTGTTTGGTCGGTCAAAATAGGTAAATTACTCGTCCCGATTGTATGAGGCGTACTATGAGCAAGTACCGTCCCGCTCGAGGACAGTAAAAAACTACCTGCGGTTTGACTACTCAGAATGACAGCCGGTTTGGCGGGCACTAAGTATAAAACGGGTTGATGGCCTAACACTGGTAGAGTAATTGAAGCACTCGCTAACTCTGGAAACTGCTGTTGAATACTGGCGACAAGAGCTGTGGTATTAATGGTCAGTTTAGTTCGGCTACTTATTGAGCCATTGAATAGCTTTTGAGCCGCTTCAGCGTATTGTGAAGGAGTATGCATAAATGTTTGGGTAGTTGCACTACCATCTACAATCACAATCTTCGGTGTAGAGCTAAGCCCCAGTTGGTAAATAGCAAAGCCAATAAGTACAACCAGAACTACAAATACTGGAGCATGACGTAATCCAGATTTGTGTCGGCGCCAGCCTGAAGTAGACTTTTCTACGGAGGGCTTACGATTAGTCTCCTCGCTAGGGAGACGAGCTTTATAATATGAAAACGTTTTGCTTCGAGGCTGCAAGTCACGAGCTGGTTGCCGCTCACTTATATGTCTTTGTTTATGTATACGAACCATGGTGCCTATATTCTTCGTTTAATCACTCTTAGTCCGCAGCAATAATTCGGCAAGTTCACGGGCTGAATTTGGATGCGCTAAGCTCGTTGATAGTTTTTTTCCTAATTGAGCCCGCTCAGTCGCAGAGTTGAGTAGCTCATTACATGCGGCTACTAGTGGCGCAGAATTAACCAATAATTCATCTTCATTAAGAGCAATGATTGCGCCTTGTTTCACTAGAGCTTCAGTATTTTTAACCGTCCAGGCTAGTTGGCGAGCCGGCACAATGATGCACGGCTTAGCTTGGAGAGCAAATTCTGCTAGATTGGTTGCACTGCCCCGCCCAATTATTACATCAGCCGACCCGCTATAACAGTAGAGATTAGTTATGAAGCTTTTTATTATTATCCTCGATCGTAAGTCAGCCGGTAATTCCTTCTCGTACAATGCTTCGGTCTCCTCTGTAAATGCCCGCCCTGCGAGATGGACTATAGCTAAGCTATTATCGTGTTCGAGAAGTGCTTTAGCGCTGGCTACTACAATTGAATTGAGCTGACGGGCACCATTACCACCGCCAGTAACAAAGATAATTCGTTCATACTGAGCTAAGCCAAGTTGTTGACGATATTGTGCCTGTAATTCTGGCGATACAGGCTGAAATTCATGATTAATAGGTACACCAACTGTATATGTTTTGGCCAAGGGGTAATTATAGGCACCTTTCGGCAATGCAACAGCGTGAGCAGCAGCCCAACGGCCAATGATTCGATTGGCGAGGCCAGGAATAGCATCTGAGTCATGTGTTACATATGGTATACCTAGCTGGGCCGCAGCTAGACCCACCGGCACTCCAACAAAGCCCCCTTTTATAAAAATAACGTCTGGTTTTAACTTCTTTAATAACCGACGCGCCTCCGCCAAGCCTACTATTACTCGGCCACTATCTCGAATATTTTTAAGAACTGTTGGAGCATCGAGTAACTGTTTCAAGCCTTCTCCACTATATCGGCGCAACTTCCCTGCTCGTACGCTATAAGCTTCATCAATATCTGGGTTTTCTGCAGGAATGTCTGCAAGACTATCACCACGCTGCCCAATATACACTATATAGAGGTCTGGTTGGAGTTTTTTAAGCTCGTGAGCGACTGCTAGCAGTGGCGTTATATGACCGCCGGACCCGCCGCCCGTTAAGACGATTGTCATAGTTAGTCCCTTCCCCTTGCCCATTACTCAGTGGTGCTTGGTAAGTCGTGAAACGTGAAATTTGAAATAGCAATCCACATGCCGCCATTGCAAACAGAACACTTGTACCACCATAACTTATAAACGGCAGTGTAATGCCTGTCAACGGCAGTACGCCTATCATAGTCCCGATGTTGATAAGCGCCTGGGCACTTAACCATGCGAGTATCCCGACTCCAATAAGACGAGTATAGTCATCTGGTGCTCGTTCAATGATCCGTTTTATTCGAGCAAATAGGAACATGAACAAGCCAAGCAGAATTGCATCGCCTACAAATCCAAACTTTTCACTATAGATCGCAAAAATGGAGTCATTGGCTGGCTCCGGTAGGTATCCATACGCTTGTACGCTACGCCCAAGTCCTAAACCGATCATACCACCCGAGCCGACTGATATCAGCGCTTGGCATGTTTGATAACTAGTAGTCAAACAATGAGCGGTTGGGTGTAGATAGGTTGCTATACGATTATGCCCGTACGGTAAGACAGATACTGCTAAAATAAGTATCACCATTACTACTGCTCCTATCATCACCACCTTTTTCAGCGGCATCCCAGCCACAAATACCATTGCAGCCATCATCACAATCATAACCCCCGTTGACCCAAGGTCACTTTGCAGCCCGGCCACCACCACAACAAGTATTGCTAGGCACGCTAGTACTGGATAGAGCGTTTTTCTAGTGTTACCAAGATCTCCTGTGCGGATACGATCACTCAGAAAACCGGCGAGCGATATTAATAATGCCATTTTAATTAGTTCTGCTGATTGAAATGAAATACCACCAATTTGTATCCACCGATATGCCCCATTCACCTGTTGTCCTACAAGCCGCACAGCAATTGCCGAGGCTGCAGCTGCAACGATTAGGGGCGTCTGCAGTCGTTTCCACACGCCAATGGGCATAGCCGACACAACGATAAAGGCCACAACACCTAAGGCAACAGCTATTAATTGTTTACTTATGTAATAATTTTGACTAACATGACCGCTTTGGCTAAGGCCTGGGCTGATCGAATAAATAACTACTAAACCGATGGCCAGCAATATAATCATGAGTAGCAAGAGGCCATAATCAGGTCGATGGCGGCGTGGCCAGGCGGTTTCTTGTGCTCGTACTTCAGTATGTAATGGTCGACGGCGGGATTGCACGTGATCCATGCTAGCCATACCTGCCGATTAGGAAGACCACTAACCCCAGTACAGCTGCTACTTGCCCCACTACCCAAAATCGCATAGTAATCTTTGTTTCTGGCCAGCCAATTGCTTCAAAGTGATGATGAATCGGAGATGATAAAAAAACTTTTTTGCCATGACGCAGCTTCTTTGAAAGACGATTAATAATTACAGATCCTGTTTCAGCTAAATACACAATTCCGACAATTGGCAATATATACACAGTATTGGTC
>DATKHF010000004.1:0-4714 GCA_035510355.1 Saccharimonadales bacterium (SeqCode) | reverse complement strand
GACACGCATGGTCATCACCGGAAGCTGGCTATTATTGACCGGTCTATACTTTACGAAGGGTCACTCAATATCCTCTCCCAAAATAGAAGCACTGAGATTATGCGAAGAACTGAGTCAGTTCAGCTTGCCTGGCAGATGGCGAGATTTATAGGATTAGATTGTTTGCTGTAGCTAAGTTTCGCCAAGAACTTTAATCTCCCCAAGCAGAACTAAATTGCTAAGTACTCAGATTTAAAGCTTCTAGCACTTTTGCCAAATCCTGTTCATTCTTCTCAACTTCAACCCAAGCAAAACCATATTTTACGACTTCGGATTTTAGCTTCTGACTAAAGTTTAGCGCCCATTCAACATCCTTTTCTTGTAAGGGTTTGGTATAGGCTGGTGTGTTAAACCACAAAGCATTCCTAGTAGATACTACATTACGAACACGTTCAATATCATGATCGCCAATAAACACGGCTTTAACATTACTCGAATCAGAAAAATCTCGAACTATCAAATGCGGTAATATAGTAGCGCCCTCAATAATAAAACCGTTGCTCCAAGCATCATCTTCTTCAATTAGCTTCCGTACACCTAGCCAGATTGCTTCACCGCTTGCAAACTCGTTATCTGCAATTTCATCGGCAGTCAACTCATTTAAAAACTGCACACTGTCATAATCCTCCCAAGTAAACAGCTTAGGATATTTCTCTTTACTAGCAACTGCTCGCATTATTGTTCCTATTTGGTCAGTGGAAATCCATGGCAGATTAAGGTGTTTTGAAAGGTTTTCGGCAAGTGTTGATTTACCAGCGGTAGGCATACCGCCGACTAATATAATTTGTTTCATACATATGTAACTATATCAAAAAGATTGCTGGCTTGACGTGTTAATGCTTATGTGCCATAATGAGATTCTATGTTAAGTAATTATCATAAGATCAAGACCAATGTGCCAGCCGCTGTCGAAGCGGTAGTTTCTGGCTGGTCAAAAACAGCTTAACTCGAATACCAATTTAGAAAATAGTTAGTACATCTACCTATCCAGCATGACCAGCCAACACTAGGCTGGTTTTTTCATGTAAGGATATAGATGAAACGCTATGAGTATAGTGATGACTTTAACCATGACAAATACAAAGCACAAGAATGGAAGCGAGAGCATAATGCTGGTGGCTTCCGCTGCTCACACTGTAAACAGTTCGTGATCATTAACGACATTATGGGTACGGTTAACCGCAATCATTGTAACTGGTGCCTCTGGTCAAAGCACGTTGACGAAGCTAAGGGTGACCGACTTGCAACCTGCCACGGTGGCATGGAACCTATTGGCCTGACTTTCAAACACGAAGGCCAAGGTAAAATCGGCGAGATAATGCTAATTCACCTTTGCTCGGTATGTGATAAGGTTTCGATAAACCGTATAGCGCGTGATGACCCAGAACAATACGTATTAGACATCTTCCACCGGTCGCTCGATCTAAAAGACGAGATTAAGCAAAGCCTATATAAGGCAGGCATCGACCTCTTAGAACGAAACGATACTGAAGAGGTTAATATCCAACTATTTGGTAATACGTAATCGTAAGTGGCCCTTTGGCAAAGAGGGGCACTTAGTACAATCCATCTACGTTGGCATTTCTCCGCTGCGTTACTGATCTATTTGCAACACAAAGCCTACGTGTTGGTACTCAGTCTTGTACTTGCGCCTGATAGCAATTTCTTGCTTGGCCTGATTGCCCGCCTCTCTCAGTTTAGTGTTAGGCTGCGCAGAAAAATTTTCAGCTCGCTCATCAAGGGCATGGTAGTATTCATCAAACCAATCTGAGTCAGGTTGAACATAGGTTTTAATTACCACATAACCTGATTGTTGCGCTATTTCCAATCCCTGCTCTAATGTGAGAACATTATCGTCTTTGAAGAAATTTGCTAATTCAGGCGAGGGATTATCCGTTGTCCAGAACATGTCAGTGGCTATGAGGTACCCATTAGGCCTAAGCAAGCGTTTCCAGCTTGTCAGAGCGTGTGCCCAGCCGATGAAATAGGCTGCACCCTCCGACCAAACGAGATCAAACGACTCATCCGGGTACGAAACGGCGTCTATAGACATATTCTCAATGTCTATATGATTAGCAACGCCTGCACGGGCCGCAGCTTCTCGCAGCGTATCAAGAAATGACTGACTCGTATCTATGGCTACCATATCGATACCCTGCTGCGCTAACCAGATTGTAGAACGGCCTGTGCCGCAGCCCATGTCTATACTACGTTGTATCTTCTCGGGATGTTTTATCGTGCTAAATAGTGTTTCGGTAGTCGAATCCGATCCCGGACCCTGGCGTGGTAATCCGTTATGTATGGACTCGAGGGGATCTAAATCACTCATACGTTTAGTGTACAGCACAGTAGTATCGTGAGCTGCTCTCGTTAGTATCATTGCACGTATTCGTAAAAAATGTGTCATGACCTTCAGAACCAATCGACCTCATCCGAAGGCTACTTGATTAGCGCGCGAAGCTTTCTCAGTTGCCCCTATAGTATCAAAGATAATAGTGCAAGAGGTGATGTCGATGATCAATACAATATATCAAAAAAACGTCAGCAATAAAGTTGACGAATTGTACAAATAATGGCTCCCCATAATAGACGAAGTTATAACCGTGATTAAGTATGATTTAGCAATGAGCTAAGACTATTCACTTTCGATTTGTGGGGTCTCTGGAAAAGCCCTGCGTACTTCGATTTCGAACGCTAAGCGTGTAATATCTGCAGCAGCTTGCGCTTGCAGCTCGTTACCTGGCTGAACGCCTTCGGCTGCCTTTAGAGCAGCAGACATATACGGAAATGCTTCATCAAATGATTCTGGTTTTGACATAAAACAAAAATACCACTTAAGGTGGTATTTGTAAAGCATAAGCTTAATGGCTCGGCAAATGGTTTTTATTCCAAACTTTTAAAGAGCTGGATAGTGTTAAAAATAAGGAGATGGAAGCTCGACAGATCCGTCAGCTGTTTGAACCTAGCAATGGAGACAAGTATAGTTCGCAATGATATTAGGTCAACTAACAAGAGGTACGCTAGCGGAGTTGAAGCCTAACGTGGCTAACCGTAGAGTTGAGAATGAGTACCGACCATCTGATAAAGGTATACTTCATCATCAATGGCTTCATATAGTGCCCTAACGTCGCCAGTAATATCTATGCTATAAAATCGTTTTAACTTACCACTAAGCTGATGCAATCGTAGCGATTCGTCGGCGGGGCTGGTTGACCATAGACTGATAGCATTCTTCGTTTTTTGCTGTAATTTGGGAGAAAGCTTTTCGTATTGCTTCTTAAATTTTTTGCTGTATCTGATGATCATTTTGAATCAAGCCAAGTGAAGCTTTCTTCTATACTCTTGAAAGCCGGAGAGAAATCGTCGAGTTTCCCTGCTCTCGCTTTCTTCGACAGCTCCAGGAGCTCGGCTTCAATTTCGGGCTTTAGTCTTGGTGAGTCAGAAATGGTGATACTGCGGGTATTGACGAATTCTCGCAGCCCGGCGGCTATAACAATGCTCATAGGCAAGCCAAGCTCTCTGGCGACGCTCTGAGCCTTCTTCTTTAGATCGGGGTCAATCTTCACATTCAATACTGTACTCATGCTAACCATTGTATACACTATGGTTAAAATGTCAAATATTGCCCATGGCTCCCTCTAATGGACGAACTTCGCAACTTTGAAAGCGAAGAAGTACTTTGTGACTTTGCAAAACTCAGCTAATATGATAATAGACTCATGAGAACTGCATCGTCAAAGAGCCCTAACGTGGTTGACTACCCAACTTGTATCGTAACTGCTGGCGGTTGGGCCCGCAGTGGTAAGGGCACGAGTATGGCTCACCTAAAAGGCCGTATTGAGCAGCGCGGCTACGGCGTGAGACTGATTGACCAGGGTTTAAAGTTTAGGGCTATGGGCGAGGTTGTGTTGAATGCGGGTCAAGAATTAGATAGTCCTACCAGCCTTGAGGCATTTATACGATTGCCAGAAACTCAACGAGCAACACTCGCTGTATTAGGTGATCTGTCATCAATGACTGAGGAGGAAATAAAGGCACGTTTACGCACGCCACAAATTTCCAAAGTAAGTGCAAAGGTCGCAAAAGTTCCAAGTGCCCATGAAGTCACTTCGGGATTATTGAGAACTGAAGTGAGCGAAGCGGTTGAGGCAAAATCAGACGTAGTAATCATAGATGGCCGCTCAATGGAAGGTCATGCGCGCCGATTCGAAAACGAGGGTCTGGCTAAGTTTGTACTGGGATGGTATTTCAAATGCGATACGGCAATAGCCGCTCGTCGCAGTTTGGGACTGTTTGCTGCGTATGAAGACTTGACGCATGATGAAAAGTTACAGCTACTTGCCGAAACTCTAAATATTAGTGATCGTAATCGATCTGATACGCTTCGTGACACGGATCCTTTGCGGGAGCCGGCGCGTGCATACAGATTGGATTTATCGACATATGGGGCGCCTGGTACCGATGTTCCATACAAGATGGGTTTTGATATGATTCATCGTGGCATGGCGATAGTAGACACATCATACACAAGTTCTATTGAAGAAATGACGGGTCCTGTAAGTGATATGTCCATGTGGGCTCTTCGCTTCAAAGGGCCGCTGACACAATTCGACATTGGCCCCCAGGCAATATAAAAAGACCTCCGATTAACAGAGGCCAAACTGCTTATGGCTCC
>DATKHF010000003.1:0-56866 GCA_035510355.1 Saccharimonadales bacterium (SeqCode) | reverse complement strand
CCCTATTATTTTCTGTCATATACTTCTCCTTTTAGATTTATTCTTCTCTGCATCCAAAACAACATCAAGCGCATCAAACCGCCCATTCCATAATTGGGTTGTTTGCTTAGCCCACGCTTCAACTTCTAAAATCATCTCGGGATTAAGCTGGTACATCCGCTGTTGTGCATGTTTCTCCATAAGTACAAACTTAGTTTCACGTAAGACTTTTAAATGTTGAGAGATTGCAGAGCTACTTACATGAAAGGTCTGAGATATAGCTGAAGCTGATAATTGCCCCTGATTTGCAAGCAATTCTATAATGCTCCGTCTTTTGGGTTCGGCTAATGCATAAAACATATCCATATATCTATATTAAAGTTACTGCTTAATTAAGTCAATACTTAATTAATAGTTCGACGGTTTTCCTGGTGAGCCACAGCTAAAATTGGACTATACTAATGAACAATGGGAGCTAAAGATACTGCCAATACAACAACAGAGACTATTGTTTTAGGTGGTGGTTGTTTTTGGTGCCTCGATGCGTCGTATAAACTCGTCAAAGGTGTTACCAATGTCGAAGAAGGCTATAGTGGTGGCGATATTCCTAACCCTACTGATGAACAGATTTACTACGAAAATACTGGCCATGCTGAAGTTGTAAGAGTTACCTTTGATCCTAACGTTATTTCGTTAGACGATATACTCGAAATTTTTTGGACTATTCATGACCCGACCACACTGAATCGTCAAGGATACGATGTCGGGCCTGAGTACCGCTCCATAATTTTTTACGTAAATAATTCCCAAAAAGACAGTATCGAGAAGTCTAAGCAGGCTGCCCAGAAAGTATGGGACGATCCGATTGTGACTGAGGTTGTGCCGTTCAAGAGCTTTTACCCAGCTTCAGCCTACCATAGAGACTACGAGATTAACCGTCCTGACTATTGTCATCTTATTATTAATCCCAAGCTAAAGAAATTACGAGAAAAATTTGCCGAAAAGATCGCCTAGCTCTCAGTGTCTGGATGATATGCACGGCCAATTTACTTAAAATAAAAACTACCAAGTCATTGTTAACCTGGCAGTTTTATAAATTGTGTTGTTAAGTTTTAGGCTTTTAATTCGCTGCCGTGAACAGTGATTGCGTAAATTACCAAAGCATCAATGACAATAAGCGCAATTGCCCACAACGGGAATTCATTAGCTGTTGCCAGGCTGGCAAAAATACTCAACGAAGCAACAACTACTCCGACAAATCTAGCCCACGTAGAACCGTGCAGAAGTGAGAAACCGGCCAGGAGTATAAGTAAGCCAATACCCAAATCGATCCAACCCCAAGCTTTATAGTTAAATACTAAAAGGCTAGAGTTAGTAGAAACGACATAAAATGAATGTCTGATTAGCCCAGTCAAGCCGGCTATAGCCTGGAATAGGCCTCCGATTATCATCATGACTCCACCGAAAAACACCCACCCTACCCAATTGCTAGTTTGGTTAGTATTTTGCACCATATAACCCTCCAAATTTATACTGTCAACTTAACTTTATACCCCACACTATATTATTGTCAATAATTGAAATTGATTTCATGATTTAATATAGTTGCGTATCTGATAGATTGTGGATAACTAGCCATTTAACAGATGTTAAAATTACATGCTCGCACGTTTTTTTGGCTGCTTACCGCCAAGTACTTCAACCACCAGAACCAGAAATAGCGCAAGCAGAGCGCTCCAAATAATTGAGCCGAGCGACAGCCCTACGGTAAATGCGACAATAAAACCGAGAGCCACAGACAACCATTGCAGCGTCGATGCGTAATTTCTAACCCAGTTAGTAAAGGGTATCGCTTTATTTCTAAATATTAACTCATGAAGGTGGCCGCCCAATAGATTCGTAACATTTTTTTGAACAAATACCGCTGACTTATATGGGCCACTTATCCAGGCGACGAGTAAAATGAGCACAGACAACACGAGCAGTCCGAACGTTTGGATTACGAAAGAAGCTAGAATAGTGTTATAGGCAACTTGTATAGCCGACTGATAGTTACTGCTGAAATGTGAAGCCGTTATGTGACCAGCAACACTTGTAGCGATTAACGTTACTCCCATAACTATGGCATAGAGGACGCTCAACTGAATTACGGTTCTACGTCGACGTTTAGACAGCCATATAGCTAGCGCACTAAAGCCTACAAACGCTAGTGCCACAACTGCCTTATACCATCCGATATTCGTGACAAATTTATGAGCGACTGGCAGCCAGCCGACAGTGGCTACCTGAATTGAACCAACTTTAGGTGGAAGTTGCTTGCCTGCAAGGAACGAGAGTTTGGTCTGGGCCAGATTCATACTTAATCGACTATAGATATCACTGACATCGATTGTCCCGTTGCCTGTATATGACTTACTAAATTTTAGTAAGGCTTGGTGGCGTCGGGCTAGTGAGCGATACCAATATTGATGCACTGCGCTGCTTCCGAGAATCTTCGTTAGGCTTTTTTGCGTATAGCTTTGTAGTTGAGTGGTTAATTGAGGTACCAGAAATTCTGCCCTCGGAGGAATAGCCTGCTGAACAAACTGTTGAACATTTGTGGTCTTAAATATTTGTACCGTTGTATACTCGGCAATTGCTGATTGAATTTGAGGTTTCTCAATTAACGGGCCGACGGTTGCTACATATTTATTTGTGTTAACCATGGTATTGCCAGCCCAAAAGAATATGTTACCTAGCAGCAGTATTACCGCAGCCACAGCAACACAAAGACCAACTATAAGAGTTTTCCATCTGAATAATGGAGACCGATGTTGTTTGGAGGCTTTAGAGTTCTTCTTGTCCAATTCCTTCTGAAGCCCTTCAACTTGTATAGTTAATTCAGCAATCTGTTTCTTCAAATTTGCTGACGTGCTAGTCTTAACGCGTTTACGAGCCATACACCACACCTCTCAATTAGTGGGTAATCAACGTTGTTAACTATCTACTTATGATGCATACTTGTCAAGTAAATGTAGCGGAGCATCCTCTGGATGAGTAATATGGTTACGCTTGCGTTACGTTTAACTTGCTTGTATATTAAAACGCTATGTCAGTTGTCCAAGAACTTCCACCGGCACCCCATCACGAAGATATGGATTTAGTGACAGACTACCTTGCGCTTACATACAACGAATTAAACTGTCTGGCGCTCGCTGGTCTGAGAGTGGGTATCCCTACTACGGAGTCTGAGTTACATCATGAAATTATGGTTGATGCAAAAGGTATGCCGTCGAGACGATTTCCTCCTAGCGAGTTCGGTGTCAGGGTTGAACGTATGCCTAGTAGTGCCGTTGTTACAGAGAGAGCTCCGGAAGGTGGACGCCGTTTTATAAAGACAGAAACGGGCGAGCTAGCTACTGCGTTGGCAGGACATCTATTAAACTTGTCTAAAATCACTAGTGTCCCTACAAAAGTCATTCTTGGAACATATTCACCGAAGAAAAAAGAAAAAATTAGCGGCAAGGAGAGGCTTAATTCATTTGAAGCAAGATTAATAGTGTTGCACGGCCTATATACAACTGCACGAGATCAATGGCAGAAAAGCAATACACTGTATGAAACATTGCAAAGTAATGGCGTAAAAAGAAGAGTCGCCGACAAACATATGCGCTCGCTCAGACACAATCATTTAGTTGAACGAGAGAAGCTCCACAATCCACGAGGTGGAGATACTTTTAAAAATAGGATTCGGGAGACTAACGGATTTATTAGTCCCGCAGAACTCATAGGTGATTTTTTAACAATTGTCGGTCGATTTGCAATTCTTGATCCTACGTTTATTAGAGAAGGCCTTGAATATGCTGATGATATCGTCCACGACGATAGATGGGTTCCGGGATTAGTACAGCGAGCAATACATAAAAGCGATCACTTTGGTAAATCATCACCCAGACCCGCCCATCCAAAACCGCATGCATAAGCTATGTGTATAATAATTAAATTCTAGTAAAAAATACGCCCGGTTCTACCATTTGTTTAAAAAATCTATTAATCTTACTGGCTAGGTTTAGATCGCATAAAATGATTCTTAGAAATATACACTCCGAAAACAATTAACCATAGAGTTTGCGGATATGCAGTGATTCGTTCCATGCCTCCGATACCGATGCCCAAATAGCTGTGAGTTACAAAAAACCCTAAGGCTATAAGTGAAATAATGCCGGTAGCTAGTGTGTATACACGAAGGCTCGTAGGAAGTTTAAGCGCCATTCCAAGAATAACTATTCCGACGTTACCAATGAAAAATGGTAGAAATGCTCCGGTTAGATGTAGGGTGCTGATAGTATTTTCAGGGAAAACACCAACCAGTAGCGTACCGACACCAGCTAGGAGCATAAAAGTAAATCCGACGAGAGCCAATTTGCTCTCTTTAAACTCTTGATATATAAGTAATGAACCGCCGATCATGAACAGGCCAAGGATCATGAATGAAACGTTCATCATAATATGAAGTGGGGAGCAAACATCTCTACCGGCATATATTCCACAGCTCGTGTTACCTAAATCGCTAATTGTATTGTTGAGAATACTGTATGGACTCGCCCAGGCTCGCGCGACAATAATCTGAATAATGAAGTACTGAACGCTCAATATCCACATAGTTGGTCCGATCAACGGATACCGATCAGTGAATGTTTCAATTTTTCTAGGCATCTTCATGGTCTCAGGTTACCATGAGCGCTTTTTAAATATAAACAGCACCCCTTAGCTCGATCTTGATAACCATATTATAAGTCTGTAGTTTATAATTAACTATTATGGGTAACGTCATCACGCTTCCGGGTTTAATTGATCCTCACGTACATCTTCGAGATCCTGGGCAAACTCATAAAGAAGATTTTTTGAGCGGCACGTCAGCTGCCTTGGCTGGTGGCTATACGACTATCATCGATATGCCGAACAACACTGAACCGATTACGACCCTGGAACGATTAGAGGCTAAGGTTGCAAGCGCTCGTCGTCAAGTTGTCTGTGATATTGGTTTTCATTTTGGAACGTTAGGCGATAATTTTAACGAGTTCGAAAAAGTTATTGATAGGGTCATGGGGCTTAAGATCTATATGAATGTCACTACTGGTAATTTTAAGATTGATGCCAGTAGCTTAACTGATATTTACCGAGCGTGGCCAGACAGTAAACCAATCCTATTACATGCCGAGGATGATGTGTCGGATATCGTTTTTAAGACACTGGCCGCTGTACCGAAGCAAACTCATATCTGTCATGTATCAAGTGAAGCTGAGCTGTCGTTCGTAATGCGAGCTAAAGATAAAGGCCTACCGATTACTTGTGGTGTCACGCCCCATCATTTATTTCTCACCAGTAAAGATGCTGAAAGACTGGGGCCATATGGACATATGAAGCCCTTTCTTAAAAGTCAGAAAGATGTTGATTTCATCTGGCAACACTTAGACGCCGTAGATATGATTGAGTCCGATCATGCACCTCATACAAAAGCCGAAAAGGATAGTAACACGCCCCCGTTTGGCGTACCAGGTCTTGAGACTACCCTGCCTCTAATGTTAACGGCTGTAGCTGAAGACAGACTGACCATGGCTCAGCTGATTGAAAAGTTACACACTAATGCGGCCCGATTGTTCTCGATACCCAACGATGATTCTACTAAAGTTGAAGTGGATATGACTGAGCACAAAATTAAGAATGATGGGCTGCTGACCAAAGCGGGCTGGAGTCCTTTTGCGGGACGACGTGCTGCGGGCAAACTAAAAACAGTTTATCTTCATGGAGTAAAAGTATTCGAGAATAGCAAAATTTTAGTAAAACCAGGCAGTGGGAAAATTCTAGGCGATTAACGTATGAAGTATAAAATTGGCATCTTTGGATCATCTGCTGGCGACATGAGTATCAGCCTTCCGAAAGCCGAGGAGCTTGGACAAGTTCTGGGCCAGTACTCAGATAAGGTCACAATTATTACCGGTGCCTGCTCTGGGATTCCGTACGCAGCTGCCAAAGTAGCTGCCGATCGAGGTGTGAATATATGGGGATATTCGCCCATGCTTGATCTAAAAGGACAACGAAAATTCACACCTGACGATGACATTAGCATCTATACGAAACTGGTTTACGTACCTGCAAATTTTGAGTATGCCGATAATGACTTAGTTCGTAAGAAATACCGGAACGTTCTGTCCACATCCAGCTGTGACGCCGGAATCATAATTTCAGGAAGGTGGGGTAGTTTGAATGAGTTCACTAATCTTATAGATCTACAAAAAGTTGTTGGAGTCTTAACTGATACAGGGGGTATCGCTGACGAGTTAGTGCAATTAAATAAAAAGATCTACAAAGAAGGACAGGGTCGAATAGTCTTCAATAATGACCCACAAGAATTAGTTAATGCTATATTCACTAGTTTAATGTAATGATTTTTTTATTTCGGCGGCCAAGTCCGGGTTCCACATTACGCCCGTAAGACCCATAACAAAATCCGCTCCGGCTTTAAGATAATCATGAAAATCTTTTGCCGTTTGTACGCCTCCAACACCGATAATCTTGAAGCTTAGGCCAAATTCTTGACGGTGTAATTTTATTCGTTTAACCATATCTACCCCCAGGTGTTTAATAGCTTGGCCACTAACGCCAGCCTGAAGCCGTGATTTTGGTCCTGGAAAAGCTTGATTACCTTTTTGGTTCACAATATTGGCCGCTATAGTATTAATGGCCGTGATACCCTCAACCAGTGATCCGATTTCTTTTACAAACAGTCGCAGATGTTCGTCATCTTTAAAGTACGTTATTTTTACAATCAGTTTAATAGCGCCGTATTTGTTGCGAATTTTTTGAATAATCTCCTTTGAGGTTTCAATGTCGTAACAGAGAAAATTGGAATGACCTTCATTAGGACAGCTAAGGTTTATTTCAATGACCTTGGCTCCCGTTTCTAGCAGTAAACCAATTCCCTTGACATGGTCAGCTATAAATTTTTGTCGACTGGCGGTCTGTAGGGTTCCCTGAAAAGCCACAAGAAGGGCCTGCCCTTTACCTATGGCTTTATATGATTCTTTAATCTCTTTCTGCCAGACATCGGGCTCGAATGAAGGGATACCAAATGAATTAGTTATTGTAAGAGGGAATGATAGACTTTCTTGGGTCTTAAATGCTTGATCTGATTGCAATGGATCAAATTTTGCCGACTCCAATGGGAAGACATTTGGAGAAGAATGACATGGATATTGATTCGAACGAACGGTCTTAAAAGTAACGATATCGAACCCTCTGTCCAAGGCCGCCCGCACAAAGCTCGCTCGTGGCAATGGGCCGGCCGCAATGCCAAAAAGCGAATAGACTTTTGTGCCAAAAAAATCATACTGTGGCTTACCAATGTTTCGGTATTTTGGTTCTTTGTCGAAATTACCAAAGGGTCCATATTGAAGATTATAGGCATAGCTGTGTTTTTGATCGTATTGCCAAGGGAGGGTTTGTTGTGTCATGGTTTATTTTAATATACCATGTGGCGGGATGACATTTCTAGAGAAACTTGAAACCAGCGTAACTCAAAACAACTCTTTGCTCTGTATTGGTCTTGACCCAGATATTACTAAATTACCGAAAGTCATTGGTGGCAAAGCCGATCCACTAGTTGCATTCAACAAAGTAATCATTGACGCTACGGCTGATCTAGTCTGCGCCTTTAAGCCAAATAGTGCTTTTTATGAAGCGCTTGGAGCTGACGGAATTAAACAATTACGCGATACCACTCAGTATATACATGATACATATCCACACACTCCTATCCTGCTAGACTACAAGCGTGGAGATATCGGTAATACCAACAAGTATTATGCACAATTTGCCTTTGATTATCTTAGTGTGGATGCCATTACTATTAGTCCATACATGGGTAAGGAAGCGAATGAAGCTTACCTTGCCCATACAGACAAAGGGATTTTCGTACTTTGCCGAACGTCCAACCCAGGTGCCGGTGAATTTCAAGATTTAGAACATAATGGCAAAAAATTATATCAAATTGTTGCTGAACGAATAATGAATGAGTGGAATGATAATAAGAACTGTGGGCTCGTTATAGGTTCGCCCTACCCAACAGAACTAGCCACTATTCGTAAGCTAATAGGTGACGACGTTTTAATGCTCGTACCAGGCGCCGGTACTCAGGGTGGAGATATCGAAGCTACCGTAAAGGCGGCAGTTAATGCAAGTGGTACTGGCGTAATTATAAATTCGTCGCGTGAGATTATTTATGCCAGCAATGGCGCGGACTTTGCCGAGGCTGCAAGGGCAAAGACTCAAACATTAAAGACTGAGATCAATAAGTATCGGTAAAGGAGTCAACTGATGGATGTACGAAAAAAATTAGTGGAAATAGGTTGTATTTATAAAGGTCACTTTGTGGGCGTCAGCACAAAGCATCTCAGTGGCTACTGTAATGTTGATCCGCTTTTGCCTCACGTCTCACTCGTAGATGCCTTCATTAAGGAGCTTGTGGAGCCGTTTCGTGATAGTGGCATAGAAACGGTGGCTGTTCCCGCGGTCGGCGCAATTCCATTTTCGCATTGGGGAGCGCACCACCTTATGCAGGGCTCTACTAAAGAAATCTACGGCGTATGGGCTGATAAAGTTTCTGGTGCTCCAACGCGAGAGTTTATTTTTGAACGTGAAGGTTTTTTACAAACCATTAAAGGTAAAAAAATACTGATTCTTGAAGACATGATTAACCAAATGGTATCAATCAAAGCCATGATTAAAACTGTTACCGAGGCTGGTGGCAAAATTATTGGTGTCGGCTGTATAGCAGCCAACAGAGGTGTTGATACCAAAGCTCTCAATGTGCCAAAGTTCGTGAAACTGTGCAGTGTCGAGTATGAGGCGTGGATAGTCGAAGATTGTGCTAAGAGTGGTTTATGTTCTCAGAATGTACCGATAGTTACAGACATTGGGCATGGTGACGACTTCAAAAAAGTTCATCCTGACTACAAAGGTGGCTACATTCAACTATTAAAAAATTAGTTTGAAAAGATCAGTTCAAGTAGCGCCATACGAACATACAGTCCGTTTTTAACTTGTTCAAAATAACGAGCTCTAGGATCATTATCAACCTCGATGGCTATTTCATTAACACGTGGTAGAGGATCAAGTATAATAGCATCCTTTTTCATTTGTTTGACACTCTCGGGGGTCAATATATAGCTATTCTTTAATAGCTGGTATTCTTCTTCAAGCTTAAAACGTTCTTTTTGAATTCTATTAATATATATGACATCTAAATCGGCGATTACCGATTGCCAACTATCCATCTCTTCGATTTTTATTTTACGATCTTGGAAATACTTGATTTGATCCTTTGATAGTTTGAGGGCGGGTGGTGAGATAAGAAAAAACTCAACGTTAAAGTTAGCTAGTAACTCAAGCACGGAACGGAGAGCTCGACTGTGGAGTAGATCTCCTACGATAGCAATTTTTAAGCCATCGATCCGTCCCTTATCTTTTTGGATTGAATAAACATCATATAAAGCCTGAGTGGGATGATCGCCACCGCCATCCCCCCCATTAATTATAGGGACTCTTGAAACTGCTGCGGCTCGTTTTGCAGAACCTATATCTGGATGGCGCATGATGATTCCGTCAACATATGCATTCAGCGTTTTAATGGTATCTTCAAGGCTTTCGCCTTTTTTGGCAGATGAAAATTCACCAGCATTCTCAACCGTAACTAACTGGCCTCCAAGGTTTTGAATGGCTGTCTCAAACGATAGACGCGTACGCGTACTGGGCTCAAAGAAGATAGTCGCTAAAGTCAGATAGCGCAAAGGTTTGGGATAGTCTGCTGGCGGCATATCTTCAAGTTCTGACGCTCGCTTAAAAAGCTTATAGAGTAATGCTTTATCAGTAAACTGCTTAACTGATAAAACGTGTTTCATGGGTTTGTTTGGCATATTAGTTTTTACCATCAAAAAGTTTTGATACGGATTGTCCAGTAAATATTGCGCCGATGGCATTACCAAGAAGCGGCGCAATTGATAGTGTTTCGATTTTTGAAGACTTCCCAACGTGTTCGGGTAGCGTATTAGTAACGACCACTTTTGAAAAAGCTGACTTTTCAATCCGCTCAATGGCTGGGTCAGAAAATACTCCATGTGTCGCAATCCCATAAATTGCCTTAGCTCCATGTTCGGCCAGAAGATCAGCCGCTGAGCAAATAGTCCCAGCCGTATCAATCATGTCATCAATAACAATACAGATCTTGCCTGTAACCTCGCCAATTAAATACTTAGCTTCCACATCATTATGTTTTGTGGTTGAGCGTTGTTTATGAATTATGGCTATATCACAATTGAGGGCACTCCCATAGCGCTCAGCAGTTTTAACACGACCGGCATCTGGGGAAACGATCACCACATCATCTGTATTCTTAAATGTGTGCTTTATATAGTCAACCATGGTTGGCATAGCAATAAGATGGTCGAAGGGACCATTAAAAAATCCTTGTGTCTGACCTGAATGCAAATCAATACTCATAATTCGGTCGGCGCCAGCAATTGCCAGCAAATCGACAGCTAGTTTAGCAGTGATGGGTTCGCGACCATTAGACTTACGGTCCTGACGAGCATAGCCCAGAAAGGGGCAGACTGCCGTAATCGAAGCGGCTGAGGCTCGTTTAGCGGCGTCAATAATAATAGCCTGTTCCATGAGCGCATCATTCACATTGCCGGCATGTGACTGGATAATAAAAACATCGCTACCGCGTACAGATTCATTAATTCGGCAGCTGATTTCGCCGTTCGCGAAGTTACTCAGTTTTATACCGCATAGCTTAGTGCCGAGGACTTTAGCGACTTCTTGAGCGAGTTCAGGATGAACTCGACCAGACAAAAGACATAACTGTCGTCCCGCTACACTTGTCATACTGTAGAGTATATCAGGAGTTAGGCACTTCAGGGTAGTCGAGGCGTTAGAGTTTGTCACTTTCCACGAGTGTAATTGGATAGCCTATGAACAATCCTGTTTCGACAACGCCAACGATTGACTTTAGTTTGTGTTCCATTTCGTTGTCGATTTGGCTAAATGTAACATCCAGTATAAGGTTAGCATTTTCAGTAATTACCGGACCGTCTTTGGCAACTGCCCGCCGCAGTACAACCTTAGTTATTGTGTCGAACTGTTTCAATGACGTCTCCACAATATGAATAGCCTCTGGTTGAATTTCAATCGGAACTGGAAAGTTTTGACCTAAGCGAGTAACGTGTTTGGACTCATCGATGACAATATAGACTTTTTTGGAAGCCTGCATCATTAGCTTTTCACGCAGGAGTGCGCCACCCCTACCTTTAATCATTCGCTTATTTGAGTCAATTTCATCGGCACCGTCAAAAGACCAATCTGGTCGCTCAACACGCAATAATGTCGTTGGCACCGACAGAGCACTGCACGCCAGTTCCATTTCAATTGATGTCGGAATAGCCCGAAACTCGATTCCCTCTTTATCTCGTCGCTGCGCTAAGGCCCGCAAGGTTAAAAAACTCGTAGATCCACTGCCCACTCCAACCACATCACCGTTTTTGAGTCGCTGTGCTAATTTTAGCGCCACTTGCTCTTTTTGGTGTTGATGTGTAATCTCGCGACCCCACACCGGGTCATTGGCTAATGTATTCGTCCACTTCATATAATCAATGCTCCAAAAAACCTTATGTGTTGAGTATAGCATCTCCTATCTGCCCAGAAAGCTTATGCTATAGTGAACGGTATGCACTATCTTGGGCTACGGAATAAATATGAGCGCCGGCAAACCACGAAAAAACAACCGAAATCACGCTATATTGTTTTTTTGGATAAGCTTACCTTTATTGTTGGTGTGATCGGTCCGTTCACTGTCTTGCCACAAATTTACAGCATTTTTACGAATAAATCGGCAGTTGGCGTTTCGCTAGCAACTTGGTTGCTTATTTTTATTGTCACTTTTCCGTGGATTTTATACGGCATAGCACATAAAGAGAAAAGTATTATTGTCAGTTTTATTCTGTGGGAAGTCGTTAACCTCACGGTAGTTGTTGGCGTACTGATGTATCACTAAGTGGGAATGAGCACTCCGTTCCATCTAATAATTTGACCTGGACGGCCTCAGACAAATACACTTAGACGACATGGATGCACCACAACTTATTGTATGCGGATCAATAGCCATTGACCGAATCATGAACTTTACGGGTCTATATAGAGAGCTCATTAAGCCGGAGAAGATACATGCTCTGTCAATTAGCCCGTTGCTCGACAAACTTGAAAACACGCCAGGTGGCGTTGGTGCCAACATTGCGTTTAATCTAGCTCGGCTGGGCGAACGACCCGTACTATTGGGTTCAGTTGGATTAGACGCAAAACAGTATATCGCGGACCTATCAACTGCGGGTGTTGACACTAGCCATATTCATTTCAGCAAACGTGCGACTGCATCATTTAACGTGATTACGGACTCTGAAGACAGTCAGGTTGGAGGGTTTTATCAGGGCGCTATGGCTGACAGCGAATCAGTTAGTTTTAAGCCATGGATCAAAAAGAATGTACTGGCTGTTATTAGTGCCTATGATCCAGAGGCCATGAATCGTCAAGTCGAGGAATGTAAGACGAGTGGCATGCGTCTTATCTACGACCCCGGCCAACAGGTCGCCAATCCAACTACCGATTTACAAGCAGGAATCAACGCGGCTGAAGTAGTATTCGTAAATGATTACGAGCTACAATTGCTGGATGAAAAGCTCGGACTCGGTGTGAGCGTGCTAAAATCACAAATGCCACTATTGATTACTACGCTCGGTAAAAACGGCTCAATTATTACGGGCAAAAACCTCTCATCACCACTCAAAATTAGTATTGCAAAACCCAAACACGTAGTTGATCCGACGGGTGCTGGGGATGCATACCGTGCTGGCTTTTTATATGGATATTTGCGAGAATGGGACTTGCGTACGTGCGGTCAGTTAGGTGCAACGATAGCTTCATTTATTGTCGAGCATCAAGGCACACAACATGCATTTTCTAAACCTGAAGTATTACAAAGATATTATGATAATTTTAAAGAGGAGTTAATGCTATAGTCATGCCAAAATCAGATTTTAAAGTCAAAGATCTTAATTTAGCAGATTGGGGTAGGGCAGAAATAACCTTAGCCGAACAAGAAATGCCAGGGCTTATGGCGCTCCGTAAAGAGTTTGCCACTACAAAGCCACTTAACGGAGCGCGGATTGCCGGCTCAATTCATATGACCATTCAAACGGCCGTCCTTATTGAGACTTTGCAAGTACTCGGTGCTGAGGTTCGATGGTCTTCATGTAATATTTTCTCTACGCAAGATCAAGCTGCCGCTGCTATCGCCAAGGCGGGTATTCCCGTATTTGCATGGAAAGGTGAAACTGAAAAAGAATACTGGTGGTGTGTTGAACAAACTTTGAAATTTGAAAACAATCAGGGACCAAATATGTTACTCGATGACGGTGGAGACCTCACCGCTCTCGTTCATACAAAACACCCTGAGCTTCTGAAAGCAATTAAAGGTGTCACCGAAGAAACAACGACCGGCGTCCACCAACTGTATCGACTCCTAAAGAATGATCAGCTAAAAATCCCGGCTATTAATGTCAATGATAGTGTCACTAAATCTAAGTTTGACAATCTATACGGTTGTCGCGAATCACTGGTTGACGGTATAAAGCGAGCTACTGATATTATGCTCGCCGGTAAAGTAGCGGTGGTCGCCGGCTATGGTGATGTCGGAAAAGGCAGTGCCCAGTCACTGCGTGCCTTTGGATGCCGAGTTTTAATCACAGAGATTGATCCAATTTGTGCCTTACAAGCTCTTATGGAGGGTTATGAGGTTGTGACTATGGAAACGGCGGCACCATTGGCAGATATATTTGTTACGGCAACTGGTTGCAAAAATATTATTACGCTTAAGCATATACAGTCCATGAAAGATGCGGCAATTGTCTGCAACATTGGTCACTTCGACCATGAGATTCAAGTCGAACAACTGAACAAGCTTACGAGCGTTAAGAAAGAAACCATTAAACCACTCGTTGATTTGTACACCCTGCCAAACAAACGACAGGTAATTATTTTGTCAGAGGGACGTTTAGTTAACCTGGGCAATGCGACCGGTCACCCTTCGTTTGTTATGTCAAACTCGTTCTCTAACCAGGTTTTGGCACAAATTGAACTATATACAAAATCTCATGCTGTCGGCATCTATAGATTGTCAAAGAAACTAGATGAAAAAGTAGCGCGAATTCATGTAGAAGCTCTGAGCGGCGAGCTTACTGAGCTGACGTCAAATCAGGCAGAGTATTTGGATCTACCGATTGCAGGACCTTTCAAAGCCGATCATTATCGCTATTAAACCCACGGCTGTATAGCCACCTGTGCATGACTGTTAATTGTTATGCCTATACGAACAATGGTATCATTTAAGGATTGTTACGCTTATTCACGGTAAGTCTCAATGGTTAAAAAAAGATCTTCAACAATATATAACGCTCGGCTTAAAGTTCACACTCACCCGATCCGCGTTAGTGCGCTATCCATATTAATCATAAATGGCGCTATTTTTGCGCTTCTGTTTGGTTTTATTGGCTCAAATTACCACCCTTCAAGCTCAGCAATAAACCAAGACTACACTGTACCCTCTAGTATACCCGATGATTGTTCAGTAGATAATACCGCTGCTTTGCAAAGTTGGCTCACCAGCTTACCGGCTAACGCAACTGCCAATTTTCCAGTCAATGGGTGCTATTTAGTGCAAGGCAATTACTTACTTCTTCACGGTACGATTGGGCTCACTATTAATGGTAACGGCTCTTTCTTCAAGCGAACTAACCCGACCATCATTGAAAACAACGATGCTAATGTGCCCCTCCTGTTCCTGGTTCAAAATACCAATCTTACGATCAATAACCTAGGCCTAGACGGTGGCTATAATGGCATGAAGTATGGGGGTGTGGGTTTTGAAGGACATTATGGGCTGCTACTCGAGAGTAATAATGGCCTTACAATGAACGGTCTAAATGTTAATAATGTTGGTGGTGATTTTATCAATCTTCAGTTTCGTGATAAACGATTTGATTCTTCTAACGCCCTTAATACTAATATTTTAGTCACAAATTCAAATTTTAATACCGCTGGCTACCATGGGATCACTATTGAGTCGGCTGACGGTGTGACATTTAGTCATGACGTTTTTACCAATATCAGCGTTGATGCTATGGATTTCGAATATGATACTTATAGCACACCGTTCGTTAACGGTCAGCCGGTCATCGCGGCCGAGGACAATATAAACATTATTGATAATGTTTGGAATAACGATCGCTATGATTGGTTTGCATCGCTACAGGGCCAGCATCCTGGTGTCCAGGAAGATAATATTGTGTTATCAGGCAATACAATTACAACCGCTGAGCCAATTATGAAGGTGATTGGTACCAATGAAAGTTCGTATGCTCAGCCCGGCTGGTTTGATGGGCTAACGTTCACTAATAATACGATTCTGGCACCAGCAGTAGCCACGGGAGTCAGCGGCGGCTCGATATCAAAAGCTTTCTCCGATAGCACTATGGAAATAAAAAATGTTGCTAACGTTAACATTAGCAACAACGTAATGCCAGTATATGATGGCGGCGTTCACTATTACCCAAATCATCCGTATTTGGGAGTCATTTCAGCGGCCGGCATCAACGGCTTAACAATTAAAAATAATAACTTTAGTGGGGCCTTAGGAGTTCTGAATCCAAACTCTAATACCAATACCGGAATAGATACATGTAACAACTTATACCTAGTTAACGGTGCCCAGGTCGATCAAGCCTGCAACGCACCACCCACCTGTCCCCCGGGCGACACTGGCACACCACCAAACTGCATACCTCCGAAATCGACTTGTCCGGCAGGCGATACGGGAACGTATCCGGACTGCCTAGCACCTCTCAGTGGAGGCGGCGGTAGTGGGTCAGGCGGCAATCACACCACTCAAGTTCTAAGTCCCCTGAGCCCGTTGGGTAAAAGCATCCAGGATCCGATTACCGCGCCCAATATACTTGTCGGGTTACCTCCTGGTACAAACGTAGCCCAAATAATAAAGGTTGGCTATTACATCGACGATAAGCTTATTGATACAGAATCCACCGCCCCGTTTACGTTGAACTACAACACCTCTCATCTAGACAATGGCTGTCATGTTCTGACGACGACTATATATAAGAGTGATGGCACAATTTCAAGCTCCAATCGGAACCTCTGTATTGAGCATAAGACAAGTAAAACTCCCTACTTTAAGACAACGACCTTTAAAGTGGAGCTTCTAGCAGCGGCACTTGTTGTCAGTGGAATTATTGTGGCGTTCGTAATCATCAGACATCGTCAATTACCATGGATTGATCGATTCAAAAACAAGAAACCGCCGAATCCTAATGTAGTGGTCGGCTAGAGTGTCCACTCTACAATTTTCGTCAAGCTAGCTACCAAAAGTAAAGGTATAGAGAGACACTCCCTTGGGTACCGTTAGAGTCACTGTGGTAGTACCAGCCTCAGTAAGCGACACGATGTGGTAGAGTCTTGAGCCACCGATTACAGCCTTACCACCAGGTGCATCACTTCCGTACTGTCCAGCATTCGCACTGGGCAATCCTACTGATACTGTTCCGCTTTGGTTATTAGTAGCCCCAGCCACTACATATACGTCTTTTGCAGTAACATTAAATGTCAGCTTAGCATCACTATCTTCACTTGTAATATATTCAGGACTCACCTGCCAAGTGCCACTGAGTGTCCACTCATCAGGTTGCAACGAGTCAGCAGGTTTAAAATCAATCGTTCCATCATATGGTACCGGGCTGCCGATAAAATTCTGTTCACGGTTTGTGCCAAAGTAGGTTTCCGGTGTTTGCTCCTCAGTAATTGGGACGTTGGAAGTTGGCGTCTGTAACGGTTGATTAACACCAAGCAATAACTGAATGGCCTTTTCCGTTTTACCATAGTTACCCTCGCCTAAATTGACATACCGAACTTCTCCACTCTTATCTATCAGATAATCAGCTGGCCATGAATCATTATTAAAGGCATCCCAGGTTCCGTAATTGTTGTCGAGGGCAACTGGGTAGGTGATCCCATCACTCTTAACGGCAGCTTCGACATTAGCCGGATTGTGCTCAAAGGCAAATTCGGGCGTACTTACACCAACAACTTCTAGACCATCTTTATGATACGTTTGATACCATTTTTCAACATATGGGATGCTGCGGATACAGTTAATGCAAGAGTATGTCCAAAAATCTACTAGTACAACCTTGCCTTTAAGTTGTGAAATCGAGAGTGGCGGGCTATTTATCCAGTTCGTTAGACCCTGGAACTCGGGTGCCGGTGTCGGCTGAACGTTTAATACGGTGGTATTCGCTGCCGTATTGTCTAACTTGTGGAATATTGATTCTTTGTTCTGCTTCGCCAATAAGACCTGTTCGATTCTAGTTTCATCAAATGGCAAATGGTTAGCGACCCAGGTTTCTATCTTGATTTCTTGGCCACTGATAATGGCTGCACCAATTAACACAAATAGTATGCCAATGATTCTTCGGAATAGACCGTGGGTATCGACCACCCACGAGTACCGGGATATTAGTCGTCGACCCATGAGTGCAATCAGTAGTAAGGCCAGAACGAGGCCAATACTATACGTAATAAGATAGACCAAACCACTCACAAAGCTGTGTGGTAGCACTGAGGCTAAGATAAAGGCATAGGTTGGGCTACAGCTCGCAAAAACGGGCCCAAGCGCCACGCCAATCAGCAGCGGCCCAGCGTATTTACCCTTATTGCGTTCGCCCTTACCAAGCAATCGCTGCGACGCAGCTTGCCAGTTAAACCGAATAATTAATTTTTCCCAAATTTCAGGAAAAATTGAGACCACCCCAAGAGCTATAAGCAGCCCACCAGAAATATCATTTAAAATATTAGGTGATAGATTAATCAGCAACGTGCTGACTTTTAGGAGCAAGGTAAATATAACGATTGAGCCCGCCAGCGATACGGTAATTACGTACGGCCGCAACTTATCTTTTGCTTCGCCACTCACTGAACCACCAACTATAACGGGGAGTAATGGCAACACACACGGGGCTAGGATTGTCAGTGCACCAGCTATAAAGCTAATAAGCAGAAGAAGCATGTTAGGGCTAATTATACAATGTTACGCAGTAATCCTTGTATATAGCCCGTCTCTAATTACTATATCTTGGGCAGAAATAAAGGATCTTGTTTGTGGTATGATGAGCACGTAAACAAGGAGGGGCCTATGCTTGGTAACGACGTTGTGTTTAGTAGTTTTTCGGTTGATGATATAGAGAAAGCTCAAGAATTTTATAGTAAAACACTGGGGCTGACTGTCACTCAAAGTGATGACATGCCAATGCCTCTATTGCATATTCAACTGGTTGGTGGTGGCAAAATTATGGTCTACCCTAAACCTGATCATACCCCCGCAACCTTCACAATACTTAACTTCTCAGTTAACGATATAGAAAAAACTGTTGATGAATTAACCAACAGTGGTGTCTCTTTTGAGTCCTACAACAATGAGTACATCAAAACTGACGATAAAGGTATTGCCCATGACGAAACAGGTTCGACTCCATCGATAGCGTGGTTCAAAGATCCCGCTGGCAATATCATTGCCGTTATGCAGGAAAAATAATTTTTGTAAGTATTTGGTATAGTTAAGATTATGTTTATTGTAAGTCACGCGGCATTCGAAAATATGCTTAATGCCGCAATCAAGTCTTTACCGAAAATTTATGTTGATCACTTAGACAATATAGCTTTTATTGTTGAGGACGAACCGAGCCCACGGCAACGTCAGCAACTTGAACTTAGAGGTGATCAAACACTCTTCGGTTTATATGAAGGCGTTCCATTACCAAGACGCCAAGGTACCACTAAATTATTGCCTGATAAAATTACGCTATTCCAAAAACCATTAGAATGGGCTAGTCATGATCTGGTTGATCTGCGTAATAATATCGGACGTACAATTTGGCATGAAGTTGCGCATTACTATGGACTAGGTCATGATCGTATCCATGAATTAGAGGCCAACGAAGGGAAGCGATCTTAGGATAAGTGTGATCTTAGAAAGCTAATAGCGCGTGGCCAGGCATCTTTCGCAGCAACTTCATTATAGGTAGCTTTGTTCTGATCATTGAAGAACGCGTGGCCAGTATCTTTGTAGATTTTATCGACAAAATTTACGCCGGCTTGTTTCATGTTAGCTTCAAGCTCGGGCAATGCATCAATTAAATTATGGTCTTGCTCACCGTAAAAAGCTAGAATTGGGCATTTTACTTTTGCAAGTTCATCGACTGAGGAGTGACAGTGACCGTAGAACGGTACAGCCGCGGCTAATTCAGGTTCGTGAGCTGCCAGAGCGAAGCTGTATGTTCCACCAAAACAAAATCCAATAACTCCAATTTTGCCTACGCCTGGTTTTGTATGCAAGAATTCGTAACATGCTTGCAGTTTCTCAACCGTTGCTTCCGCGAACGCTGGCGAGCTAAGAGGAGCCATCGCAGCACGCATTTCAACTTGGCGGGTGGCCCGCTTATCCGAATCCATCATATCGCTCACGAGTTCTGGAGTTATTAATGGTTCGAGCTCGGTATTACTTAATAGATCCGGCGCTAGCACCGTAAAGCCTTCGCCGTTTAGACGCTCAGCTACAGATTTTATATGATCGGCCAAGCCCCAGACCTCATGAATAAGAATTACAGCTGGCCGTACATCATTACCTTCGCTAGCTACATAGTAGGCTGAAACCGTTTTACCCTGAAAGGGTACTTGTATCATTGTTTTCATTACTAACTCCCTCCTATAATGTATTGTAAAGCGTGAAGGCATGGTCGGCAAGGTGAACCACTAAGCGCCTTCAGCAAACCTTCATTTGGCCATGGTATACTTGATATAGATGGCAAAAGAGATGATAGCCGCTACTCATCTCACAAAGAAGTTCGGTGAGATTACAGCGGTCGATGATATTAGTTTCAGTGTAAAAGAGGGGCAAATTTTTGCATTTCTTGGCCCAAATGGCGCTGGGAAAAGCACAACAATTAAAATGCTCACCACTTTAATACGCCCAACATCTGGCAAAGTTGAGCTTGCTGGTTTTGATGTAGTGAAGAATAAGGACGCAGCGCGTAAAGCTTTCGGCATTGTCTTCCAAGATCCGAGCGTCGATGATGAGCTTACAGCCTATGAGAACATGTGGTTGCACGCGGTACTATATGCTGTGCCTAAAGCCGAGATGGCTGGTCGCATCGAAGAGCTGCTAACACTTGTTGAACTCTGGGAGCGACGTAAGTCTCGAGTTAAAACTTTTTCTGGAGGCATGAAACGACGACTAGAAATTGCACGGGGGTTACTTCACCACCCACAAGTCTTATTTCTGGACGAACCAACTATCGGGCTTGACACTCAAACCCGTAACCTACTATGGGACTACGTCAAAACTCTGAGCCAAACTAAAGACATGACAATTTTCTTTACAACTCACTACCTCGAGGAAGCTGAAAATATTGCCGAAAATATCGCTATTATTGACCATGGTAAAATCATTGCCAGTGGCACCGATGATGAGTTAAAGAAACAGACCAAAACCAAAACACTGGAAGCCGCTTACCTACAATTAACTGGTAAAGAACTTCGGGATGAAGGTGCTAGTGGTAATGAACGGGCAAAGCTGCGTAATCGGGTGCGCGGAGGGGGCCGATAATGCGTGTACTCTATGCTCTATGGTTGCGGCAGATACTTCGTTATTCACGTTCACCATCACGGATTATTGGTGCTGTCGGTCAGCCGTTACTTTTTTTGTTAGCACTAGGGTATGGTCTTGGCTCAGTCGTTGAAAAGGCCGGAGGCGGCAATTACGTGCACTTTTTAGTGCCGGGAATTATGGCTCAAACGGTTCTATTCTCGTCAGTCTTCTTTGGTATTAACATTATATTCGACAGGCAGTTTGGGTTTTTGAAAGAAACTCTGGTCACGCCCGTGTCGCGTCTGAAGATTATGCTTGGGAGTGCTCTTGGTGGAGCTACAACTTCAGCACTCCAGGGAATGTTAGTTTTTATTATTGCGCTGTTCTTGGGTTTTCGCCCATACAACTGGGCAATGCTAATTGTCGTTTTATTTATTTTAGGACTACTAGCCATTGCTCTAACTAGCTTTAGCTCTGGCGTTGGTGCATTCGTAAATGACTTTCAAGGGTTTCAGGCTATTAACCAATTTATCATATTCCCTCTGTATTTCCTCTCTGGAGCTTTATATCCGCTCACAAACGCCCCGACTGTTTTGAAAGTAATAGCTGATGTAAACCCAATCAGCTATGCAGTTGACGCCCTTAGAGCGACGCTTATTGATCAAAGTCATTATGGTTTAACGAAAGATCTGTTGGTGCTAGGTTTTACCGCCATCGTTCTCATTGCTTTTGGGGTATATCAGTTCCAGCGCATTGAAGCTTAACGCCTAGGCCAAACCACGCGAGCGACAACACTGCTAATTGGTAGCCAGCCAAAGTTTCGGCTATCGAGACTAGCGCGGTGATTGTCACCAACCACAAAAATCTGATCAGCTTGAATCTTTTGGATACGTTTAATTTTATCAAGTCCCTCGTGATGCACAATCACAACATGTTCTGGCATCAGCTTGCGGTAAAGGCTCGTAGCCAGCACTAATTTTCTCGGCCGTAAACTTGGTTGCATGCTCTTACCAACCACTCGCCGAACTATGAGTAGGTTAAGCCTTCTTGGTTGCCCAGAAGATTTTAGCAATTTCATCAATTTGATCTAGTAATTTCTGACCTTCAGCCGGTTCTAAGTGGTGCTTGCACTCACTAGCCTGCTTGATAGCCTTCCAGAATTTATCATGTAAATCTGGGTATTTCTCAAGGTGTTCTGGTTTAAAGTAATCGGCCCATAGCACAAGAAGATGGTGCTTGACGAGTTCAGCTCGTTCTTCCTTAATGATAATAGCCCGTACTTTATTGGGTTCGTCGAGTCCATCATATTTTTTCATAATTTCATGAACGCTACGTGCTTCAATTTGGGCTTGCGCCGGATCGTACACACCACATGGTAAATCACAGTGTGCGTATACTGGTTTAATAAATGCTAATTTCATACCTTAAGCCCTCCTTAACTACTATAGTATCATACAACTACTGGTAGACATTTTTGGCCTGAGAGTCTCGCCATTTGGCAATTTCAGCATGATGACCACTGAGCAGTATCTCCGGAACTTTGAGACCGTGAAAGTTCTCTGGTCGGGTATACTGTGGAAATTCAATGGTTACGTCGTCGGCTTGAAACGATTCAATCTCAGCGCTAGTTTCACCTCCAAGTACGCCAGGTAACAGTCGCACCACTGAATCAATTATTACCATTGCCGGTAGTTCGCCGCCAGTCACCACGTAGCTCCCAATACAGTACTGTCGGTCAATCCACTGCGTAATACGCTCATCGTAGCCTTCGTAACGAGCGCACACCAAGATCAGTCCGTTAGCGTTGGCTGCTAAAGTTTTAGCGTCAGATTGCTTATAACGCTCGCCACGAGGCGTTGGCAAAATAACTAAAGCCTCTGGGTCATTGGCTTTAGCCTGCTCAATTGCAGCTAATAATGGGCCAGGCATCAGCAGCATCCCATCGCCACCACCGTAAGGAGTGTCATCAACCTGATGGCGTGGGCCTACTCCAAAATCACGCAAATGAATATGCTGAAACTCGACAATTTTCTTATCTTGAGCCTTCCACAGCATGCTGGCATTCAGAACGCCATCAAACATCTCTGGGAAAAGACTGATTATTTGAACCTTCACTTGTATAATTCTAACAGACAATACAAAAAGAACCCCTAGTCGGGGTTCATTCTGTCACATAAAGCTCCCAGACTGCGGATAGCAGAATGGCTCGCAGAGCTTACTAGTTATTTTATTTTTGTAGAAAGATCGGTCGTTTTTTCGACTTGAATTAACTATACATCAAGATCATCAAGATCTTCAAGTTCTTTTCGGGTCTTACTTACAACATCATCATGGGCATCGTCAGCGACTTGTTCGGCACTTGGTGTTGCTGTTTCTTCTTGCTTTTCCACTTCCGCTTCCCCAACGTCACCTTCCTCACCTGTAATTACTTCCTCTGGCTCTGCTACAGCATCAGAGTCATCGGCTGCAGGCGTTGGAGCTGGAGCAGAATCACGTGGCGGTGGAGCAACACCATTATCAATAATCTTCAGGTTATATCGAGCATCGTTTTTGGTGCCAAGAGCGCGCAGAAGCGTTCGTAAGCTTTGAGCCGTGGCGCCACGTTTACCGATTACACGGCCAAGATCTTCCGGGTCGACAGTTAGTTCTAAAAGTACGCCTTTTTCATCAATACGGCGGGCAATTTGTACGGCATCAGGCTTGCTAACGAGTGACTTTACGACAAATTCAATAAACTGCTGGTCAATATCGCTCACGACAGACTCCTCTCATTAGGTTGTTTATATATTATAGCAAATCGATTAACGAGTTATTCAGATTTTTCGGGAGTCTCAGGCTTGTCTGGAGCTTCGTCTGCAGGTGTTTCAGTTTCTGCTCTGGTCTCGCTGGCAGCTGGAGCTTCGTCGCTCGCTTCAGTGACAGCCTCGGTAACTGGTTCTGCTACTGGAGTTTCAGCTTCAACTTTAGGCGCTTCCTCAGCCGGACGGTTTCGGCGTAGCTTTTCAAGGTTCTTAATCTTACCGTCTTTTTTCGCCTGAAGTGTGACCCAGTTAGGCAGTTTCACGCCTTCACTTTTTAGTAAACGAGCTACCCGATCTGATGGCTGAGCTCCATGTTCTAAATAGAAGCTGGCTTTGTCTTTCGATATCGAAATAGTCTTGGCATGCGGGTCATAGCTGCCAAGCAAGGCTACAATTTTACCACTCGTTGGTGTACGCCGAGAATCCTGAACAACGACACGAAACATGGCATGGCCTTTACGACCAGTACGTTGCATACGAATAGCTAACATTGATTAATAAAACCTCTTCCTAAAAACAGCCTTACGTAATAAAAACGTTATGTTGTATTTTACAGATAAGCGCGGCTGTTGTCAATCTATGTTTCCCGTAGTCTTCTTTTTCGTTCCTGGTCAGCTGCTAAATCGCGCTTTTTGATCGCCTCTTCAGTTCTATCGCGTGGCAATAGTACACCCTTCGCGCCAAAAATGTCCATGTCAAAAATTGAGCCGACCTGTCTATGACCATCGAGTTGCCGCCCTTGCCAACGATCTGGTATGAATACCCCAGCATCTGTTAAAACGGCAAGCATTCTAGACTCACCTGGGCGATCCTCCGCGTCAACTGATCTCCCAATCAAGCCTAGTGTAACTGAGCCTAAGTGCAGGAGTGTACCTTCTTGTGGTTGTGCATGGCTAATAACTGCCTCATAGCGGATATCTCCAATGTGTTCTAAGGCCAGTTGTTCAGTTGCATCACGAAATGATATCCATGGTGTCGCAAAGAAAACCTCATCTGGATTGCTGTCATCCATCTCAATACTAGATTTAACTACTAAATCTAGAGTTTTGGCCATCCACTCTGGAACATTTTCAAGAACATACCGTATATCTTCTTCGGAATCTGGAGCCATTGCTAAAAGTTGATCGCTTACATAACTACGATGGTAGTTGTCTATACTCTTGCCGTCACTCATGCTACGAGTATAAAGCAAGATAAGGCTGAGAGGTATTGCTTATGCCTTATGTGTACTGTTTAAGAGCTGCTTCGGCGGCCCGTTGTTGTCCAGCTTGCTTGCTCGGACCAACACCTTCGCCTTTTAGCTTACCGTCAATGATGACGCCAACGGTGAACGTTTTGTCGTGATCTGGACCCTCTTCACTCAGCACCTTATATATCGGCGTAAAGCCTTCCTTACTTTGAGCAAGCTCCTGCAGATGAGATTTAGCATCCATCCACGAGCCACTTGTTAGGATATCCTGGAACGTCGTTAAAATATTGTCAGTAATAAATCGCTTAGCAACCTCGTATCCTTGGTCGAGATACAGCGCACCAGTTACTGCTTCAAAGCTGTTTGCGAGTATTTGAGCCCGCGCACGTTCGGTTCCTCGCTTTTCGCCACGGCTGAGCCGGAGTAGTGGCTCAAAGCCTAGACGATTAGCTGCCGCACCGATGCTTTCAGTTCGAACAAGCGCGCTTCGCCAGTTAGTTAGAATTCCTTCCGGCTCCTTGAAAGTTATATATAAATACTCGGTCGTTACAAGTTCGAGTACGGCATCGCCTAGAAATTCCAATCGTTCGTTATGCTCGTGAACGGTTTTTTTGTGCTCATTAAGATAAGAACGATGAGTAAAGGCCGTTACTAAAAGATCAATATTATGAAATTCAACTTTGAGCACGTCTTTGGCGAATTGTTTGTAGATTGATGTCTCTAACATAGGTAACTTTCTCGGTTAGGAATTATACCTTGGATTCCCGTATTTTTTTAAATCCCAACAGCATAAGTTTAGCAATATCTTCATATTCTATTTTATCAATTGCTTGTTGTGCCGGGAACCACCTAATATCACTGAGCCAATCCTCAGGATCAAGTTTATCACTATCACCTTGACCTTCAACAAGCCAAATGTGCATTGTCATGAGAACAAGCGTTTGGCCGCGACGGTACCGAAAGTTAACTTTGCCGAGTTCATTAAATACTTCCATGTCTTGCAGGCCAGTTTCTTCACGAATTTCGCGCTCTGCTGTCGCACCAGGTTCCTCACCAGGCTCAACGTGACCTTTAGGAATTGTCCAGCGATTTTTAGCGTCTTGGATAAGCAAGATTTCCATACCGCCTGTTGCATTGTGCCGGAATACTACGCCCCCAGATGTTGTTTCCCTCACGGCCTCAGTAATCGCCGGTGAGCGATGCACAAATTTTTTGAAACCTTGAAGTGGTTTAGGCCTTTGCATCCTGGTTATCCTGCTTAGTTGTCTTAGACTCTGGCTTGCCCGCGGCTTCTTCCCGGTGGCGTAGCACAGTGCCAAGTACACCGTTAATAAATTTCGATGAATTTTCTCCACCAAATGATTTAGCCAACTCGACAGCTTCGTTGATCACCACTTTAGGCGGTACGTCTGCTTCGTACATTAGCTCATACAGCCCAATGTGCAACACGATTCGGTCCATCCGAGCAATCTGCTCGATTGGCCATTCCGGAGCTACAGGTCGTAAAACGTCATTGAGTTCTGATTCGTGCTTCGTTACGCCATGTACCAGCCGTTCAATAAACTGTTTGTCATCAACAGCCGTTTTATATCTATCAATATTACGTGCTAGTATCGAGTCCAGCTCAAATACTTTATCACCAGCTTCTTGCCGAAACTCTTGTTCGTATAGAGTTTGCAGAGCGATGATGCGACCAAGGTGACGATTGCTTGCCATATTGTTAAAATTTCCGTTTAGCTTAATTAATGTAGTCTATTTGCCTGCAGGGACGCTGGATTTTTGAGTCTTGACTGCTGGTTTGACTGACTTGGTCTTACTAGCTTCGCGGCTTGTTGTGTAGGCTCTTACCGGTGATTTGGCATTAACTCGCCGTGCTAGTTTAAGCACCAAATGGCTACGACGACTACCCGTACGGCGTGAACTTGTGCGTTTTTTTGGTTGACCCATGAATCTAGAATTCCTTTTCTGTTAGACTGCACTTAGTCCAGTAGTATAATGCATTTTGAATAAAAACTCAAGGTCGAAAGTTGGTCGTCGATACTGTCTTAAACTTAGATAACTACTAGATTTACCAGCTTCTTAGCTACATAAATTGTTTTTTTAAGTTCATGGTCAGTAAGATACACCGCTACCTTGGCGTTGGTCTTGGCGGTCTCAATGATTTGCTCTTCGGTGGTACTGGCTGGGAGTTCAAGCTCAGCTCGCAATCGGCCATTTACTTGTACAACGATTGTCATAGTATCACTCTTTAAATACTGTTCGTCCCATTTTGGCCAGTTACTTGCATGAATAGAGTCTGCGTGTCCAAGTTGTTGCCATAACTCATCGGCAATGTGTGGAGCGAATGGCGCTAATACCTGTAACAAACTCTCAATTGCAAAGCGCCAATTTTTTGCCGCATAACCATCACCACCAGCTTTAATTTTATACAATTCGTTAACGTCCTCCATTAAGGCTGAGATTGCTGTATTAAAATCCATACTTACTAAGTCGCTCGTGGCTTTTTTAATAGTTCGGTGAGCCGTACGGTACAGATCTAGATTTTCGGACTGAGAGTCTCTCTTATCAAATTCATTGAATTCTTGCACTAACGTCCATACGCGCTGGAGAAAGCGAAAAGCTCCGCCCATACCCTCGACACTCCAATTGGCTGACTGATTCCATGGGCCAATGAATAGTTCCATAATTCTGATTGAATCAGCGCCATACCCTTGCTCAATCAAACCATCAGGTTCAATAGTATTACCTTTGCTCTTACTCATCTTAGCGCCATCCGGTGCCAGAATCATGCCCTGATTACGCAGAGTCGTAAAGGGTTCTTCGAAATCAATCAATTTTTCGTCAAACATCACCATCGTCCAGAAGCGAGCGTATAGTAAATGCATGACAGCATGCTCTGCTCCACCAATGTAATCATCGACTGGCAGCCAGAAATCAACCTTCGCCTTATCAAAAGCCACTTTGTCATTATGCGGATCAGCAAAGCGCAGGAAGTACCAACTTGAACAGGCAAACCCATCCATAGTGTCGGTCTCACGTTGTGCTGGGCCACCGCACTTTGGGCAAATGGTATTAACAAATTCTGACACATTGGCGAGCGGACTCCGCCCATCGCCACTTGGTTCATAGCTTTTTATATCTGGCAAAAGTACCGGTAATTGATCTTCTGGAACAGCGACCGCTCCATCCTTGGGACAATGGATGATAGGAATTGGTGTGCCCCAATAGCGTTGACGACTAATTAACCAGTCACGCATTTTATAATTCACTACTTCTTTGGCTTTACCTTTTTCGCTCAGCCAGGCGATAATTTTATCGCGAGCGATTTCACTGCGCATACCTGTAAACTCACCAGATTCAATTAAAATACCTTCGCCGTGAAAACAATATTCCTTGTTCTTTACCTTCTCGGCTTCAACGGAGTCTTCAGGAATTACGGTTACTCGCGCTGGTATATCAAATTTATCGGCAAACTCCCAGTCGCGCTCATCATGAATATCTCCAAAAACTGCTCCAGTCCCATACCCGCCTAGAACAAAATCGGCAATCCACACTGGAATTTTTTCGTCATTGGCTGGATTAACTGCATAGGCGCCAGTAAAAATACCAGTTTTCTCCTTTAACTTTTCTTGTCGCTCAAGATCGCTTTTGGACTGAGCGGCAGTAATATAGGCCTGAACAGCAGTTTTTTTTTCGGGCGCCGTTATCTCAATGACTAGTGGATGTTCGGGAGCTAAAACCATGAAAGCCGCACTGAATATTGTATCCGCACGAGTCGTAAAAACTTTCACAGTTTTATTGTCATTGATTGTGAATTCAATTTCTGCACCATTACTGCGGCCAATCCAATTACGCTGCATAGCCTTTATCGCATCCGACCAATTCAAATCATCGAGGTTGTTCAGCAAGCGATCAGCGTAGTCAGTAATTTTGAAAAACCATTGCTCCAGGGATTTTTTCTCAATTGTCGCCCCACTACGATCGGCCTTACCGTCTATAACTTGCTCATTAGCCAGTACTGTTTTATCAACCGGGTCCCAATTTACTAATGACTCTTTGCGGTAGGCTAGCCCTTTCTTAAACAGTGCTAGAAATAACCACTGTGTCCATTTGTAGTATTTAGGGTCTGTACTATCGATTTCACGAGACCAATCATAACTGAAGCCCATTTGTATAAGCTGCTGCTTGAAGCGTGCCGTATTTTCATCAATAGCCGTACGAGGGCTAATTTTATGTTTAATAGCATAGTTTTCAGCTGGCAGGCCAAACGCGTCCCAGCCCATAGGATGTAGAACGTTGTAGCCGTTCATTCGGTAGAAACGGGCAACGGCATCACCGATGGTATAGTTACGAACGTGGCCAACGTGCATAGCTGCGCCGCTAGGGTAGGGGAAGTACTCAAGGACATACTTTTTAGGTTTTGCTTCATCTTCACTAGCCTCGTAAAGTTTGTCAGCTTCCCACTTAGCTTGCCACTTAGGTTCAATCTCTTTAGGGTTATAACGTTGCATTAGAGTTAAATTATAGGATAATTAATCCCTCTGTGCTACCCAGGTTTATCTAGCGGTCGTAAAATTCACCGGTGGAGCAAGGTATTACAGTAGGTTTAGCTCATTGTCACAAAGTTTGACGCCAGTGCGAGAAATCGGTCGTCGTTCCATGCGTGGCTTGATCATAGACTCGCATAAGCTGATGGGTTATCGGGCCAATTGTACCTGCGCCAACCAGTCGATTATCGATCGAGGTAATTGGAGCAATGCGAACACTACTGCCACTCAAGAACGCTTCATCAGCGAGATATAATTCACTTCGATCGATACTGCGTTGCTGACATTTGATGTCAAGTTTTTCGGCAAGTTCACACACTGTACTGCGCGTAATGCCCTCCAGTAAATCCGTTGAGCTATGTGGTGTAAGGAGCTCGCCGTTTCGAATCAGGAAAAGATTGGCTACGGTTGCCTCGGCAACGTGACCATGCTCGTCAAGTGAAATAGCATCGTCGAAGCCATCTAAGAGAGCTTCATTTTTCATGAGTGATGAATTGATGTAGCTTCCATTAATCTTGGCCCGTGAGGGTATAGAGTTATCCGGCGTTCGTTGCCAGCTCGAAACACATACTTTGGCGCCTTTAGCTGGTAGCGTCGGAACGAACGGGTATACAAAAGCCGTTAATTCATGCTTGAGACCATGCATACGCGTACCCGTCATAACTCCACCCGCGGATACTGTAACTCGAATGAGAGCGTCCTGCTCAAGGTTATTTCGAGTTACTAGCTCGCTGATGACTGCAGCGAATTTAGTGTATGTCCATTTTTCCAAGAAACTGTGAAAATCTACTATGCGGGCTGAGTTCTGTAAGCGCTGGAAATGATCTTCTAACCGAAATATATAAAGTTTGCCGGTTTTTTTGTTCCAATTAACAGGCACAACGGTATAAATGCTCAGACCATACAGCACCGGCGGGCTCGCTATTGAAAAATTAGCGTCCTTAAATGGCACAAATCGGTCTTTAAAATAAACGGTGGATTTTTGAAGCTCAAACATCGGCTTATCTAAAACTGTTGCAGATAATTAGTGTTGAACGTCGTAGCCAATGATTCACGCTGAGCATTGCGTTCTTTTGCAAAAGCAATGAGTTTTTGCACGAGTTCCACGCTACTAATGCCAGCTGCTCGCCAATTGTGAGCATAGAGACCGCCAGGTAATGGGTTGGCCTCATTAAAGTAAACTTTTTTAGCGTTAGTATCGATTAACATATCTACTCTAGCGATACCGCTGCAGCCCAGTGAGCGATAGACTTTAAGCCCCGTTTCCTCAGCTTTTTGGTACAGATCACTCGGCAATTTAGCCGGGATCTGGCTATAGCCCTGGCTACCTTTAGGACCGCCTTTACCCTTACCTTTTTTGCCGCCTTGCATATATTTTGTCTCAAAATCAAAGAAGTCTTCGGGTTTTGTCAACGGTTGCTCAAGTAGCGCTGGTTTGGGGGTGGCATTCCCCATGATCGGTAACGTTACTTCGACCAGATTTGGCACTTCCTCTTCAACAATAATCTTATCATCATAGTGAGCCGCAACTTCGAGAGCATTCTGTAACTCTACCTTGCTGGTAGCCCGTGAAATACCAATGCTTGAACCAAGATGAGCTGGTTTGACAAAGACTGGATAGCGAAGTTTGGCTTCAACGTTCTTCAAACAAGATGAAAAATCATGCTCAAGTTCGTCTTTAGGGAAAATAACGAATTTTGAAGTTTCAATACCGTTAGCCAAGATTATCTGTTTAGCCAAAACCTTATCCATAGCCACGGCGCTGGCAGCTAAACCACAGCCTACATACGGCACGCCAGCCATATCGAGTAAACCCATTAAAGCACCATCCTCGCCGTATGTTCCGTGCATAGCAGGGAAGACAATGTCAATTTTGCGCACTGTTTTACGGCCGGCAATACCGCTTGATTTTACCAATGTCATGCCTCGCCCAAATTGCACACTAGCAGGTTGGCTTTTATGTAGAAAATCCTGGATGTGACCAGAACTAAACAAGTTGATGTCCTTTAACTTGTCATCCCAATGCCACGAACCATCTTTGGCGATATACACTGCTTCAACTCGGTATTTCTTAGTAAGTTCTAATGGCTTAATAATACTGGCGATTGCTGTAACGATTGATACATCATGTTCGGCAGAACGACCACCAAAAATAACTGCAACTGTTTCCATACAATTAGTATATACAATTAAGTCCTACAATTACAAATGGTTCTCTTACGCTTTACAGCTTTTTTAGGCATAGTTGTCAGTCCAATCGTTCTGCATCAAAACGAGGTCACCGGCAGCAACAAATTCACCGAGGTTAGTGTAAAAATCAAGCGGCTTTGTCTCAACTTTTAGTTCGCCAGCAAAACCGCCAGCCTCAAGTCCTTGTTGAATGAATTTAGTTACAGAATTTTTCATCAGCACGACAGTGTTCGGTTGAGCCGCCGCAATCAGCTCACCCATTTCGATGTGTACCCTCTCAGTTTCATGACCTTGGTCAACCAAGCCGGGTGTGACGTATACTTTATGTTTTGCTGGTAGTTTTTCGAGCAAGTGAGTGCCGGCACGAATACCTTCAATATTACCGTTATACGTATCGTCAATCACCCATGCATGACTTAGTTGATACGGTTGCATACGATGTTCGAATGGGGCTGTTTTAGCTATACCTGATTGAATCTGCTCGTTAGTAAGACCGAATTCATGAGCTAAAGCTGCAGCTAGACTTAGCGGGCCTAGTTGATGTTGGCCGAGTAGCTTACTATGAAGTTTGAGTATAATCTTGCCCTTTTGTAATGTAAATCTGGTACCATTGATAGCTAGCGTAACGTCATTTACTTTCCAGCCAAGTGTACCTTCATGAGTATACACATGGAAGCCTTCACGAATGAACGGCTTAGCGCTCGGTGATTCGCCATTAGCATAGATATTTTTGTTCTTCAGATAGTCTGCTAGGCTAAAAATATCTTCACCGGCGGCTTGAACAGTTTTGTAACGATCTAGATGCGCTGCTGCGACGCCAGTAATGATGCCATGCGTAGGGTTCGTAGTATGAGCGAAGTGGTCAACATCACCTGGTGCGCCCTCACCATATTCAATTATTAATATATCTTCATCACCATCCAAATTTTTAGCAAATTGTGCATGGCTGACAGCAACATTCTTGTTGGCTGGCGTAGCTGCAACTTTTTTGCCTTCACTCAAGACTGTTAATAACAGTTCTTTCATACTGGTTTTGCCGTAACTTCCGGCAACGGCTATTTTTGCACCCTTAAACTGTTTGAAGATTTGTTTTGATCGTTCAATTTGTTGCTTTTGTTTTGGCTTAATAACAATCTCGCGACCCATAACAAGCGGCACGACCACTACATGCGCTATGACTGCTGGGTATGCAAAGATGAGAGCTAGACCAAATGCCCAGCCACCAGCAAAATTATCCCATACATTAAGTCCTATGATTGTCAGCCCGATAAGGATTTCCAGCACGATACCAACCTGCACAGCTAACGTCAGTAATCGGGCGGCTCGAGTGCGCTCCAGCTGACGGCGCTGGACAACTTGACCAAAATTCTTTGTTCGCCAGAACCACCTCAAATATGGCCCGGCTCTGTATTCAGTACTTTGTAGCATGTAAACTAGCGTACTAGCATATTGAGGTGAGTAGAGACTGAGGATATTGTCGATCACTTCAAAAATTCCTCAACTGCGTGTTTGACATCAGCTTGTCGGTCAATTTGCAGAAAGTGTCCAGCGCCTGGAAGTATCTCCAGAGTCGAATTATCTATCAGCTCGTGAAATTTTTCGCCGTAAGTCGTCGGAGCTTGTTGGTCGGCCTCACCATATATCAGTAACGTCGGTACGCTGATATTGGCCGCATCGGCCTGAACGTCATCAGTGACCACGCGCTTAAAGGTTGCTTGTAGATGTTCGGCAACTAACATGTCAGAACCAACTGTAGCATACACTTTTTGTCGAAGTTTCTTTTTAGTATTTTGGGGCAGAGGCGAACTGAGGGTTTTACCAATTTTAGTAACATAGCGCAGCGCTTTAACGCGCCCCTTATACTGCCCACGAATACCGGCACTCGCTAGCAGAATTAATTTATCGCACGTCAAATTATCTGTACTAAGCCCTCGCATTGTAATTGCCCCACCATTGCTGTGACCAATATATGCATATACGTTATCGACCTCTAGCTTCTTTAGAAAATGAGCAACAAACCTTGCATACTCATCTAAACCCCACGCGTCTGAGGGAGCTTGAGTACCGCCAAAGCCGGGTAAGTCTGGAATAACTACATCGTATTTCTTCGCCATAGCAGCACCGAGCGTTAGCCAACTCTGGCTGTTATCACCCCATCCATGAAGCACCACGAGCGTTTTGCCAGTTCCCAGTCGTTGGTACGTCGTGAGTAGGCTGTCGACAATAACCTGCATACGTTTATTATACCTGAGTTCAGTTGACATCAACCACCGATTGATGGTGAACCAGATGCAAGACTTGTAGTAATGAGACTCGCAAGGGCGGCAGCGCCAGGCTGTGCGGCTGGAGACTTCAACTGGATGCTACCGAGTTGTTCGTTCGAGCCAAGTTGCTGAAGTTCTGTGAGCGTGCCACCAAGTCCAAATTGATTCAAAACAGTTGTGATTGGTATTGCTCCTTGTGGCGGCGTTAAACTCAGTGTCGTATTGGTAGGCTTAAAGGAGAAGTTACCAGATAATTTTGTAGCATCGGAGCCCGTAGTTTGGACATTAACCGTCACGCCGACTGATTGATCATTCGTATTGAGAGTTGCTACGACTGCGAAAGTAGTATTATTAGTCCCGCTTTTTGTTTGACCGGATACAAAGAACGGTAATACCGAGCTACTACCAGTATAGTTCAAGCCAATGTCAACGAAATTTTGAGCAGGGTTCTGAGTGCCATATGATCGAACTTTATAGATAACTCGATGGTTTACATCAGCCCACACATCAACCGTATCTGAACTCTTGATTTTACCAGCACTGGCTTCAAGCTGCTTGCAGGTTGAAGATGTGCCAACATCCTGATTTGTTACAGATTTTAGGTATGCTCCTAGGTCGCTTTGTTGCAGGGCACTACACATGGCCGTTACGTAGGCTTTAGTGTTTGCGGGTATAAAACCAATTTTATAATGATACGTATCATGGCCATTAACAGTCTCACGACCGTATTTCTTAACGACAGTTGTTACGGCTGTCTTTTTATTAGTCGTAAAGAGATACTGCTTGTTGACCTTGCCGGCAGCTTGTAGGAATGAGTTAACGTCTGTCCATGTGAGCGGCGGGGTGCTGGTAGTTTTTTGTTCTTTCGTCATTTCATTTTTAAGATCAATGATAAGGTTGTGATCAACAACAATCCACTTGCCATTAAGGCTCGCAGCTGCTTGGCCTAATGATGGGCCGAGGTAACTATTCAGGTTGTTGATGCCGTTGACTTGCAAATATATATCAGGAGCACTATTGCCGGCTGCCGTAATGCCACGTTCCTCAACATCAACTTTAGCTACACCAATGTCAGCTTTAGCGGAGACGCTAGAATTACTACCATCACTTTGAATAGCTAAACTGCCGTTATAGCTCGTGCCACCTGATTGCAAATTAAACGAACCGTTCTCAGTGATACCTTTATAGTGACTCTGGTTTTCGGTGTTTAGATCGCTGACGAGCTTACTATAGACTATGTTGGTGTCGCCTAGAGATTGCTTCCAAATAAAGTTTGGATTCATGTAGTAACCAAAATAGGCAGCGGCCAAAGCGCCAGCAAGAACTACGACTACAGCCGCAATGATAATTAGTCGTTTCTTTTTGTTTTTTGGTGGTTTATTAGAGCCTGATCCGGTCGGAGTTACGGTGCCGCTCGGCGTTGGCATGCCAGAATCTGACTGGGGTAAACCGCCACCAATAACCGCGCCTGTCGGTGATGTAGGTGGAGAACTAGAAAAGTCGGATACGAGCGGTCCTGGAGCAACAGGTTGGCTCACCGGTTGAAAAACCTGTGGCTGATTTGGATCGGCACCAGCTAGAGGTGCGGCCGAAGAGGCTAGTGGAGAAGTAGCGCCATTTGTTGATTCAGTAGGATTGGTGTTATCTGCTGGTGGCATAGTGGCTAATTGCTTATGGCTAGAGTATACACATCATTTGCTGAATAACAAAATAAAGTTTTTTACTTTTTATTGACTTGCCATAATAATAGCTTGCTTCACCTCTTTTTCCATTGTGTCTCTATAGTTATCAAGCTCGTGAGCTGTAACCCAGGCATAAGCCTCGTGTTCTTCGCTGAGAACAATCTTATTCGATTTTGTTTTACATAAAAAGAATATTGCAACAATGTGCTTTAATTCGCCCTCAGGCTTAGAAAACCATTCATCGACGTGAATCACTTTCCCTACTTCTAAGTCAGCTATGCCTGTTTCTTCCTCTGTCTCGCGCCGTAAGCCATCTTCAAGCACTTCACCTTTTTCGAGTCGTCCGCCGACTCCCTGCCACCGCTTGCCTTCCCGAACGATAAGAAATTTGCCGTCTTGACGCTGTATCACAGCCTTAACCGCTACCTGATTATCCATGACCCTAATGATAACAAAACTAAAGAAAAATATCTTACGCTACGCGGCTTGCTTAGTCTGCAATGAAGCCATCTTTTTGTCGTTTCCAGAGATCAGCATATATACCTCCGGCTCTCACGAGTTCTTCGTGTGAACCTTGTTCTGCAATTCGTCCTTTGTCCAGAACAATAATGTTATCAAGATGTTTCAGCGTCGAAAGCCTGTGCGCAATAACAATTGTTGTACGATTTTTCATAAGCTCATGAAGCGCTTTTTGAATAGCTTGCTCGCTGACACTATCAAGCGCACTGGTTGCTTCATCGAGCAAAAGTAACGGCGCATCTTTCAATATGGCCCTGGCAATGGCAATGCGTTGCCGCTGACCGCCAGAAAGCTTTACGCCTCGCTCCCCAATTAAGGTATTGATTCCTTCAGGAAGTTTACCTATAAACTCTAGCGCTCGAGCTTGAACCAACGCTTTATGTATCTGTGCATCTGTCGCTTTAGGGTTAGCATAAATCACGTTGTCCCGCACCGATCGGTTAAACAGGCTGGTGTCTTGTGGCACGAATGAGCTGACTGCCCGAGAAAATGACGGGTCCTTGGTCGTAATGTCTATATCGTTTATGAGTATGTTACCCTCAGTGGGCTCGTAGAATCCTAGCAAAAGACCGATTAGTGTAGACTTCCCGGCTCCACTATGACCAACAATACCAACCTTAGCGCCACGTTTAATTTCAAGATTAAGTGATCGTATAACTTCTCCGGACGACTGGTCTGGATATGCGAAGCTGAGATCTTTTAGCTGTAGACTCACTGTGGATGGCAAATCCGACGACTCCACCATATCACCCCCACGGGCATCCTCACCGTTGAGTCCGTCTAGCGCATTTCTAATCGTTCCGAAATTTCGATAGTAGGAATCAAGCGACCAGGCAAGTTCCCATAAGCTACTACTGGCATCACCAAAATATGCAGCAAACAGGAGGATGCCCCCAATCGGTATAACGTTATGCCCGTATAAAAGTATGACGAGCATAAAAGCGATACCACTAACAATTGCAGCGCTTTGGCCTTTCACGATGTTGGTTTCGAGGTTTTGACGCCAAGAATCACTCCAGCGCCTCACGATATGACGCTGTTGGGCATACAATGTTTGTTTTTCTCGCTCCTGGGCATTATATGTTCTGACACTCAAGTGGTTACTGAGAGCATCGACGACCATACCGGATGCTTTACTTTCTTCCTCGGTTTGGGCTGCGACTAGCCTTGCAAACTTTCTACCACGGATTATATTAAACCAAAACAGAAGTACCAGCCAAACTATAAATATAACCCCGAGTGACCAATGCACAATAAACAGAAAAATTGCAGAGACAATTAAACCTATCGTTCGTCCCCAGACGCTCCAGATTGTTGTGTCAACAAATTCATTAACGGTCGTCCTCGTTTGATTAATCCAATAACCGATTTGGCCGCTACTTGAATTAACCGAGTAGGCATACGATTTTCTTAAAGCCGTAGCAAATAATAGCGATCGGATTCTCTCAACCATTTGCGGTTTATAGCTGCGCATCACTGCTTCGCCAATACGCCAGAAGACTTCATCTACAACCCGTAAAATAAAATAAATTAGTATTAATAGCCAGATAAAGGTTGTTATGTGATGGTTTAGACTCAGCTTATCAACTGCTTCAGCAATAACTAGTGGTGATGCGCTCCATGCGGTTATGCCAATAAACGTAAGCAAGAAAAACAGAAAGGTCTTACCTTTATAGGGTCGAACCATGAAAATAAATAACCCTTTAACCGTTTTTGGGGTCTCTTGTGATTCAAAATTATCGTATTTGTACATATTTATCCTGGTCTTTCAAAACACCTATAATGTGTATTGGTCGAACAGAAGATAAGGTTCTTGAACGACTACTGGGTAATATAGCAGAGTGGTTCATAGACAATCCAATACCAGCTTGGCGACAGGAGTTAGCTCAGGCTGGCCGAACCGCGCATCAACAGACTTACAGCTACTAATTATGTATAGCGTGAATTGTTTTGAACTGGCTAAGTAGACAACAGCAGGGTATAGCAAAAATAGAAAACTCGGCGGTGGGAGTTACGCAATCGGGAGAAACGTTATATAATCCATCTAAATAAGGAGATGGCATGGCTGAATTAGGAAGCGATCTAACAGGGCAAGAATTACCTGACGAACGTACTGCTGAGCTGGCTACAGACATAATGCACCGTTCAGGACTTCGGTTAACGAGAGCCGAGGCTACAGACCAAGCAGTGGCCGCAGAAAGATTTGTCGGTGATGTAGTGTCTAGACTAGCTGAGCTAAAAGAGGCAGACGGCTCTCAAGAACAGTCCCCTCAATAGAATCACGATAGTAGAGCTCGGGGGTGTCAATCGTTATTTACGTACGCCTAGGCTTGCTGCTGCGAAAACTAAATTAAGCGGCTCAATGATCACCTGCTTAGGCCCTTTTTCTACATTCCCTGCGTGCCATGCTGCATATCCCTGCTGCGCAGCTTCCGCAATAACCTCTGGAACACTTTCCTTAGGTGTGTATACTGCGAAGCCAGCCCCCATATTGTAGTTTCCAAACATTTCTTCATCATCAACTTCAAGCTGTGCTTTTAAGAAATCGAACAGTGGCATAGCTGGTGGTAGTTCGTGCATACGGTAGGTGAACTCTTCTCTAGCTCTCATCAATTTTCGCCAGCCATGGCCAGTTATATTTTCAAGACGCTTCAGTGGAACGCCTCGATCAAGTAGCCCTTGCACCAAGCCCACATAGAGATTGGTTGGCTTTAGTAACGTTTCGCCAAAAATTGTGCCATCAGGAAGCTCGGTCTGGTAGCCATCAGGTAAGCTTTCAGAAAGTTTGCGGGCTGAGCTTAGCCCATTGGCATGAATACCGCTACTTTCGATCAGTACAACAGCATCACCATCTTCTAGGGTATTACCAGCGACATAGTTCTCTTTAGGGCTAATTGAACCTAACATAAACCCAGATATCTCAGAAGCACCCGGAACAATGATGCCAGGTAGGGTTGGTGATTAACCGCCGGCCCACGTTACCCCAATGTCTTCACAGACTGCTGCACAACCTAAGTTAAAGGCCGTGGTACGTCGTTCATCCGTAAACCATGATGATTCACCGGCCGCTATATGAACCCAGAACAATTGCGGGTCTGCCCCACTGACGATAAGGTCGTTGGCAATCATGGCAATACTGTCTTGGGCTATTGCTCGGTAATGTGATGGTGTGGTCTCGTCAACTGCATCAACGCTATCTGCCACTAGGTTCTTTGTGCCAAGCCCTTCTATGACGCCAGCTCGATAGTTATCTACTTCGTCCCACACAAATGAGGATTCCCCTCGACTTGCTGGGAGCTCGGTATATCCATGGTAGTCGCTCAAGTTATGAGATGTGGAAGCGGCTGCTTCGGTAGCATTAATCTTGAAAGGATCCATATCTTCATAGCTCACTAGCTGATCGTATGTTTGTGGTTTACCGTCTGATGCCATATACCCTCACTTCCTACGTTAAGAATACTTTTAGTATGCCAGTCGATGACTAAATAGCAAGCATGAGCATGTTGGCGGGATTTGGAGTCAGATTTCCGAAAAGTTATTTCCGTGGCAGCTTAACTATAGTTTAGCTGGCTGCAAAGGTATGGAGAATATCGTAGTTTGCCTTACTGTTCGTATCCTTTGAGTAATTTATTTATCTCGCTAGCTATTAACTTCCTTCTGGCTTCAATAAATAATTTGTAATTCTTTAAGTTCCAAAGTTTTTCGTCAGCCGGGATTAGGTGAGATTTAATAACTTTTGGCCCTTTATTTTTCAGCAGACGAGGAAGATATTTTTCGGGTGCTTCGTTTGTTTTTATCAAGTTTCCCCTTTTGGATAGAAATCCAAAGTTTGCGATCTCATTAATCATTTTTTTCTTTGCGGCCAAGTCAGATTTTATACTTCCCTCCAATAATGATTTGGGAAATATGTGGTCAACTTCAACCTTATTCATCATACCCATATTCTCTGTAGAAACATTAAACCCTGTTTGAAAGTCTTTTCCAGCTGCGCGCCTAGTTAGAACGTACATCATCATGAAAAAGTATCTAGCTACCTCTGGCATGAACCATATGCAACGCTTGTAAAAATGACAGAATTATCGTCTGGTCGGGGTGAGAGGACTTGAACCTCCGACCTCAGCGTCCCGAACGCTGCGCGCTAGCCAACTGCGCCACACCCCGTCTGCTTCATAAAAGTATTTCGTGAATGGTGGGGATAAGAGGACTTGAACCTCCACGTCCTTGCGGACACTAGCTCCTGAAGCTAGCGCGTCTACCAATTCCGCCACATCCCCACGTCTAGACTTATCTCATAAATCTTATCTGTTTTTTAGCCAAAACTCAAGAAGTTTAGTCTGTTACTTTGTCTTGTCGAATTTCCCAATTTTGGACATTATTAAAACGGTCCGTTGCTTGGTTAATGGTGTGTTCGTCCAGCCCATATACTGGCTGGTATGTTAGGTACAAGAATCGTGGTTGGTATAAACCGAGAGCTGGTGCATCATCGTACCATGCTTGTAAAAACGATTGATATTTAATAGCCCTGAGCGCTGGATCACTAACCGTTCGACCAGCTTCGAGGCCTTCATCCGCCGCCGGACTCTGATATTCTGAAAAGTTAGAGTGCGTTAGTGAGCTTGGGTTAGCTTGTGAACTGTCCCAGTAGGCAAAAACATCTGGGTCTGTACCAATCGATATTCCGTAAAGTAATGCATCATAGGCGTGAAAGGCAATAGTATTCTGTATATCGATAGGACCCTGTAAGACCACTCGCATATTTACACCTATACTACGCCACTGAGTTTGTAGGTCCTTGGTCACGGAATTATTATCTTGCGTGTCTGGAGCGTACAACGTGAAGGTTAGTGGTTGTCCGCCCTTATAGCGAATACCGCTCTTGCCAAGCACCCAACCAGCCTGCTGTAAAGCCATAGCGGCGCCAACAGGATCACCAGTCTGTTGTTCATATTGAGCGCTGAAGCCCAGTTGCCCATTTAATAATGGCTCGTGAACCGGCGATACTGGATAGCCAAGGTCTTGGATAATCTGAGTAGTGTTTGTAGCTTGGACGAGGGCTTTACGAACGTTTACGTCTCCTAAAACACCAGCAGTAGTTTTGAAAAATACCATATTAGCGGCAGTAAGGGGCAAGCTATATTGATTTAAATGTTTATCGTCAACTAACGTAGCTGGAACATTATCGAGGCCAGCCACGCCGTTTAGGTCGCCACTTTTAAAACTACTGATTAATTGTGCTTGATTATGGAATGCACGGATAATAATTTGGCTTAGTTTTGGCTGGCCACCATTGTACGCAGCAAAGGGCATAAGATTGATCTGTTCTTGCCGTGTTTGAGGTGTGTTGCCATTGACGGCCAATGACTGCCATGAGAACGGTCCGGCCCCAACTGGGTCAATGTTAAAGTTGGCGGAACGAAGTGTGGCCACTGGTATATTGGCCAATAAATGTTCTGGAACAATACCATTTGTTAGGGAATCCGGAAAGGAGGCAAGTGGATTAGATAGCGTAAACGTAACTGTCAGCCGATTTGTAGCGGTCACCTTAATATCTTGCCAACTGGCATTTAAAGGCGACAGAGCGCTGGGGTTTTGAATGAGGTGATACGTAAACGCTACGTCGGCGGCCGTCAGTGGTTGGCCGTCTTGCCATGTCAAGTTTGGCTTTAAATTCACCGTATAGACTTTAGCCGTCGCATCAGCACTCCAGCTGCTCGCCAAATCACCTACCAGTTGATTGTTATTGTTATAGGTTAATAAACTAGCAAAAACCAGATGAGCTACAGAATTATCAACGGGGCTAGTAGCGTAAAGAGGATTAGCGGTCGTAAAGTCACCGAGTATTCCTTCAGTATAAATGCCGCCTGGCACAGGCTGGATTGTTTGATAATAACTACTGAGTGCATCTGTTTGAGCAACAACTACGCCGCCGAGTAACACCAGCAACAATACCCATACAATTACAAACCGACGCACTTCAATAAGTCGCGCTAAGCGTTTTACAAAATGTTGATCAATATGGTCTTCGGCTTGATGACCCAATCCCTCGACTTGACGTCGTCCTTTGCGAAACCGACGTCGTACCCGCATTTTGAGAGTTTTAGCTACCATACGGTGCTGACGCTTATTTCACGATCCCTAGAACAAGCGATCCTGCAAAAATTACAGCTAAAATAATTGTCATTTGGTACAAGGTTTTGTCGCTGCCACGGCGTGTCATATTCACTTCACCGCTGCCACCAAGTCCCGCACCAAGCGAGGCGCCACGAGTTTGCACCAAAATGAGCAGCGTCATCAGTAACATTGCAATAATAGTGATGTAATTAAAAATACTCATATGCCTTCTACGATAGTAGTCACTAAGTAGTTTACCAGTCCGATAACCATGCCGGCAAGTATAGCGGCCCAAAAATTTGTAACATGTAGTTGGGTATAGACCTTACTAGCAATATATATCATCAGTCCGTTAATAAGTATCATGAATAATCCAAGCGTCACGAGTACTGCTGGCAACGAGAGAATTACAACAATTGGCTTAAGGACGATATTGATGATGGCTAGTAGTAAGCCTGAGATAATAATAACAATCAAACTATTGTTATATGTGAGTCGACTACCGAGTAAAGCGGCAGCTAGCCAGAGACCTAAACTACAAACAAACCAGCGGAGAACAAACCGGAAGGCCGGGTTTTGCAACATTTTTTGCATAACAACTATTATAGCAAAGCTCTGGCCAGTTCCCGGCTCAGTACTTTATTCCCTGTTTTTGTTATTACTACGTTATCTTCAATGCGCACACCAATACTTTCTTCAGGGATGTAAATGCCGGGCTCAACAGCTAGCACGACACCAGGTGCAAGTGGTTGTTCGTAGTCACCCGCGTCATGCGCATCAAGGCCGAGGAAATGGGATGTGGCATGTGGAAAGAAATTGCGGATAGCGTCACGCTTAAGAGTTTTTATAACCTTCAGCTCACGAAGTTGTTTCCCGATAAATATTTCCATCAATTTTTCGTAATCTTTAATGAGTACGCCGGGCTTGAGTAGTGAAAAAGCATACTCTTGAGCCTCCAATACTGCTTCGTAAACAGCTTGCTGACGCTTCGAGGGTTGTCCATTGAACGAGACAGTTCGTGTAATATCTGCCGTATAATGATCAACCTCCGCGCCAACATCTATAGTTATCAAATCACCTTTTGTGAGGTCGCCATCATTTGTGACACTATGAAGCGTACAACCACGCTTACCGCTCGCAACAATTGGCGAGAAACCATGGCCGCTAGCCCCGCGCCAGCGAAAACCGTGAGTAATATCTGCTTCAACTTGATATTCATTGGTATATTTTGCAAGTTGTGTCGGCTCTATTACTGCATTAAGTGTTTGGTTGGTGATATCAATAGCCTGCTGGATAGCCTCTAATTCCGGTTTCTGCTTGATCATCCGCATTCGCGCCACTAACAGTCGGATATCGAGTAGTTTAATTTTAGAATTAATCATTTTTAATTTTTTGATAAGTTCAGCGCGGGCCGGGTTCGTATACATGCCCCAGAAGTCCACATATTTGGGGCTGGCGATGAGTGTTCCAATATGTTTGTTTTCTTTAAGTGTGGCGCCGAGATGATCCCAACCACCTTTCTCGTCCAGGATCTTTGTGATTCCTGATCGTCTAGTAAGACCACTAACGTCTACGGCTCCATCAAATTTTTCACGGACGAACTCACGACCTGGCACGATCAGATATTCTTCATCTTTATCGATTACTAAAAGTATGTCTGGCTCATCAACACCCGTTAAATACCAAAACGATCTATCCTGATGGAAGGCAAAGGCTTCGTCACTGGCTTTCTGTAGAAGTCCATTGGCCGTAATTACGATTGGTGTATCAGCCGCAACCTGCTCGCGCAGTCGTCGTCGATTATGTATGAAAAAATCGGAGGTAAATATGCCGCTCATTACAGAATTCTTAGTATAGCAAATAATTTAGTCTGAATATTTACTGATTTGTTCGGCTCGCTTGCTACCGACAACAGCCGCGAGTTCCACTTGGCTGGCAGCCAGAACTGCTCGTTTACTGCCAAAGGTTTTAATAAGTTTTTTACGAGTTGCGATACCAATACCAGGTATATCATCAAGTGCACTGGCTGTCTGACGCTTAGCTTTTAAGACTGAATGATAACTGACAGCAAAACGGTGACTCTCGTCGCGGATCCGTTGGAGTAACTTCACAAGATTAGTGTTATGAGGCACGTTAACTAAGCTAAAATCATCGCTTTCACTAGCAAAACCACCAAGTCGATGGAGGGTCTGCTCGTTCAAATGAACATTTGATTTAGACTTTTGAATCACGATTTGCTCTTCCCGTTTGGCAAGCCCAATAAATGGAATGTTTGTACAATCCATCTCATCCCGAGCTCGTATTGCGGCGTCGAGCTGGCCTTTGCCGCCATCAATCAAGACTAAATTTGGTTTGCCCCAAGCTTTAATATTTCGCTCGCTCAAGCGACGCTTAATAGTTTCGTTCATATTGTAGAAATCATCATTCTTATTTTGCTTGGTCTTGAACTTACGATATTCGCTTTTATCGCTAACACCATTAGAAAAGACAACCATACTGGCGACTACATCCGTACCGGACATATGGCTAATATCATAGCCCTCGACACGCCGAGGAAACTTTTCAAGCTCAAGCAAGTCTACTAGCTCTGTCAGGGCATGATCTTTGCTAATATCGAGGAACTCTTTGTCACTGAAAACGACTTGGCGGCTGAGATTCTGTAATGCCAAAAGCTGGTTACGAAGTTTTGAAGCCATTTCGAAATCCTGAGCTTTTGCGGCGCGGTGCATGTCGCGTTCTAGTTCTTTTTCAACGGTTTTACGTTTGCCTTCAATAACAGCTATTAATTTACGAAGGTTCGATCGGTATGTTTCAAGAGTTGTCTTACCTTCTTCAAGGCCCGGATCAAGACCCAGATGATAGTGAAGAGTAGCTCGTTTTTGACCAGCAATCCGACGCGTCGCAAACGGGAAAATTCGACGAAGTGGCTTTAGAGCTTGGCGTACACTAATACCACTTAAAAACGGACCAAAGTAGCGCGCACCGTCATCGAGCGGCCGGCGCGTAGTGCCGACAGTTGGGAAATCACTGTCATAATCAATACGGATGTAAACCATGCTTTTATCGTCGCGTAGTAAGATGTTGTAGCGCGGCATATACCGTCGAATCATCTCGGCTTCTAGGAACAAGGCTTCAATCTCACTATCAACGACCATCCAGTCAGTATCAACAATTTCTGACACCAATAAGTCGGTCTTTGCATCGCGAGCACGAGATTTCTGGAAGTACTGCCTGACGCGGTTACGCAAATTTGCGGCCTTGCCGACATAAATAATCTCGGCTTTTATGTCCTTGTGAAAATATACACCTGGATTTGTCGGTAAGTCTTTGAGCTTTAATTCCAGTTTGGTATTCATGTTCTCATTATAACTTTTTATCGACAGTTCTACCTGTCGAAACAAGTTTTTGGTATATTCAAATCGAAGTTTACTGAACTCGCCTAGGCAGTCAACGATACGTATTCGTTGACCGTGGCAAGCCGTTGTTGAACATGATCCATGACAACGCTTACTGATGCTTGTAAGATCCTTGTTCGCTCATCCGATACTTCGTCTATTATCCCAGCAACTGGGTACTCAGCTAGCTCAAACCGCATATTAGTCACCCATTCAACTTCTTTAGAGCCGGTCGGAATCCAGTAGCCACCACTAAGCTGTTGATCCTGTCTACCTTCCTCTGAGTGGTCCCCACCCATTTGTCGATACAAATAACGAGCTTTTAATTCAGGATCTTGAATCATGTCAGTAATATGCGGTGTGAGGAAAATATCGGTAGGCCTCTTTGGAGATTTAGCTAGGAACTTACCCAGTCTGTCTTCAAAAGCGGCCGCATCATATCGAGGCTGGTGAAGTCTGCGTTTCTCATTGAGCGTTAGAGCTGCCTGTACAAGGGCTTCGCGTTCCGTCTCGATTGCGTGCTCTTCTAAAATATCACCGACCGTGAGTTGATCTGCAGCAGAGCTTGCAATAGCCTCAACCCAGGTATCTGGTGGTGTCCCATCCAGTGCATTGACTTCGAATGTTTGTTCGTATTTTATAGCCATATGTTTTGTATTTGGTTATAGCTCTATTATAACGCTTACGGTCAACTCCCGCTATAGTTAGGCGTAAATTTTACTGCAATTTGGGCAGTAGGTTTTTTGCGTACAGTGCTCACAGACAATAATAAGTTCGTTACAGGCTGTGTTGTCGCAGTTGTTGTAATTGCTTGTTTTAGAACTGCAGTGGACGCACTGGCCAATGTCTACAGCCTTATCGGAAAACTTGGTGCCCATACGTTTATCGAAAACGTAGAGTGAGCCTTCCCACAGCCCTTCATCACAGTACGTTTCGCCGTATTTTACGATACCACCGTCGATTTGATAGACCTCTTTGAACCCACGATTCTTCATGAGTGAGCTTAAAATCTCGCAGCGAATACCACCAGTACAATAGGTCACAACCGGTTTATCTTTTAGCTCGTCGTACTTGCCGCTATCCAATTCGCGCTTAAATTCTTTGGCAGTACGAATGTCGGGAACGACAGCATTTTTAAATTTACCGACGGCTGCCTCATATTGACTACGACCGTCAAAAAAGACAACATCATCACCGTGCTTCTTAACAAGTTCATGAACTTGTTTGGGCTTAAGATGCTTACCGCCGCCAACAACACCATGCTCATCAACTTGTAACTCGTCAACTGCACCAAACGTCACAATTTCATCTCGAACTTTTACAGATAGTTTTGGAAAATCTTCGCCAACACCGTCACTCCACTTGAAGGCCATACCTTTAAACGCTGGATAACTCTTGGTTTCTGTAGTATAGGCTTTCAAGTCTTTCGTGTCACCGCCAACTGTTCCGTTAATGCCGTGAACGGAGAGTAGTATCCGGCCCTTCAGATTGAGTTTTTCGCAAAGTGATTTTTGCCACAACCTGACCGCTTCAGGATCCTGAAGCGGAGTAAATTTGTAATATAAAAGTATCTTCTGCATCTGTGTCATAGTTTACCAAAACTTGCAAAATGTTGCAGAAGATTTGACTACTATGTTAAACTAAACGACAGCTTTATTAATCTAAAGGAAAGGGCGACAAAATGGCATCATTACAATTTCTTATCGGCACTCTGGGCAGTTTCGTCGCTCACGCGGCAGTATAATCTCGCCTCGACCTTTAAGACTCTTTCGCCAAAAATTATCAAAACCTTTAAAATCTATAGCATAGCTTTACAAACTTAATGCGCGAGCAGGAGGCTCGGCTCATGTCATCTTCCAAGAAATCTACAACTTCAAAAACCATAGCCTTTTATTGGCAACACGTCTGGCGTTATAAGAAATATGTCCTCGGCATTCTTATTGTCATGCCCATTGGCATCTTAGCCGAACAATACTTAAGCGTCCTGGTGTTGTCGGGCGTGTTAAATAAACTATCCAAGGGCGAATTTCAGCCCCATCATTTATGGTCTAATTTTGGTACCAGCATAGTTGTCTACGCAATCCTGATGCTGATCGGTACTATTAGCTGGCGCGTTACTGATCTTTTCAACTGGAAGCTTGAAGCTAACGTGGAGCGTAACATTGCTCAGCAGGTGTATGATCACTTGTTGCGCCAAAGTGCTAACTTTCATGCCAACACGTTTGGTGGCTCTTTGGTATCACAAACTACCAAGATTATGAGTGCCTACGTGCGCGTTGTAGATACGACTATGTACCAGGTAATCCAGATGGTTGCCGGCATCGTATTTACCGTCGTAATTCTGCTCCCACGAGCACCTTTGTTTGTAGTACTACTGTTACTATTCTCCATAGTCTATTTGTTTAGTGGCATATTCGTAACCAGGAAAGTCCGTAAACTAACCAGCAAACAAGCAGCGAATGAAAGTATTCAAACTGGCTATTTAGCTGACAGTGTTACAAACATTATGGCCATTAAGAGTTTTGCTGGTGGTACGTTTGAGCGTTATCGTTTTTCTAAAGTTACCGATACAACACACGACTCAGTTCTAGACGTCATGCGCGCCAGTCAAAAACAAATGCTGTACTTCAGTCTCATGAACCGGATTATATTAGTCTTGGCACTTATTATGGCGATACTAGGGGTATCCATTTTTCATGCCAATATTGGTACTGTCTTTTTGATCTTTTCATATACCGGTAGTTTAGTTGGTCAGTTTTGGACATTTTGTAATAATTCGCTTAGAAACTACAACCGTGCTTTTGGTGATGCTGCCGACATGGTTGAGATCCTACAAGTTAAACCTGAGATTGTTGATCCTGTGAAACCTGAAACACCACGCATCAAAGACGGCAGCATTAGTTTTGACAATGTCGACTTTACGCATGAAGGTGCTGGTGAGGCACTATTTCATAAGCTAAACTTGGAAGTGAAAGCCGGACAGAAAATTGGCCTGGTTGGTCATTCGGGGTCTGGTAAGACAACTTTTACCCGCCTGTTGCTACGATTTAGTGACATTGATGGTGGTGAAATTTTGATCGACGGCCAAAACATTGCACACGTTACACAGGATGATCTGCGTCGCCATATTGCCTACGTGCCGCAAGAACCAATAATGTTTCACCGTACACTCATGGAGAATATTCGCTACGGTCAATTAGACGCTGACGATGCAGCCGCTATTAAAGCTGCGAAGATTGCGCATGCTCACGAGTTTATCGAACAACTACCGCAAGGCTACGACACACTGGTTGGTGAACGTGGCGTGAAATTAAGTGGTGGTCAGCGTCAGAGAATTGCAATTGCCCGAGCCTTACTTAAGAACGCACCGATACTATTGCTTGACGAGGCAACCTCAGCACTTGATAGCGAAAGCGAAGTGCTCATTCAAGATGCCTTATGGAAGCTAATGAAAGGCCGTACGGCTGTCGTTATCGCCCACAGACTCAGTACCATTCAAAAGATGGATAGGATCATCGTGATGGAAGACGGTAAAATTGTCGAAGAAGGCTCACACAAAAAACTGCTTAAGGCAAACGGCACCTATGCTAAGCTTTGGGCTCACCAGTCCGGTGGCTTTATGGAAGATTAAAGACTTAGCGGATTCACTGAGAATTTATTTCTTTTCAGGATTCTTGCTCTGCTCTTTATCTTCAAATTCTTTTTTACCACCAGGTCGAAGTTCCTCGGCTTGCGTTTCGTCCTCAGTTCCGCTTTCATGCTCTGCCTCAACGTCTTCAGCATCCTCAGGTTCAGCGTCGCCACCAACCGCATCATTAGCGGCAGCTACGGCACTTGGTTCAAAGACCGTTGCTACAGCATGCTCAGGACCGGTAATAATGGTAACCCCAGCTGGCACTATAATATCGGCAACGGTTAACTTATCGCCAACTTCAGCAAGCTTCGTGGCATCCACGATGAATTCGTTCGGCAAATCCTTCGGTAAAGCTTCAACCTCTATTAGCTCAAGTTGATGAATAACAATTAAGCTGGCTTTCTCGGCAGGGATATCTTCAGTTAATTTAACCGGGATTTCAGCTGTAACTTTTTCGTCAGCCTTAATCGAGCCAAACACTATATGACTTATCTGGTGTTTGCGTGGTTCGAATTCAACATTTTTTATAATTGCTGAGTAGGTCTTATTGCCAACGCTTAGGTTGATCATGTGGTGTCGACCAGCCTGACGATAGGCTTTATAGACATCTATGTAGTTACCCATCACGTGTATTGATGGTTTTCCGTGGTCGTGAATTACGGCTGGCACTAAACCGTCTCGACGTAATTGTCTGACTTGCTTGCCTACTACGGTCCGCTCATCGAGCTTTAAGCTAATGTCTTCTGCCATGCTTCTCCTTATTGTCGCTTGGACACAGTATATCAAAAAAATCGTAGACGGTCTGTAGCAAAAAAGGTACGCTATGAGCACATGCTTAATCCAACCGAACTTATCCAAAGCGGCGGTTTGTTATTTATTGCACTTATTATCTTTGCCGAAAGTGGCATGTTGCTAGGCTTCTTCTTCCCGGGCGACACATTGCTGCTTAGTGCTGGGGTATTTGCAGCTCAGGGTAAATTACCACTAGCCGGCCTCTTACTTGTAGTAGCGATTGCGGCTATTGCCGGTGATAACGTTGGCTACCAAATTGGTAAAACAACTGGGCCACGGCTATTTCGTAAAAAAGACGGGCTGCTGTTCCGGCACGAGTATATCGAACGGTCGCAGAAGTTCTTTGAACGCTACGGTAATAAAACGATGTTACTAGCTCATTTTGTACCAGTCATCCGTACATTCACGCCCATCGTGGCTGGCGTCGGTAAGATGCCACGAGCTCAATTTGTGCTATTTGATGCAATCGGCGATACGGCCTGGGCAGTTATTGTTACGATGCTGGGTTTTTGGTTTGGCAGTAAAATTCCGAATATTGATCAGTATATTTTGCCAGTGGTCGGCCTGGCTATTATCTTTAGCTTTGGCCCGATGGTGTATCACATAATTAAAGCTTTACTCGAAAAACGATCATCTAAAAAAGCTAGTAAGTAACGCCTGCGTTATACTTTAGCTTTCTTCTAGACTTGACAGCATGTCTGTCAGGGCTATGTCTGAAATGTCTCCTGCATCGATCTCAGTAAATCGTATACCACCAATTTGACGTTCCTGCCGTCTCCACCAGCTTAATGGTTTAGTAGCTTCTTCGAGAACTGCACCAGTAACTTGTTCGTATCTGTCCACCGCATAATCACGCCATTGTTCAGCCCGTTCCTTACCAGAAGCTTGCGTGCGGCGACCAAGCACACCAGTCATGATCATGTAAATGTCCCTATGGTGAGCCATCTCTTCTTCATCACCTAAACTGACAGCTTGGTGAAGTCGTTCTGTAGCTTGTTTTAATTGTATTTCTGCTTTTTGGGCAAGCTCCCTCTGGCGCGCTTGCCAATCTTCTAGGATTAGTATTTCCATATTTTTACTATTATAGCATTTTTTGCAAGTACTTACCAGTGTAGGAGTCTTTGTTCTTGGCAACTTGCTCTGGAGTACCAATGGCAACAATTTTACCACCAGCAGCACCGCCCTCTGGGCCCATATCAATCAACCAGTCAGCATTTTTGATAACGTCTAGATTGTGCTCAATGACAATCATGCTGTTACCGGCTTCAACCAGCGCATGTAGTACATGCAGCAGCTTATCAACATCAGCCATGTGTAAGCCAGTTGTCGGTTCGTCCAAAATGTAGAGCGTACGGCCGGTCGGTCGACGACTGAGCTCGCTCGCAAGTTTAACTCGCTGAGCTTCACCACCGCTGAGTTGTGTGGCTGGTTGACCGAGGTGAATATAGCCGAGGCCAACGTCAACCATCGTCTGCAACTTACGAGCTATGGATGGAATATTACTAAAAAATTCGGTAGCCTGTTCGCAGGTCATTTCCAGCACATCACTGATTGACTTACCTTTGTAGCGAATTTCAAGTGCCTCTCGGTTATAACGTTTACCATGACAAACTTCACATGGCACATACACATCCGGTAAAAAATGCATTTCTATTTGAATAATGCCGTCGCCATGGCAATTTTCGCAGCGACCGCCTTTCACGTTGAAGCTAAAGCGACCTGGTGAATATCCACGAAGTTTGGCCTCCGGCACACCAGCGAATAGTTCGCGGATTGGCGTAAACAAACCAGTGTAGGTTGCGGGGTTACTGCGCGGTGTACGGCCAATCGGTGATTGGTCAATAATAATTGCTTTATCGAGTTCGTTGATGCCTTCAATATCATCATGCTTGCCTGGCACCGTATTAGCGCGATGGAGCCGGGCGAGTAGTTCTTTGGCCACGATATCGTTAATCAAGCTAGATTTGCCAGAACCACTAACACCGCTAACGACTACCATTTTACCGAGCGGGATAGACACATCGATGTTCTGAAGGTTGTTTTCGCGGGCCCCTTTAATAACGAGAGCTTTGCCATTGCCCAGGCGACGATGCTTTGGTACGGCAATCTGTAACGTGCCTGAAAGATACTGAGCGGTGATACTGTCTTTGGCCTTCATAACTTCAGTCGGTGTACCAGCTGCCACGACATAGCCGCCATGAATTCCGGCGCCTGGGCCAATGTCGAGAAGATAATCAGCTGTTCGGATAGTTTCTTCGTCATGCTCGACGACAATCACCGTGTTACCAAGCTCCCGAAGATGTTTCAGGGTTCCGATCAGTCGAGCATTATCGCGTTGGTGCAAGCCAATACTTGGTTCATCAAGAACATACAGGACGCCCATGAGCCCTGAACCAATTTGGGTAGCCAAGCGAATGCGCTGCGCCTCCCCGCCACTCAGCGTTGTAGCACTACGGAGCAGTGTTAGATAGTTTAAACCAACGTCCTGAAGGAAGGTGAGGCGAGCGCAAATCTCTTTTAAGATTAACTTGGCAATCTGCATGTCTTTATCACTCAGCTTAAGTGAGGTGAAAAAATCTGTAGCATCATCAATTGATAGATTACAAATCTCCATAATCGACCGGTTAGCCAGCGTAACCGCTAGAACTTCCGGCTTTAATCGTAAGCCTTTGCAGGCGTAGCACGGTTTTTCCTGCATAAATCTCTCAATATCTCGGCGTACAAAATCACTATCAGTTTCCTTATGGCGCCGTTCAAGGTTCGGCACAACACCCTCGTAGGTCGTTTCAAACGATCGGCCAAGCCCAAGTCCAATCCGGTACGTCTCCTTACCTGTGCCATACATAATTCGCTCCAGATCTTCGCGCTTCAGTTCGCTCGTCGGTACATGCAAACTAAAACCATATTTCTCGGCCACGGCCTGTAGTTTCTTCATGTACCAATTATCAACGTTAATGCGGTTATATGGTCGAATGGCTCCTTCAGCGATGGTCAGGCGACCATTTGGGATAACTAGCTCAGGATCAACTTCCAGCCGAGAGCCAAGGCCCGTACACACTGGGCAAGCTCCATGCGGAGAGTTAAAACTAAAATTGCGTGGCTCCATTTCAGGAATTGCAACTTCTGGATGATCCGTGCAGGCATACATCAAACTATATTCCGATTCCTCATTGGTATCAGCATTAACGACCCAGAGCTTCCCTTCCGCTACTTCCAAACCTTGTTCGATTGACTGACTAAGGCGTGAGCGACTTTCTTCATCATTGACTAGACGATCAACAATAATCTCAATGGTGTGCTTGAACTTTTTATCAAGTACCGGAAACTCATCGAGCGCGTAGACAACTCCATCAACACGCACCCGAGCAAAACCGGCGCGCTGATACTGTTCGGGGATATGTTCGAACGCTCCTTTTTTATCAATGACTACCGGTGCCAAGATCATGAGCCGTGTCTTGTCTGGCATATTACTAACTTGGTCAATAATATTCTGGGTTGTTTGTTGGGCAACGGGCTTACCGCACACTGGACAATGCGGCACTCCAACGCGCGCAAACAGCAAGCGCAGATAGTCATAAATTTCAGTAACCGTTGCTACGGTACTCCTTGGGTTGCGGCTGGTTGATTTTTGGTCGATGGAGATGGCTGGACTGAGACCATCAATTTGATCAACGTCTGGTTTCTCCATAAGCCCTAAGAACTGACGAGCATACGAGCTAAGCGATTCAACATAACGGCGCTGACCTTCGGCATAAATTGTGTCAAAGGCTAGACTTGATTTGCCAGAACCACTGAGCCCAGTGATAACTACGAGCTTTTCGCGCGGGATAGTTACGTCAACGTCCTTGAGGTTGTGCTCCCGAGCCCCTTTTACTACAATATTGTCCGCCATAAGTTGCACTAGTATACGCTAAAAACACCTATAATTCTAGTCCGCGTGCTCTACCTTACTATGTTTTAGGCTGCTTCTTCTGCAGGCTGGTATGTGCACGCGCGACCACTTCTAATGTCATCCAAGACACTTGTTACTAATGCGCCTCTTCTATGATAGCTATCTGCTCGCTGCACACAGAGGTTGTTATAGAATTCTTTGAGATCCTTTTTTGTTTTTTAGAATACAGCTATAGTTTAGTCGTGCTACTATTAATCTGTTAAGGATAAAAGTGTTAGTACCCCACGTATGAAAGTAGCTATCCAGGGAGAGCCAGCATCGTACCATAGTCAAGCCGCTGAAAAGTTCTTCGGCAAGGATATGGAGCTGCTGTGCTGCAAAAATTTTAAAGCCACATTTACGGCGCTAGCCGCCGGTAAAGCCGACCGTGCTGTTATGGCAATTGAGAACTCTTTGTATGGCTCAATTAACGAAGTCTATGATTTGCTGCTACAGCATAAGACCTGGATTGAAGGCGAAGTATACCTCCACATTCAACACTGCTTACTGGGCCTACCGGGTACTACATTACGTGATGTTAAAGAAGTCCATTCTCAAGCACAGGCACTCGCCCAGTGCGAGGATTACCTGGATACACGATTGCCGCACGCGGCTCGCTTCGAAGAGTACGACACCGCCGGCAGCGTTCAGCTCATTCAGCAGCGTGGTGATCGTGCCGCAGCAGCAATTGCAAGTAAGCAAGCTAGCGAGATGTATGGTCTACAGGTTTTAGCCCGTAATATCGAGACCCATCGCCAAAATTATACCCGTTTCGTAGTACTCAGACGTGACAAAAAAATAGTCCCTGACGCTTCAAAAACTTCAATTGTTATTACCATGGCGAGCGATACCTTGCCAGGATCTCTTCAGCATGCGCTCCAAGCGTTTGCAAGCCGCAACATAAACCTTACCATGCTACAGTCTCGGCCGATTACTGGTCGAGCCTGGCACTATCTGTTTTATATTGATATAGGTGTCGGCCTTGCAGACAAGCCACTCGGCGAGGCAATGAAAGAAATGAAGCAACAAGGTTGCCACGTAGACATCCTTGGCACCTACGCCCCAGCTAAAACATAAGCTTAATACAATTTAGTTGACTAATTTGCAATTCGATGTATAATTCCATATGGAATTAGCGTGGGAGCGCGATATGCAAAATCTTATTGTCCTGGGTCTATTACCCGGCACAAGCATTCAAATTACATTTTTAATCTGGCTCGTAAGTGTGAGCGCGGCAGCTTTATTTGGTTGCATGTGGTTATTACGTCGAATCCGATTAATTCGCAATTGGCTCATTACGACAACTCTTTTTATTGCAACGCATCGTCGGTTACAGGTCTAATAGTTTTACCATAACTTTGAAGGGCCTCAAGTATTTTTTCTTGATGATCATTGAGCGTGCCACTGACAGCAAGATCTTGAATCTGGTCTTCGAATATAGCAAAACGACTGTTTTCATCACCAGTGAGTAGTTTTTCAGCGCGGTGTTGTTCCCAGCTATTTCGCTCATCAGCAGATAACGTCTCAGGGAAATTACGCGCCTGATACAGTGGCCAAAGCGTAATGAGGCGATCGTCTTTGAACTGGGGCATGAGTTTAGTGAGCGCTGATGGGGTCGACTGACGTACTGTGGCCATCGTGCGTTTATCGGCAGAATCAAAAAATCCATTATATAGCTGACCATCAACGTCTGGGGCGTGCTTAGCATATCGTTTGGTTTGAGCTGTATCTAATAACTTGAGAGCTTCAAGCACACGAGCCGGCCAGTTTTTAATCTCAGCCAGTTTTGCCTGGTTGCTTTTTATAGTCTCAATATCCACGCGCAGTCGTTTCTGGCTGGCATCATCTAAGGTACTTAATGGCGCTACTGCTGGGCAACGGTTAAACTGCAGGGTTTTAATTGGCAAACGCGGTTTATCATTACCAGGCTTAAATCTCCAGGCCTCGGCTAAGCCTTTGGCGCTCAGTTCAGCGAAAGGCGTAGGATCGTGCCGCAAGTCGTAGACCAGTACAGCCGGGCGCTCTGGATGATCAACAAGTTTGCTAACGATTGTAGTTTTCTCAAATTCACTTGGATACTTACCGCTAGTATAGATAAAAGGATCAGTTCCTTGAACAAATTTCGCAATTTGGTTTTTATCACGGAGCTTTAAAAGGAAAGTAAAAAGCTTCGGTTGTTTATCGTAAATAAGTTTGGCCACCGCAATTGTTGCTTGAACATCACTGAGCGCATCGTGAGCACTAGTGTGATCAAGCTTGTTCTCGGCCGCCAATAGTTCCAAACGATTGGTCGGTCGACCTTCAGTATCAACCGGCCACTTGATGCCATCTGGTCTGAGAGCACGTGTCATTCGCACTAGATCAAGCAAGTCCCAGCGACTCCGACCATCTTGCCACTGCCATTCGTATGGATCATAGAAGTTCCGATAGTGAAGAAAACGAACAAATTCATCATCAAAACGAACAGTGTTGAAGCCGACGAAAATAGTATCAGGTGTAGCTACCTTCTCTGTAAAAATCTTTAGAAAATCAGCTTCAGTTATGCCTTCTTTGAGAGTCTTTTGTGGCGTAATACCAGTAACGAGTATTGCCTGAGGGTCGGGTAATACATCCTCAGCCATTTTTATAAGTATGTTGACCGGTTCTCCCATTGGCACCAGGTCAAGGGAAGTTCGTTGACCAGCAAATTGCATAATCCGCGCCGCACGCGGATTAAACCCGCTCGTTTCCAGATCGTAAAAGAAAAAACTCTCAGCCATCCTATCAGTCTAACACGCCTCAAACGCTGCTACCTGGATGGCACAGTGGACTAATACTCGAGCTGGTCTTCGGCAATAGTTAGCCGATCACCGGTCTTTGCTCCTTGACGAGTCAGTTCATGCATAATGCCCATTTTTTTCATAATGTCACGGAGGCGACGAATGCCCGGTTCACTATCAAAGTCAGTGCGAGCCGCAAAACGTTCAATTTTCTTGCCAGTTATAACATAGACGCCCTTGGTCTTTTCGACATGCCAGGCATCCACCGTGGGAGCC
>DATKHF010000002.1:0-23225 GCA_035510355.1 Saccharimonadales bacterium (SeqCode) | reverse complement strand
AGTAGAGCTTGCTTAATTTATCCTTTTAAGCCTGTTCTAGCCTAGCTGGGGCTTGAAGTTGTAGAACCCACGTAACACTTCGTTCCAGCGGATAATTTCAGCTACTACAAGCCTATATATAGCTGGCTGAAGGCTCACCATTACCGTTATGGTTAAATTATATCGATGATTTGATATGATAAGTAAATGGATAAATTAAAACCAAACGAAAATGTTATTCACCCAAAAGAATTACTGAAAAAGGAAGAGGGGGGTATTACAAAATTTAACACTGGGTTAGCTTTAAAAATCACTAACAGCGTAGGCTCAATGTGGAGTGCATACCTCTTTGCCATACTATCTCTTATGTCTCTTCCAGCTATACTCGTGCTTGTTTCTCCAAGTCTAAGACATGATTTCCCTAGTTGGATTATTGCCGCTAGCTTAATTACCCTTATCGCGTGGATTTCACAAAACTTTCTACAGCTTGTTCTGCTGCCTATTATTATGGTTGGGCAGAATGTAATTCAAGGACAACAGGATGCTAAAGCCGAAGCTGACCACAAAACCCTCACCTATCTTGCTAATTTGCAAGACGAACAAATGACAGAACTAAAAAATCAAGGCGAAATTTTGGAATTTCTAAAGAAAACGATAAAGCACTAATTTTTCTACAGCAAAGCATTTATTAAACGACTCGGCGTGAATAGCAGACAGTAGTTTTTTGCTGACTTTGCTATGCTTAAACAAGCTATGCACGAACCACATAAAAAAGGTAATAGACTATCAGACATTATTCTCGGTGGCCAAGATGGTTTAGTGAGTATATTAGGTCTTCTACTTGGATTAGCTGCCGCTACTAAATCGTCGAGGATAATCATTGCAGGTGGACTTGCGACAATCTTTGCTGAAACCCTTTCAATGGCAGCAGTAGCCTACACCTCAAAGATGGCAGACCGTGACCATTATGCTGCTGAGCGCAAGCAAGAAATCAAAGAAGTAAAAGAAGTTCCCGATACCGAACGTCAAGAAATAGTAGATATTTATGCGGCCAAAGGCTTTAGCGGCAAGCTACTAGATGACATAGTGAACCACATTACGTCAGACCATGAACTTTGGATTGATACCATGATGAGGGAAGAACTAAACTTATTACCAGTCGTAAGGCGCGATGTATATATTTATAGTCTTATAGTTGGAGTTGCAACTTTTAGTGGAGCGATGCTACCTCTAATACCATTCTTCTTCTTGCACGTTCACGCAGCCTTAATCGTTGCACTCGTTCTGTCTGTTGTTACTCTAGCGGCTGTTGGTGTATATAAGGCTCATATGACACTAGGAAAGCCATTAAAGAGTGCTTTGCAAATGGTTATTATTGGTATGGGAGCTGCAATTGCGGGCTATCTTATTGGGCTAGCCTTTAAGGCGTAGGTTCCATTCCCTGCAGGGATACTCTTTAATGGATACATACCCCTCAATAGCTCATACCACTGATTAATCTCCTCAAGGATATGATTCCAGTTCGAAGTGAGCTGGCTGGCCAAATCTAGAAAGTAGCCAGAGCGATAATAGCAGATTGTTAAATCCAACGTAAAATTTGGTCAATAACGAATGTTTCCACAAGGACACAAGCTTACAATATTACTTTAAACTACTTACCACAGTCTTGGTTTGCTGATCGGCAAACTATTGGCTACAGCCTGCGTTCATACCCGCTTGCTGCGTAGCTTTTGTGTATGGTGAAGCGCTATTTGGATTGTGAGTAGCAAACTGATAAGCGTAGTCGCAAAATACAGGCCAGGCATTAACGGCAACAATTCCATTAGTCGGAATAGTAGCTTTTGAACCTTCTTCGTGCGTATAACACTGTGCCCAGTTTTGTATAAGCTTCACTTGATTCTGTGTTGCTGTATCATATTGACCACTGATACTCAGTGTGTGACCGCCCTGTAGTGAGCAGACCGTTAACCCGTCCGTTTGTATGAAATTAGCCATTGTTTGTATATCTTTTACGCATACCCCCGAACTACCAACGCTAAACTGCTGAGCCGTACAAGCCGACTTGTCGACGGCCATAGGCTGGGTTTTGTGAGCTTTTTCTAATGATACAAAGATTACTAAAAGGACAGCAATCACCACAATTAATCCTAGTATGTAGTATATTGATCCTTTGCTGCTATATTTCAGGGATTTCATTAATAGCTATATTATGACATATAGCTATTAATTGACCAGTTAATTATCTATAGAGACTTGGCTATATGCGCCAGGCCCATCATGACCAGCAGTAACATAAGACCACCAGCAACGAGTAGAACGATAGCAATTACCTCAGCAACATATGCGATATTAGAAAAGGCATAGGCATTACCAAGGAGTAAGCCGCGTGCTGTTTCACCTTGGAACAATACTTGGGCTTCCTGCTGGAGCTGTGGGTTCGTGGGATTTGCCTGAAGTTCAGCACTTACTTGAGCATATGTTTGACCATCAGCCACTTCTGAGAGATGAACAGCAATAAAGTGATCTGCATAGGCTTTGGCTTCCGGTCCAGTTAAGAGTTGCTGGCCGGCATACTGGTCAAGAAAAGGACCGATTTGCGGGCTAGCCAACTCCGGGCTGCCCTTAGGCGGGAAATATATCTTTTGTTCTGCTAGTTGAGTTCGAACGTTACTTGAAGTAAATGAGTATGTCCACCACGCTAAACTACCCATACCAATTAAAACTACAGCACCGATAATACCAAGCGATACGAGGAGCTTATCAATGATTTTACGTCTATTTTTTGCTGAAACAGCCATGTTATTTCCTTTTTACTTTTAATTTACAAGCCATAAGCATAATAGGATACATTACTATTTTTTACAACAGTAGCTGGTATATAACGTAGCGAAAGTTCATATCCGTGTTAATTATTGGTCTTTGCGGGGTTGACAATATATACTAATTTAACAGAAGGAATAGCTAATAAATTTGGGCGGGAATAATAAACATGCCTCATGCTGAAGACAAATTGACACATCTTGTACCTAGTGGGCCACTCCACGCTCTGAAACGGGTTAAGATAATTGCTACTGTTGGTCCCGCAACCAACAGCTATGATGCTATTCTGGATCTCATTAAAAAAGGCGCCAATGGGTTACGGCTTAATTTTAGCCATGGCAACGAAGAGGAACGAACGCAGCAAATTACCTGGATTAGACAAGCTGCCCTTGAGCAGGGCAAGCCAGTGGCCATTATTCAAGATTTACAAGGACCCAAAATCCGTCTTGGTGACTTCGAGGGGATTATTAACGTTCGAACAGGTCAGACATTAGGTTTTGCATACGGTGTTAGCGATAGTGAGTTGGTACCTGTACAGTACGATTTAAGTAAAAAAGTGAAACGTGGCGAACGACTCTATATTTATGATGGCAAGATTCGCACAACGATCACCAGTGTTCAAGACGGTGTCGTGTATGCCCGTGCTGAGAACGACGGCATACTTATTAAGCGGAAAGGCATGAACCTGCCCGATACTGATTTCGGTGGTGACATTATTACTGCTAAAGATAAAAAAGACATATCGTTTGGCTCTGGCACTGATATTGACTATGTGGCACTCAGTTTTGTACAGACGGCCGACGATATTGAACATCTCCGCCGCTTGCTTAAGAACCTCGGCAGCGCCGCTAAGATTATTGCCAAGATTGAAACTGCTGCTGCCGTGGAAAATATCGAATCGATTGTTAAAGCAGCTGATGCACTAATGATCGCTCGCGGTGATTTAGCGGTGGAAACACCGCCAGAGTCAGTTCCTATCGTACAACGACGTATTATTGGGCTCGGTTTCGAGTATGCTAAACCAACGATTGTGGCTACTCAGATGCTAGCCAGTATGACCGATACACCTGAACCGACTCGTGCCGAGGTTTCAGATGTGGCGACGGCAGTGTTAGTTGGAGCTGACTGTGTCATGTTGAGCGATGAAACGGCTAGCGGTAAATATCCCACAGAAGCAGTTGCCATGATGCGACGGGTCATCCGCTATACCGAAGAAAATGCTCCGCTGAAAGCTGTTTTTCCAACTATCGAAGAACATACTCGTCAAAGCGCTATCAGTAATGCCATTATTGATTTAGCTAACAATGTTCATGCTAAAGCTATCGTGGCTGAAACACGTTCCGGAGCGACGGTTCTTCAACTAGCGTGTCGACGACCAGAAATTCCACTCATTGCTGTTACTAATGATATTCGAGTAGCGCAGCAGTTAGCTATCGTCTATGGTGCCCGAAGTTATGTCCGTCCGATTGACAAGCAAGCTGCGACTAAGCTGACGGATTGGCTGAGAGATAAGAAAGTTTTAAAAAAAGGTGATATTTTGGTAGTAGCCAGTGGTCGTTATCCAGGCGTGGTCGGCACAACTGATACAATAAAGGTACGAGTACTGGAATAAACCAAGAACGGGTGGGCAATGTTTACTAAACAAACCGTTAAAGACATCGATCTGAAGGGCAAGCGAGTTCTGCTCAGAGCTGACTATAATGTGCCCGTTGATGACAACGGCCAGATTACTGATGATTATCGTATCCAACAATCCTTACCAACTATCAAGTATTTACTCAGTCAAAATGTTACACTTATTATATGTTCGCACCTGGGCCGGCCGGATGGCAAGCCAAATGCTAAGCTAAGTCTTTTTCCTGTAGCCAAACGATTAAAAGAACTACTTAACGTTGATGTTGAATTTGTGCCAGATTGCATTGGTGAGCGCGTCAAAAAAGCCGCAAGTAATCTCAAGTCTGGTCAAATTCTGGTACTGGAGAACTTACGATTTCACCCTGAAGAGGAGGCGAATGATGATGGCTTTGCCAAGCAGCTGGCGGCCTTAGCCGATGTATTCGTGCAGGATGGCTTTGGTGTCGTGCACCGAGCTCATGCTAGCACTGAGGCCATCACTCATCACCTGCCCAGCGTTGCTGGACTGCTACTGGAAAAGGAAGTTGATACGATTACCAACGTTATGGAGAATCCGAAGCGGCCTCTGGCGGCCATAATTGGTGGTGCTAAAATTGCCGATAAAATTGATGTCCTTAACAAATTCATCGATATTGCTGACTTTGTCGCTATTGGCGGTGCCATGGCCAATGTTTTCTTGATGGCCGAGGGTATCCCTATCGCCAAAAGCAAAGTTGAACCTGATGATAAAGCAATCGCTAAAGATGTCATAGCTCGGGCTAAAGCCAAAGCCGCTAAACAGAGCTTCATATTCTATATTCCACAAGATGCTGTAGTTGCGACGAGCCTTGATAAAATCGCTAAAACCCGCATCGTTGATTGGAGCGCCCACGTTATTGCTGATATCGAAAGCTATCCGAAGCGTCCGCCCGAAGCTTCACGACACATTACCGACGATGAGATGATTTTAGATATTGGTCCCTTTAGCGGAGCGTTCGTGGCTGGAGCCTTACAGTTATCTGGGACAGTTGTTTGGAATGGAACGATGGGTGTTACCGAAACGGTCGGACTGCAAGGACCGATTGGTCCATTTGCTCATGGTACGGAGTTACTTATTGAAGCCATGCTTGGCCAATTTGGTCATCGGCCGTTCTCGTTAGTTGGCGGTGGTGACACGGTAGGCTATATTGAAGAACGACATCTGGTTGATTCGTTTGACCATGTTTCTACTGGCGGCGGTGCGAGTTTAGAGCTGATGGCCGGGGGTACACTACCGGGCGTAGCGGCGCTACTTGATAAAACAACGGGTGTACAATAAGCGGTATGCGCAAAAAACTCATAGTTGGTAATTGGAAAATGCACCTTACCGTGCAACAGGCCAGCTTACTCGTTCATCGTCTCAATGAGCAGATTAAAGTTGAGCGTAGTGTTGAAGTAGTTTTAGCGCCCAGTATGCTGGCGCTCCAGCCGCTTAGTCTAGAGATTGACCGTCGTAAATTTCGCTTGGCATCTCAGGACGCTTTTGATGTTGATGAGGGGGCCTACACTGGTGAAGTGAGTTTTGCGATGCTTCGTGACCTCGTCGAGTACGCAATTGTTGGACATTCTGAACGGCGTCGGTATTTTCATGAAGACTTGCCGATGGTGCGAGCTAAGGTAGCAGCTTGTGTGCGCAATGACATTACGCCGATCTTATGTATCGGTGAAACCAAACGTGAACACGAAGCCCATGAAACCAAACAGGTAATCCACGATCAGCTAACAACTGCTATTGCCGATTTAACAGGTAATGAGATTGAATCATTAGTCGTTGCCTACGAACCAGTCTGGGCAATTAGTAGTGGCACTGATTTTGCTCATCATGAAATTGCGACGCCTGATGAAGTCGCCGATGTAGCTGCGTTTATTCGCCACAATGTCAGTGAACTGTATGGTGCGAGGGCGGCCGGGAGCATGCGGGTTATATATGGCGGCAGTTCTGACGCTGAAAATGCCACGAGTTATCTATCAGTATCTGGGATAGATGGCCTTTTGCCTGGCGGTGCTAGCCTGAATTATGTAGAATTCTCTGGTATGGTTGCGGCCGCTGAACGTTTGCAGCATGCCGAAGCCAAAGCCGGAAGTAAATCATGAATAAACCTACCCAACCAGCTGAACCAGGAAAGAAGTTTTTTGATGTAGTGCCACCTCATAAAACTGCGGCTTCACCGACGAGCCGTCCTATCGTTACCGTGAATCAACCGGAACAACCTGATCCAATGCTCATGGCTGCGGATAATAAGCCACCTGAACCAGCGAAGATACCAATTCACTCAGAATCAGCCGACAAGTCGGTGACTCAGGCTGAGCCAACGAGGGAACTAGCCCCCGATTCAAAACCTGTTAAACCTGAAGCACCACCAAAAGAGCTGGCGATATCGGATACCGGCGAACTCTCCAGCACCGTACCACTGGTCCCTGATACGCCAGCAGTTACTGCCGGACTTATTACGCCAGACACTGTCGGGCCCACTGAACCTTCTAAAATTGTAGTTGCACGGCATCGTCACTCGATAACCTTTTGGCGCCGAACGTGGTTTATATTGACGTTGCTTATAATTGTTATTGCGCTAGTTGACATGCTGCTTGACGCCGGCGTTCTCAAAACTACCACAACAAATAACATCCCTCATACGCATTTCTTTGGTCACAGGCCGTAAGCGTTCAAAGTTTCTATCCGCACTAAATGCTAAAATAGATGGATGCCAACGGACGTATTAGAGGGGCTTAATCCCGAACAACAACGGGCAGTGACTACCACTGAAGGTCCACTGCTCATTCAAGCTGGCGCGGGTAGTGGCAAGACAAAAACGCTTACACACCGTATTGCCCACATCATCGCTACCCACAAAGCCACCCCATATAATATTTTAGCCGTTACGTTCACCAATAAGGCTGCGAATGAAATGCGCGAACGCATTGGAAAATTGCTGGGTCAACATTCCGACAATCGTACCTTCATGCCCTATATGGGTACGTTTCATGGTATTTGTGTTCGCATTTTGCGACAGGACGGTGAGCACGTCGGCATTCCGCGAAGCTTTGTGATTTTTGATGAGTCTGATCGACTTGCAACTATTAAGCGCGCTACCAAACAACTGATGATTGATGAAAAAACCTTTCCTCCCCGGGCACTGGCAAGTCTGATTAGTAGTGCTAAGAATGAAATGGTCAGCCCCAGTCAGTACGAGTCAACGGCGAACAGCCCGGCCATGACGGCTGCAGCCAAAGTTTATCCTATTTATGAGAGGGAGCTAAAAGAAGCGTCAGCTCTCGATTTTGATGATCTTATTAATCGGACGGTCAGTATGCTGCAAAAACAGACAGAGATCCGTGAAAAATGGCAAAACCAATTCAAGTACATCATGATTGACGAGTATCAGGATACCAACACTGCACAATACAAACTCATTAAGCTACTGACCAATAAACAGGAAAATATTATGGTCATTGGGGACGACTGGCAATGTCTCCCCTCTGGAAGTCTTGTTGAATCTCAAAGTGGCGTTAAAAAGATTGAAGAAGTAAGAGAGGGAGAGCTGGTGAGATCAGCTAGTGGTTACGGTACGACGGGCTTCTTCCCGGTTTCTGCCAAGAAGAAATTTAAATATAACGGCAAACTCGTCAACATCAAGACTGCTTCTGGTAAGGAGCTTGTCTGTACGCCAAATCACCTATTGTTCGCGCGACTGGGCAAAACGGAACTCTATTTCGTGTATTTAATGTACGCAGAACGTTTCGGATATCGTATCGGTTTAGCCAAAGGAACTAGGTTTGATGGGAAAAAGCATGACACCGGTCTTAGGGTACGAGCCAATCAGGAAAGAGCAGATCTAATGTGGATTATCAAAGTCTGCAAGAGTCGCGAAGAAGCCGTATACAATGAGGCTCTTTTCGCATTTACATATGGAATTCCGATGTTAGTTTTTCACGCCTTTAGCAATCGAAATATGCGGCTCGGCCAAGAATATATTGACGCGTTGTATCAAGCAATTGACACTAAAGAGAGAGCTGCAAAATTGATGACAGACATAGGTTTATCATTTGATTATCCGCATTTTATACCTCAAGCCACAACAAGAAATGGCCGTAAAAGCGTGAATATAAATATAGTTCTCTTTGGGGGAAATAAACAAATTTCGGATAATACTAGTTGGGCAGCTAGTAGAGTTTCTGTTAATACGACCGACCGACGAGATCTACAGGGTTTTGAGAAGCTGGACTATACAGTAAGAGCCGGTCGAGCCGGCACGCTTCGAGCGGAGGTTCAGAATCTTGATTATGGCAAGATTGAGCAGTTAATCGAAAAAATTAAAAATGAGGATACTGGCAAAGCCAGGTTTAATAAGTACGCCTTTATGACTAAACAGAAGTTTCACTTTATGCCGGCTGGCCAAGTTTATCCAGATATGGAAATTCCCGTGATGAAGGATGATGAGCTGATAAATGATCGAGTCATAGAGGTTAGTAAAGAGGACTATACCGGCTTTGTGTATGACCTCGATATTGGGAAGGTTCATAATTATATTGCATCTGGAGTGGCTGTTCATAACTCTGTATATTCATGGCGAGGCGCAGATTTTCGCAATATTTTGAACTTTGAAAAAGACCATCCTGATTGCACAGTTATTAAGCTTGAACAAAACTATCGGTCTACGAAACACATTTTAGATGCTGCCCAGGCAATCATCACCAAAAACGTCCAGCGATCGGATAAAAAACTATGGACGGTCGAACAGGGTGGTTTGCCGGTTCAAATTCTCCAAGTCCAAAGTGAACGGGCTGAAGGCGAGGCAATTGTTCGCCGACTGCGCAACGGCATTGACAGTGGACTGCGTCGGTACCGCGACTATGCAGTTTTATATCGAACCAACGCCCAAAGTCGCTCCATTGAAGAAACGTTTATTCATTACGGCATTCCGTATCGCATTGTGGGAGGTGTACGCTTTTACGACCGTAAAGAGATTAAAGACTTGATGGCTTATTTACGGTTGATTTATCAACCGGCTGATCGTATCAGTTTTGAGCGCATCGTCAATATACCAACTCGTGGGGTTGGTGCTAAATCCATCGACAATTTTTATGAGTGGCTACAGACCACTAGCCGCTCGTTAGTAGAAGGCTTAACTGAGGTAGAACAGTGTAGCTCGCTCACTAATAAGGCTCGACAAGGACTAGGTGGTCTCGGAGATATGTTAAATGCCCTGCGGGAAGTCATGGATGAAGCCCCCCCGGCCGCCCTGATTGACTCATTGGTTCGCCGCCTTGATTATCTTAATTACCTCGATGACGGCACACCGCAAGGCGAATCACGTCAAGAAAACGTTAAAGAGCTACTTAGTGTGGCTCAGTCTTACCAGGACGTTGGTCTGGCTGGTTTTCTGGAAGAAGTAGCGCTTATTAGTGACATTGATCAAGCTGATTTTGACGGTAATGCCGTAACCCTGATGACCCTACACGCCGCTAAAGGCCTAGAATTTCCGGTTGTTTTTATGGTCGGCCTAGAAGAGTCGATTTTTCCACATAGCCGAGCGCTCTATGATCAAGCTGAAATGGAAGAAGAGCGTCGGCTTTGTTACGTTGGTATGACCCGGGCTAGACAAGAACTTTACATGATATATGCCAGTAGTCGTATGCTGTACGGCGGCCTGCAACATAACCCACCAAGTCGTTTTTTAAGTGAAATAGATAGTGAATTTGCCCAGACTGACTCGCAAAGTGCGTTTCCAATTTCCGCCTTCCCAGTCAATGACTCGGCAGGCATTCAGGCTGATAGCGAACCTCGCTATATTCCGGAGCTCAATGAAGGCGATGCCGTTCGACACCAAATTTTTGGCGTCGGCACAGTAATGGAAATTGATGGAGATAACGCTGCGGTTTATTTTAAGGGCAGAGGCACCAAGAAACTCAATATCAGTTTTGCACCATTGGAGAAATTATAGTGAATGTATGGACTGGGATTGGCCGGATTGGTTATTGGCTGACGTGGCCGTTGTTGTGGGTGTATTTACGCGATAGCCACCGAACGCGTCTTGTACTGATTAATGATACAGGGAAGTTACTGGTGGTACGAGGCTGGGTGGCTGATAGCTCCAGATGGTCATTGCCGGGTGGCGGTTTGCACAGAGGGGAAGAACCGCAGCATGGATTACTGCGTGAAGTACATGAAGAAGTTGGACTGACGCTGGCTCCAGATAAGCTACGTTTACTGAAAGAAATGCCGGTTCATATTAAAGGTTTTCATTTTTATGTACATATATTTATGGCTACGATCACTGGCGAGCCAACACTTCATTTGCAGCGCTTTGAAATCACCGATGCCCAATGGATCGACTACCATACATTAAACGAAAAAAATGCCGAATCAGACCTACTGCTTGCTCTGGTAGGCCTTCCGGTGGTTTGATACAATAAGGCCTGGCTTTTTATTCTTAAACAACGTGCTATAAACGGCATGGTTTACCTCATAAAGCTTAAGTCAACTATGCATAAAAAAATCCGCAGGTTTCAAATACGGGTTCGTCGTCAGCATCGAGCGAATACTCGTGCCTTCAGACGACTCCGTCGCCATCCAGTTATGATACCGGTGGCCACTTTTTTGGCGCTGTGTATTATTGCTTTCGTCGGGTTTTTGCTACTTAATGGCGGTAAACCTAAATTCAAACCGATCACTTCCTATATTGTTATTATCACGCATGATCATGAGCAGCAAACGGTACCAACTAATGAACGTACAGTTGGTCTGCTACTCGCTAAACTGCACATTACGCTCAATCAAGGTGATGTTGTAGAGCCAGCTCTATCTGCCCAAATTAATGAAGATAATTTTCGCATTAATATCTACCGGGCTCTGCCGGTAGAAATTGTTGATGATGGTCAAATTACGCACACGCTGAGTGCTGCCGCAACGCCTCGCAGTATTGTCGAACAAGCTGGTATAACTCTGTATCCAGAAGATGGGGTCACGGAGAGCACACCCACCAACATTGTCAACAGTAACTCGGTTGCCTCCCAGGTAGTGATTAATCGAGCTACGCCTATTAACCTCAATGTCTATGGGACGCAAACGGTAACTCGTACTCATGACGCTACCGTTGGTGCTTTGCTTGCCGATAAGCATGTAGTACTCGGGAAGGGCGATAGTGTAGACCCCGCTCCGAGCACTCCGATTACTGCAAATATGCAGGTCTTTTTGTTGCATCATGGAACCACTATTCAAACCGTTTCACAAGTTATACCGGCACCGGTTCAGAGTATACCCGATAGTAGCCTAACCATTGGTACGAGCGCTGTCAGACAGGCAGGTAGTGCAGGCGTTGAGTTAGTAACCTATGAAGTGCAGCTTCAAAATGGAGTACCAGTGGGTCGTACGCCAATCCAAACAGTTGTTACCCAACCACCAGTTACTCGCATTCTAGCCATCGGTACTGCCTCGCTTGGTGGTGATTTAGCAACCTGGCTCTATAAGCTGCGATCGTGTGAGTCGGGCGGTAATTATCAGGACGATACGGGAAATGGGTATTACGGAGCCTACCAGTTTAGTGCGGGAACTTGGGATAGATTAAACACCGGATACGCTTATGCCTATGAGGCTCCACCAGAGGTTCAAGATACTGCAATTATTGAAAATACCAATGCTTCATCAGGTGGTATAGCCTCACAAAACCCCGGCTGTTACTACAAAGAGGGCTTAAGTGCCTATCCACCGGGCCAGTAGATTTGTAGGATCTATGGCAGCACACGATTCCGTAATCCCGAAAAAATCTCTCGGTCAACACTGGCTACATGATACGAGTGTTCTCGAAGCGATGTGCCAAGCGGCTAATGTTCAGAGCGGTGAGTATGTACTAGAAATTGGCCCGGGACTCGGCACGTTAACTGATATATTGTTAAGCTGTGGCGCTGAGGTGTTAGCACTTGAATATGACCCAGGACTGATTACAAAACTACACACCAAGTATGACGACCGACCAAGTAGTGAAATCTTCATTCAGGAAGGAGATATTCGAACATATGATTTTTCATATCTACCCGAACATTATAAGATTGTCGCTAATATCCCCTACTACCTTACCGCTTATTTGTTGCGCCTATTAACCGAAACACCGTATAAGCCAGACGTCACGGCACTGCTCGTTCAAAAAGAAGTCGCTGAACGGGTAGCCGCTAGGCCAGGAGCTCTGTCATTCATTGCTGTTGCCGTACAGTTTTATTATGAGGTTTCGCTTGGGGAAGTAGTGCCAGCTGAGTTGTTTACGCCCCCGCCCAAGGTTGATTCCCAGATCTTAATCCTAAAGAGTCGCGCTACGCCATTGTTCCAGGAGGTTGATACTAAACAGTTTTTCCAGCTTGTTAAAGCCGGCTTTAGCCAGCGCCGCAAAACCCTACTTAATAGTCTGAGCGCCGGTCTCCATATTAGTCGCGATCAAACAATCAAGATTTTGCAGTCTGCCGATATCGCTCCAACGCAGCGGGCCCAAACACTTAGTTTGGTGCAGTGGCATCAACTCTACGCGGCCGCGTATCTATAGTTTAATGAAGTAAACTGAACCAAATAAAAACACCAATCTAATAATTGATGTTCTTATGGTGGAGCTGCCGATTACTGCCATCGGGTCCGTCGGTTTATCTTGGTTAGTCTTCTACAGGTATAGTTCGTTTTACTGTCTTAAGGAATAAGTATCGAAACGAACAAACATCTTATTCCAGCAATCCAAAGTCTTAGCAGCTAGCTAGGATACTTCTAGCTGAGCGACCTGATGATATAACGTGCCTTTGCACTATCAGGTGTCATGCGCGGCACGGCTACAATACTTAAACTGTAGCTGATGCGAGTGGCATAAATGCAGCTGCAAGAGTATTAATCTTGTCGCTAACGTATGCTACTGCGCGGTCTTTAAGATTTGCATCTGTAAAGGGTTTGCCTATAACGCTGACAAGCGATCTGCTGATCTAACCGATAAAGTCCAACGTCGAGCTTAAAATTCAGCCCCGCGTATAATCACCTCAGTGACTATATTATTATACCAAGATACCGATAAAATGTAAATTTTTTTAGTGCAAAACTCGCCCCCGAGCCGCACTATATATATTCGCAATAATTAAAGAAGAGTGTATAGTAATATAACATAAGAGAAGGAGAGAGTTGAAATGACTGGTGCCGAGCAACTTGTAGGCGAGCCAGAAGTATGCCAGGCATCTTTAGAGGCTGCTAGTCAGATTTCGGGTCCAATCTTGTCTGAGCTTTCTAATCACGAGTCAATACTTTATATTGTTAGCGCAGACCGACTAGCTGGCTTGCCAGTCGAAGATCGTCTTGGTATTGCGGCTTTACTACATCCTGATCCAGCCAAAAGTGGCGTAATCGTAGAACGCTGGCGCCTTCAAGAAGGACGGCTACCACATGATGCTAGCGATGATGGTGCACCCGAGAGGATGGTGGCACTTTGGGCTGCTAACGTAGCTGCAATACCTCGTCTGAAGGTACCGGAGGGTGCCGAATCTGAAGTTATGAATTTGGGGGATAAACTACAAATGCGTGGCGGTGGCCCTGTTGTATTTGCTCGTGAAGAAATCAACAAAATGCAACGTTTGCCAAAAACATTAGTTAAGATTGATGGAGCAGCAAATAATGCCCCCTTTGAACGCATAAAATCGGCACTGGCATATGCAGAAATTCACGGGCTAGAACAACCTATTGTTGCAACTGTTAACCCATTTCGGTTTTTAAAAGACGCGGAACGTGAAAAGATTGCGAGTTTTGCACCCGAAGCTAAAAATGAACTCGAATTATTTGTCGATTCAGGTATATCAAATGGTTTTATTTCCTCTGGCCACGATCGTTACGGGGTGCGATTCTTGCCAGATACAACTTCATATTTGGAAATGCAACACCAAAATGGCACAAGACTGGTAGTCTTGGCACCACCTCAGGCGCTTCGAGAAGATGGTTCCAAACAGACCGGAGTCTACAACGGTTATAGGTCGCTAATGAATAACCCACAGGTACTCGGTGAGGGCTTTAATCTAGCTGATAGCGACGTTATACAGGTGACCAGTAGCCATTATGGGACTATGGCAGCCATGAATAATTTAATGTCTGTCAGTGACTTAGATATAAGTCTAGGCTCGTACAGAGTAATTGGCGACAATCAACCTACACGAACAGCTCAAGCTCACCTTATAGAAATAGGTTTGACGACAAATGCGTTGCTGGAAGCGATGAATAATCCTAGACTTGCTACTGCTCTACTAGAACACCTATAAAGCATAAAACATTCCTTTAAGAGGTATAGAATCACACACATATATACGATCGTTCGAAAACAATAAACAGAATCATAATTAAGCTTGGTTTCGAACTTCGATCAATTACTTGAGCAGGTTGGTCAGGAACCTTTTCGGTCTTTGTTCGCAGTGACGGCTTGAATGACTAGCTTCTTTAATGATGCTTTATCAACAGTTTCATTTTCGGAAAAGTCGATTGAGCGAACTGTTTTACTGTCCAAGCGCATATTAAATAGCTTATTAGTATCTTTTAGCTGTGCGCCCTTCGGGAAGTTTATGCGGACTGCATTTTTGAGGATATCTACCATACATAGATTCCCATCAAGCGACCAAACAGCAACACCCTCAGGCTTAGATGGTTTTTTCCATTTCACTTCTTCAATAATAGCTGGATCAGCTTCTAAAATTATGGCGCGCAGCTGTGCTAACATTTTACCTCGCCAGTCATCAGAATTTGTGATAATGTCGTCTATTTGCTGTGAAGCGGATTTGTCTGCCATATGTATAGTCTAACACTAAAAGTCAGGCAAAATACTTAGTGGATAAGCTGTAAAATATATACTATTGGCTGGGCATCGAGGTTGAGTCCCGTACCGCACAGTTGTATTGACAAAAATCAATCGAGTGCTTATAATGTAATTACAATGAAAGCAACAATTGTAGCAATCGGTAACTCAAAAGGGATTCGTATACCAAAAGTAATGCTCGAGGAAAGCGGCATTGAAAAAGATGTCGAAATTAAAGTTACTCCAAGTGGGCTTAAGGTTACTCCTATAAAGAAAAGCAAACGAGAGATTAGCGAAACACTTGCCTTAAGTCAAAAAGTACTTGCAAGAGAGTGGGATACACCCGAGGAAGCTGCCGCATGGGCAAATTTGTAGTCGGTGACGTAGTGGCTGTCCCTTTTCCATTTTCGGATCTATCGGGTAATAAGCTACGACCAGCTGTAGTGTTGGCTTTAGTGGAACATAGGGATTTAATTCTATGCCAAGTAACTTCTAAGTCATCTGCTAGCAACAAAGCAATTAAACTATCCAGCTCGGATTTTTCTGATGGCAGCCTACCGGTAACTAGCTATGTTCGTCCAGATAAATTATTCACTGCCGAAGAAACTATTATCCAAAAACGAAAAGGTAAATTAGATCTACGATTATTGCATGAAGTATTAACTGGCGTACAAGCGTTATTCGCCCCTGAATTGTAAAACGCTTGGCTGGCCGTGATTAACCAATTTCCGACTAATTTAATAGCCTACCCCACCACCTAACTCACTATATATTGATTAACCATCCAGTACGATTTTGTCTATTGTGCTAGTTGTATCTGTGAAGCACTTGTTACCTCAATCTCTGGCGCGTTTTTGTACTGTGTAATAGTGCCACTGACACTAATGGACTGGCCTGAGTATTGGCTAAGGACTGATTGTCCAAAAGATTCACCTGACGGAATCCAGACCGAAAAACCATCAGCGTAGTCGCTACTATCCTGGTTTAAGTACATCTGCCCACTATCAGAGGTGTCGGCATAGCCAGTAAAGGTAACGCACCCAGTTTGACCTATTTCATTCCAGGATTGCGTTGCTGTCCAGCAACTTGGTGTTGGTGCTGGGGTTGGAGATGGGTTAGTTGGATTGCCTCCAGAGCCGTCCTGACCAACACCCGGGGAAGTAGATGGAGGCGGCAGTACCGTAGAATGGTCTTTATGGTATCTGAAGATACCGTAGCCACCTACGCTAATGACAATGACTATCAACACTGCTATAAGTCCTGGCATCCAACGATTATTCGTGTCCATAGCCACTCCTTGCTTTTAATATACTCCGTTGCAGCAAATACGAACAAACAACTTAAAGCATTATTTCATTTCAACACCCCACCACCCAAAACTAAGCAATGCCGAATAAGGTATTAAGTTAATATCTGGCTATATTCTGTATAACTACTCCGCACTCCTATATAATATAGACATGACAAAAACTAATTTGATAATTAAATCATCAACAGGGGTAGTAAATACTGATAAAGGAGTAGTATTAGAAAACTCCGAGAATACTCCGAACTCACTCCAAACAAATACTGAAGAAAATAAGTACGATAGTACATGGTTAAATGCTGAACTAACACATCAACTAGGACTTCTAGAATCGAACCCCAACATCAAATCCCAGATACAGTTATACAAATTACTAGAATATAGCAAGGCCAAGTTTGAATACTGGCTCGGCTTAAATGGTAACAAGCCCCTCACGCAGGATTTACTAAAAAAAAGGAACGAAATCATAGAGGCCAATTTAGTCGAGGAAGGACTTACTGCTAAGAATTGGCCATTTATCATCTTTTTACTTAAGAATAATCACAACTACCAAGATAACCGTACAATAGATAACAATCAGAACTATACCTTTAATGTCACTAGAGGCCTTGCAACACCTAGAAAAAAGATTAAGGCTACTATCCAACACTCAATCGGATAAACATTAGCAAGGTAGTGAGACTAGACTACATCAATAGAATGTGTTGTATAAAGTCAGACTATATATAAAATAATTAATGACATGTGTCAATTCAAGTAATTCTTAAGCATTCATTTGATATTTACAAATTTAGAGATATGTAAGCGACCACGAATAAAGAATGCTTAGTATATCTATTCGTATATCGAGTATATATGCGCGTGTCTAAACAGAGGTACTATAAGTATTAGCTCATTCTCTAAAATTTTGGTATCTGTAAAACACGCATCACTATAAAAAAGAGTATTGTCTGTGCATTGCTAACTTTTATGGGATCCAAACAGCACCAGTAGTATAAGCAGGTAACAATGGTATAAGTTGATGCTCTGGCCCAGGATTTGAGCAGTGGCTTACATTTGCAAAACCATACAGAAAGTCCTGGTAGTCACTATTTATCTCATCGTTTTGGCTACTCACCATAGAGTTAGAGTTTGTTATCTCTGAGTTTACCCCTGACGTAAGACTTGCTATTGAACTCAGCCATGAAGGATCCTGGTCGCTGTTATATTGAGCAATTTCTGAGTTAATGCTACTGATTGAACTTTGAATGTCAGGAACGCCGGCAGTTTGGCCAGCTAAGCCCGCCGTATAGCTATTATTTTCTATTGCAATCTCGTCTGAATAATCTTCATTACAAGACGCAAGGCTCGTTGTTTGACTAGGTCGTGAGGTATCGGATGATTTCGTGGGTATAGTTGTAGGAGCTACCGAAGTTGGTGTTATTGTCGTTGTAGGTGTAAGTGTAGGTGTCGTAACTTTGCTCGTAACTAGCTTGGTTGTCACAGGGCTAGTAACAAGTGGTTGATGTTTACTTTTCTCAAAGTGAGCTACTCCATAAACAGACCCAGATGCCATGGCTAATACAAGCAACGCAGCCCCGCCCATTAAGTATTTATGCATTGTAAGTTTTTTGATTATCTTCTTCATTTTATTCATCTCTAAGGGTTCCAGGGACTACCCTCTGTATATCCAGGCAGGGCTGGTACGAGCTGATGTTCGGCGATTAGAGTTAATGATGGGCAGTTAGTCGCAAGGTCTCCGGCAGATATGTCTTGCTGCTGTGTAATCTGGTTGTTTTCTTGAGATATTTGTCCATTCCAATATGCAATAACGTTTTGTATGGCGTTTAATTCATTATTAACATCCTGCTGAGTCGTTGATGGGGGGTCAGTACTAAGTCCAGCAATTAGTGTTTGTAACTCGTTGATATCGCTATCTACTACACTTATTCCGTTATCCCTTATAGAGGAGATACCCACATTATAATCACCAGTTTCAATCCCTTGCGTTAACTGCTCTCCGGCTTCACATTTAGTTATGGCATCTGACTGGGCTGTGTTAGGAGTTGTAGAACTATCCTGTGCTGGTGTAGAAGTATTTACTGTCGAACTACTAGTTGTTTGTTTTGGACTCGACGTAGTAGCTGCAGCCTGCTTTGGTGGACTAGAAGCATCTGATTTGACTGCTGATTTTACTTTTGCGGAATGATTGCTTATAAAGTCTGTATCTTTATAAATCACGCCGACGCCACCACCTACTAGAACAACAATGATAATTATAATTTCGAGGGGGTGCAGACCCAGTATTAACCGCTTATTGCCTTTGCGGAAGCCCTTTAGCTTACGTAGTAATTTCTTTTGTAGCTGCATGTTAAATCCTTTGCTTGGGCTGCGCGGTAACATAAAAGCCCGCCGCCAGCGATGCTTACGCACCTGCAACCGTTTCCAGTTACAACTATCGAAAAGAAGGCTCTGACGACGAGCTCAAACTTTTCGATAGATTTTCGACCATGCCTTACGGTTTAGGTCGAAGTGGCTTAACCACCTGCGAACATTATACTGTCTGGCTTGTGGAATTGTTACTGTATATGGTAAAATGCATTTGACTACAGAGAGAATAAAACCTCTCTCGGGGATAACAGCCCCAGTGCTTAAACAAGACAATTGTTAGCAAAGTCCCAAATGAAAAGCTTAAATGTTTTAATTTTGGGGCTTTTTATTTAAGCCCTCCAAACAAAGGAGTTTCCATGGAGGAACTTAAATCAGACTCAACATCTAGGTTGAGCAATCAACATCAAAAATATAACTATCAGCCAGAACTTAGTAAGGCTCTGGGTTCGGTGAATGCAGGGATAGTGCTTAGCTATTTGATTCACCATAACAGCAATAAGACAGAAAGCGCTAGCTGGTCGCCTCAAACTGTTGCAGTCCTAAAAGAAGCAACTGGGTTAAGTCTGGCCCAGCAGCAAAGAGCGGTAAAAGTATTAGTTAGACATAATCTGGTTGGTGTCAAACGAGCTGGAATACCATCATCACGGAATTTCCGACTTAATAGCTCGGCAATACCGGCGTTACTCGAAAGTAGTAGAAGAAAAGAGGTCAAATTATGCGCCTAACTGACAATCAGATTGCTAAATACCAGCAAATTTACTTCGACAAATTCGGCGAGACTTTATCGAAAGAAGATGCTTTAACACAGGGTATGGCGTTAGCAATGTTGGTAAAGAGATTGGCCGAAAAGTTCGATGTTAATAGTGAGAAAAAAGTATGATAAAAAAATACCCATCACTAAGTGCTGAGGGTCTGATACAAATTCTTGGTACAACTATTAAACACGACGACATAAACAAATTAGTAGCATTTCTTTGTCAGCTGTCAGCGTATACAGAAGACTCTCAATTTAACCTAAGTTTCAACGCTCCTAGCTCATCGGGTAAAAGTTTTATTCCGATTGAGGTTGCGAAACTATTCCCCGAAGAAGATGTATTGGAGCTAGGCTACGTAAGTCCTACTTCATTTTTTCACAGTGCGTCAGAGTACAACGAAGAGACCGAGGAGTACTTAGTAGATCTGTCACGTAAAATCATCATATTCCTTGACCAGCCACACACAATGCTACTAGAGCATCTGAGGCCTTTACTATCGCACGACAAAAAAGAGATAAAGGTACAGATTACCGATAAACAGCAAAAGCATGGGCTAAGGGCTAAGAAAATTGTTTTACGGGGATATCCGGCCGTTATCTTTTGTTCAGCGGGTCTAAGAATGGATGAACAGGAAGCAACTCGATTTCTATTACTAAGCCCAGAGATTACACAAGAAAAAATACGAGAAGGTATTATAGCATCGCTTAAAAAATCGGCCGACCGTGATGCTTACTGGGACTACACGGAGCTAAATGCACCACGACAACAGTTAAAAGGTAGAATCCAGGCAATTAAAGACGCGGAAATTGAAAATATTCGTATAACCGTCGAAGACCAGGGATATATCGAGGAACGCTTTTTTGGCTCAGTATCTATGTTGAAGCCAAGACACCAGCGAGACATTAAGAGGTTGGTCTCTTTAAGTAAAATATTTGCCTTGCTGAATATTGGACAACGAAAAAACGAAGGATATAGTATTGTTGCCGAAAGATCTGACATTGATGAGGCTTTTGAAATATGGGAAAAGATCTCAATTGCTCAAGAGCTTAACATTCCGCCGTATGTCTACCGGCTTTACGAGGATGTTATTTTGACTGCTTTTAAAGAAAAAAACGGTGACCGTACCCCAGATTTTGCCGATATGACTGGCATACTTGGTATTACGAGGCAGGAAATAATGAATAAGCATTATAAAGTATACGGACGCATGATGGACGCTATTTCGCTTCGCCAACAAATTTTACCAATGCTCAACCAAGCAGGATTGATAACCGAAGAGCAAGACCCAAATGATAAGCGTGCTAGACTCGTCTACCCCAATATCGCAAACAATAGTGAGTCAGGTGGTGGGGTAAATGAAATAAGCAATACAAATAACGAAATACATAAAGCTATTGAAGAGATATGGCCTAATGCAGAAAATATTAAATAGTTTGACGTAGGTATATAATGACTGTGTTGACCCATTCGAATTCTGACGGCTTTTTTATTTCTGGCTGTTATGGGCAGCTCCTCCAGAAATTCCGTCAGGAATGTATGGGTCAACGGGAGCTGTCCTTTTAGTTAGGAAAAATATGAGTAAATTAAGATACGTAGCATATATCCGAAAATCTACCGAAAGCGTGGAACGTCAAACGCTGTCTATACCTGCTCAGAAACGTAAGATTAAAGAGCTTTTCCCAGACATAAGTGTTGTTAAGTGGCTCGAAGAGAGTATGAGTGCTTTCAAGCCCGGTAGGCCTGACTTTGAGGAAATGATGCAAATGCTTCGTGACAATGAGGCAGATGGCATAGTAGCATGGCACCCAGATAGATTATCCCGTAATGAGGTTGATGCAGCAGTCATTACTTACGGCATACGTACTGGTCTAATTAAAGATCTGAAATTTGGTTCATACTTTTTTGATAACTCGCCAGAGGGCATAATGATGCTACAAAATGTCATGAGCCACTCACAATATTATTCGTCTAAGCTTAGTAAAGATGTGAAGCGTGGAAACGAGGAACGTCGCAAGAGTGGTCAGCTTACAGGAAGGGCTCTAGAGGGTTACATAAATGTATTGAACCCTAATGATTCTAGTCGAACCATTATGGCAAAAGATGAAGTAAGGTTTAATCTTAGGCGTCAGATGTGGGACTTAATGCTTACAGGTGAATATAGTGTGCCCGAAGTAACAGACGTTGCTAATAATCAGTGGGGTTATCGTACAAGAGGCAACAAGCGATACTCTAGTGGGTATGTATCACGAAATGCTATCTATAATATGTTTACCAACATTCGATATGCCGGAAAAATTCCAATACCTGGTTCTGCCAGCGAGTACGAGGACGCATCTTATCCCGCAATGGTAACTATGGATGAGTTCAATCATGTTCAGAGTATTTTAGGTCGCAAAGATTTTCGTATTTATAACACCAAGAAAGAGTTTACCTTTAGGCCATTATTACATTGCGGTGAGTGTGGTTGCATGATAACCGCCGAAGAGAAAACAAAGCGTTATAAGAACGGAACAAGCAAAACTTATACTTATTACCACTGTACTGGAGCTCGTGGCTGCTCGCAAACCAAATATGTTACTGAAGGCACTCTAGAGCAACAATTTATACAATTACTCGGAAAGTACACAATATTGCCCCAATTTAAGGAGTGGGCACTTGAAACACTTGAGCAAAATAATGAGATTGAAACTACCGACATAAACAATATCTTAGAGACTCAAAATAAGGCTATCGAGGCTGCCCACAAGGAAATGAAGCGACTTATTAAGATGGCCGCTAAAGAGCTTATAGATGACGAACAGTTTAAAGAAGAGAAAAAAGATCTGGACAAAGAAATAAAACAATTAGAGAAGGAATTAGTCGAAACTAAAGAAAGAGCCGATAACTGGTACGACAGTACAGTAGAGTTTCTAGAGTTGGCTGTTCACGGGCGTGAGAAGTTTATAGGCGGTGATATTCAAGCTAAAAAAGAAGTGCTATCGAACTTGGGGCAAAACCCCATACTTATGAACGGTAAGCTCCAAATAACATCGTTCCCGTTCCTAGAACACATCGCAGAGGCTTATCCTGAGCTTGAAGCTGAATACCTAAACCTTCCGACTCTTCCACAACAGAGGCAAAAGGTGGCCTTTGAACGTCTTCGTCTCTCATGGCTGAGGATGAGAGATTCGAACTAGATTAATCTATTCCACAGAATAGTTGTCTATACCCCACATAGTACGCCTCGAATGTCGGTCAAAAGTGTCTCTAAAATTACTTGACGCCCAGATCAAATAGTTTGGCTGTCATTCAATCTGTTAATATGCCCTAAATATTCCCCCCTATCTATATATAATATAGAGGGCATAAAAGTGGTGTTCTAAATGCGGGAAAAGTAATCAAAAAAATGTCAATCTCAAAAGCGGTTCATGTCTTAAGGCACCGAACATCTTGGACACTTTCAATACAATAGAAAGGAGTAATGAAAGTGAGTACAAGAACAATGACACAGAAGCAGCTTCAAGTGTATGGAGCTAGGATTAGACTGGCTTGGTTTAGAAAGGCCGAAGA
>DATKHF010000001.1:0-67773 GCA_035510355.1 Saccharimonadales bacterium (SeqCode) | reverse complement strand
GTTTCATAGCTAGTGCAGTATTATTGATAACCTTTATTATCAATGAAAGTCGGTCAAAGCATCCCCTGATGCCGTTATCAATCTTCAAAATCCGCAATGTTTCAGGCGCTAACGTTATTCAGCTACTTAATGCCGCCAGCTTATTCTCGGTGTTTTTCTTTAGCTCGTTATACCTCCAAGATGTTTTGGGCTATTCACCAGTGCGCACAGGACTCAGTTTTTTAGTCGTCCCAATTGCAATTGCTATCGCTGCCACGAATGCCCCGCGTTTAATTAAGCGTCTAGGCTATAAGCCGCTGCTGGTCTTCGCACCTTTACTCACCGCTATTGGTTTGTATATGCTAAGCCATATCTCGGTGTCAGGTGGTTATCTTTTGCACATTATGCCCGGCATGATTGTTATGGGTTTTGGACTTGGCTTCACGTTTGTAAGCGTACTTGTAGCCGCTACCAGTGGTGTAGCTGCCCACTTATCCGGCTTAGCTTCAGGGTTAATTAATACCGCTCAGCAAATAGGTGGGTCACTTGGTCTAGCAATTCTAACTGGTCTCGTAGCCTCAAGTACGGTTCGGTACCTGCAGCACGTGCACTCTAATTCTCCAGCTGTCGTAGCAACGGCAACTGTCCATGGCTTCCGTGTTGGTTTCTATATTGCTACTGGCTTTGCCATAACCGCCAGTTTACTGGCCATGATAATTATCAAGCAAAAAAGTCCTGGTGCTGAGCATCCTCCAGAAACAACTGTTCTGTAAACTCAAGTGAAAAAGTAGGATTTTTAAGAGGGGATCATTTTTATGGTTAGCACTCTTGACTCATGAGTGCCAAAACGATATCATAGTAGTAACGATCATTTCAAATCATCGTTGAAAGTGAGAGAATAAATCTATGATGCCACAAAGTCCTGATTTTCAAGAGTTCTTGAATCATTTAACCAATAATGCGCTGAGCAGCCTAAAACACGCTGACGCTATCGCGCGCAGTTTTAGCAGTGCCTACATCGGCACTGAACATCTACTGCTTGGATTACTTGCTCAGGACACAAGCATGGGGTCAAAAGTTCTAGAAGGCGCCGGAGTCACTCTTGATCGGGCACGCCTAGCGCTGAACTTAACACCGAAAACAGTTGTTATTAATATGGGCGCCAAAGGTCTCAGCGAGACGGCTAAATTGACGCTAAAGATGGCTTACGATGTTGCCCAAGATTATAATCAAGATTTTTGTGGTACTGAGCACATTCTGTACAGTATTCTCACCCAAAAGAATGCTCGTGCGACGGTACTACTGCGTGATATGAACGTTGATGTAGATGCCCTATTGAATGAACTTGAGCAATTCTTGAATCGTCAACAATATGAGGACAACGACGGCACTGGCAACGTCGGTTCTGGCTCTCGGCGTAGAGGAGCTCGTAAAGCACGAAAAACAGCTCTTGATTTTTATGGTAACGACCTTACCGCCGAAGCTAAAGAGGGCAAACTGGATCCTGTTGTTGGCCGTGAAGATCAGCTAAAGCGCGTTATTACAATTTTGAACCGTCGAACCAAAAATAACCCAGTATTAATTGGCGAACCGGGCGTTGGGAAGACGGCGATTGTCGAGGGGCTTGCGCAACGAATTATCAGCGAAGATGTGCCGGACAGTTTGCTTGATAAGCGAATCGTCGTACTTGACCTAGCTGGCATGATTGCCGGGACTAAGTATCGAGGCGAATTTGAGGAACGTTTGAAAAAAGTTCTCAGTGAGCTTGAAAGTGATAATAAGACAATCGTATTTATCGATGAACTCCATTTGATTGTTGGCGCAGGAGCTGCCGAAGGAGCTATGGATGCTGGTAATATTCTAAAACCAGCTTTAGCTCGTGGTAAGATTCAAGTTATTGGTGCCACGACTACCGTTGAGTATACGAAGCATATTGAAAAAGACATGGCCCTCGAGCGGCGTTTCCAGCCGATTCAAGTACCTGAAGCAACAGTACCTGAGACGGTTGCGATCTTAAAGGGTCTGCGCAAACATTACGAAGCGTTTCATGGCGTAAGTATCAACGACGCAGTGCTAATAGATATTGTTAATCTAGCAAAGCGTTATATAAACGATCGTTTTATGCCAGATAAAGCCATAGACTTACTAGACGAAACAGCTGCTCATTTACGCGTTAATAAGGGCAAGACTTCGCCAGAGGTGCGACGCCTCCAAAAAGAACTAAAACTTGTTAATACGCGCAAAGATGAGGCCAGCGATACTGAAGAGTATGCTAAAGCGGCTGAATATAAAACCCGCGCAAGTCAAATTGCTAAAGAACTTGAAAAGCTGTCCCAAACGACTAAAAATTCAAAACGTCTTACTATGTCTAACGAAGATGTGGCGGCTGTCGTAGCTCGAATCACTGGTGTGCCCGTGACAAAAGTTATTCGAGCCGAAGCTAAATATTTAATAAATCTAGAGAAAAAACTCAGTAAACATGTTATTGGCCAGAGCGAAGCAGTTGAGGCTGTTTCTCGAGCAATTCGCCGTAACCGTGTAGGTGTAGGTGCCGCTAATCGTCCAATTGGTTCATTTGTCTTTCTTGGGCCAACTGGAGTCGGTAAAACTGAACTAGCTCGAGTTTTAGCCCGGGAGTTCTTTGGGAGCGAGTCAGCTCTCGTAAAGATCGACATGAGTGAATTTAGTGAGCACCACAATGTATCACGTTTAGTTGGTGCTCCAGCTGGGTATGTCGGCTATGATGATGGTGGCCAATTAACTGATAAGATCCGCCGGCAACCGTACAGCCTTGTGCTTTTTGATGAAATCGAGAAGGCTCACCCCGATGTTTTTAATATGTTGTTACAGGTTCTCGAGGATGGGTATTTAACTGATGCTAAAGGACGGCGCATTGATTTCACTAATACGATCGTTATCATGACGAGTAATATTGGCGCCGAAAAACTCCAAAAAGAAGCTAATTTTGGCTTTCACGCTACCAATGCTAATGACATGAAGAATCTTCTAGAGTTACATGACGCTAATCGCGATAAGGTGCTCTCTGAGCTAAAAAAAGCAATGCGTCCAGAACTACTTAACCGCATCGATAAAGTTATTGTCTTCCGAGCGCTCACCAAACAAGACATCTATAAGATTATCGATTTACAAGCTGATGAGCTGCGTAGTCGGCTACTTAAGCATGGCATTAGTATTGAACTTACTCCTGCCGCCAAGCAGTATCTTCTTGAGAACGGTTATGATGCTCCAAATGGGGTTCGACCACTGCGTCGACTCATTCAAGATACTATTGAAGACCATGTAGCTTTGGAATTACTCGGCAGTAAATATGCTAAGGGCGATATTCTCCACATCTCAACCAAGCGTGGTGAATTAGCCTACGCGACCACCAACGAATAGGACTATCAACGTTACGGGTCAGGTTGAATAAATGAACCTCAGACCCTTGTGATACACTGGGACTAGATGGCAAAAAGACCAACCATACGATATGTATGTAGCAATTGTGGAGCGGTCAGCGTGGCGTGGGCCGGGCGCTGCTCTAATTGCGGTGAGTGGAACACGCTCGTGGAAGAAGTCTCTCTTAATGAAGTGCCCAAAGGTAGACCCGATGGTACGAAGTTACAAACCACCGCTATTAACAAAGTAGCAAAAAAAGACAATGTACGAATTAAAACTGGTATGGGTGATGTTGACACTATTCTAGGAGGCGGACTGGTCCCTGGTAGCATGACATTAATTGCTGGGCAGCCCGGTATTGGTAAAAGTACTCTGTTGTTGCAATTCGCGGATAACGTTGCTGTGAAGCAAACGGTTCTGTATGTTAGTGGCGAAGAATCGGCTCATCAAATAGCGCTACGAGCAGAGCGTCTTCACGTCGCACAGAGTAAATTACAGCTGGCCACCAGCACACTCGCCGACGATGTTGCAACGAGTATTGCCAGTGGCGAGTATAAACTGGTTATCGTTGATTCTATCCAAACATTGACATGCAGCACTCTTAATTCATCAGCTGGCACACTTACGCAAATTTCTGGTAGCACCCAACTCATTATGGCGGCTGCCAAACAAACTGGTACGGCAGTTATTATTGTTGGTCACGTCACTAAGGAGGGATCAATTGCAGGTCCGAAGGTACTTGAGCATGTCGTTGATGTCGTACTGCAGCTGGAAGGTGATGTCTATGGCGGTTTTAAAATATTACGAGCAAGCAAGAATCGCTTTGGTTCAACTAATGAAGCCGGCATCTTTGAAATGACCGAAGGTGGCCTACGAATCGTCGACAATCCTTCGGCGGCACTGCTGGCAGAACGTCAAGCCAGTGATGGCTCAATTGTCCTAGCTACGCTTGAAGGGACGCGCCCATTACTAGTTGAAGTGCAAGCGCTAGTTAACCCGACCAGCTATGGCTATCCCAAGCGAGCGGCAAGCGGCATAGACTTAAACCGCATTAATCTTTTAGTGGCCATGCTGGAGCGGCGTACAAAATTGAAATTGGCTGACCAAGACATTTACATTAATATCGTTGGCGGTATCCGGCTCAGCGAACCGGCTGCAGATTTAGCTGTATGCATGGCGATTGGTTCGGCGGCCAAAGGCTTACAGTTAAAAGCCAATGCGGTGGTCTTTGGCGAAGTCGGCCTCTCAGGCGAAATTCGTCACGTACCTCTTATTGAAAAGCGATTGGCCGAAGCCAAAAAACTCGGTTTTACGGCCGCTATTGGTCCCCTCCAACGGAGTGGCCCAAGACTTCCTATGCTTAAAAGTGTGCCAGATGTGCGCACGGCTTTAAACGAGTTCCTCGAAAAAGATTAATAGTAAATAGCTCTTATGGACTTGGCGTCGTCGGTGGCGTTGGCGCCGCTTGAACGGTCAAAGTATTACCGTTGGCACTGTAGAGTACGCTATCGATTACCTGAGCAGTAACGGTATCGCCGGCATTAACCGGCAGGGTCACCGTCGGACTATACGGGCTAACGCCACTGGGGATTTGAATCGTTTGAACTGTCTTGCCATCTACGAGAATCGAGATAGTACCTGCTGGAGCTGTGGTGTAGGCACCACCAGCTAATGGGTGCGTTCCCTGGGTTGCCGTAACTGTAAACTGACACTGAGTGAGATCGGCACATTCATTTGCAGTTAACGTTACTGAAGGCATTGTGTCACTACAGCTATGAACGTTATCGCTGGTCGTAGCGTTGGGCACCGTTGTTGAACCAGTACCACCTGGCGGGTAGAAAATATCAATCGAAAAGTCATTCACATCCGCACCGCCTTCAGTTTCTTTAGCGAGCGGTGGCGTACAACTATTGGCTAACAAGCCAGAGACTTTATCAACCGTCTCTGATGCGCTACTAACCGCTTTTTGGATATACCACGATGGGTACAAATCAGTGCTCGGGCTGGGCTCAATGTCACCATAGTGAATGTGTTTCCGTAGCACATAGGCCGGCAAGACTTTAATGTCTGATGGTTGTACCCAGTTGACAGGCTTTAGGCCGTTTAGTGATGCTTGGATTAGGTCGCGAGTCACGGGTTCAGTGACGTATTCTGCTGACTCCGATATCGGTACGTTACGGGTATGATTGCCGATCCACGAGACCACTGCGTATTTGGTGGTCCAGGCGGTCATAAGTCCATCATACCCGTAGTTTGTGGTTCCTGTTTTAATAGCAATATCCCAACCATTGTAACGTTGGAACTTAAAGCCTCCGTCACTCAGTTGACTACAGGTAATAGCTGAACAGCTGCCCGGCAGATAACTGGCGTTAGGATCACTCAACATATTGTTCATGATGTAGGCGGTATCCGGCTTAAGTACTTGAGTGCCCTTGGGCTGGGTAAATTTACTGATGGTTTTGCCGCTGGAGTCAGTAATACTCAGTATAAAGGTGCGTGGTATAGCGACACCGCCACGAGCTATGGTGGACAGACCGTTGACATGATCATCTAATGTCAGATAAGCGCCATCACCAATGGCAGACGAACTATAACACTGGGTGGTTTGGGTCAGTTCAACATTCGAGTAGCAGTTATAAGCATTGTGTTGGTAAGGGTTATCAATCATCGCGTCAGCGGTGCTTATGACTTTATTAATGGAGTCGACGTGGTCAGGACTCGTATCGTTCGGTACGGCCTCAAGCATGGCTTTAACGGCTGGTACGTTTCGCGAGCCACCAAGGGCATAACGGATTGGCTCCGGCCCGGGATAAATAAAGTCATAGTCTTCTAGGCAGTTGCCGTCTCCGGTAGGAGGTGGTAGACCTGTGTTGGTGCACGGATAACCTGGCAATGGTCCTTGAGAATCGTACAGTACTGAGCCTGCTCCAACGTTATTATTGTTGTTAATTAACGTCGAGTAATCATACGGTTTGAAACTCGAACCCGGTGGTATGAGAACGCCAGCCGCGTAATTATTCTGGCCATAATCCGGGTTGTTGAAATTAACGCCTCCAACGAGCGCCATAATTTGACCAGTTTGTACGTCTTCTTCGACCGTGGCTTCTTCATCTGCACCATGAACATCAGCGTTCTCGGCATTGTTAGCTATTGCTTGCTCAGCATCACCCTGTAAAGTCATATTAAGGGTTGTAGTAACTTTCCAGCCACCTCGATTTACTGTTGCTGCTCCATACTTGTTTTCGAGTTCCTGCTTAGCCGCAAGTACAAAGTAAGGAGCCTTAATGCCGGCATATTTAGTCTGTTGGGTATGGACTTCGGCTAGCACATGAACCTGTTGAGCGGCAGTCGCCTGAGTCTGGGTGATGTAATGCTGTTTAACCATCTGCGCCAAGATGTAGTCTTTTCGGTCTATCAGAGCTTGCCTGCCAAACTCGTTCTCACTTACCGAGGGGTTGTACTGTGGGCTACTGTAGGGGGAATAATAACTTGGCGACTGTGGTATGGCAGCTAGCATGGCGGACTGGGCTAACGTCAGCTGGCTTGCGTCTTCGTTAAAATAATCTTCGGAAGCAGCCTGAACGCCATAATCAACACCGCCATAAGGAGCGACGTTAAGATACCCTGTTAGAATGTCATTTTTGGAATATTCTCGTTCGAGGTCAACCGCCAGGATGAGTTCTTTAACCTTGCGGGCAATCGTACGATTATCAGTCCAGTCCTCATTAAGCTTCACAACCTGCTGCGTAATGGTCGAACCACCCTGAACACTCCCACTACTAATGGCATCGTGCAAGCTGGCCCTGATAATACCAGTTACGCTAAACGCGCCCTCGTGATAAAAATTCTTATCTTCGATAGCAACCGTCGCTTCTTTAACATAATTTGAAATTTGATTGCCGGGCACTGGTATTCGCTTAACGGCGTCATAATCTTGCCACAGTACTACTGTACCGGTTCGGTCGTAATAGGTAATACTGCCACCAAGGTTGCCGCCGGAGATATCATTAAGTTTCGGTAAGTCTTTGCGAAAGTAGGCAAATAGCCCAACCAATACAATAAACATAACGACAATACCAATACCAACGACTTTAAGCGCCATGATAGCGCCTTCTCGGCTAAACCAATACGCCATAAGATGCTTTGGCCGGAAACGATAAAAGAAACGCTTAACTCGCGACTTAGGCAACGTGGCCAAACGGGCTGCCCGCGAGCGTGCAAACATGTCCTTGCGAGCCTTTAGTCTGTCGCTGAGTGAGCGGTTAATCTTAATAGTATTACCGCTACGGGTCACAAAAGAATTTCGGCTGGCTCGGCTACGACGCCCACCTCTTCTTCCAGTCTTGCTCATGTTATATCGTTTTCTCCGTTTCGCTGTTTAGGCACATTATAGCAAAGTTTTAGCCACAACCAACATGTCTTTATGTAATTTTTTGCAGTTCCGCTTCAGCAGATCTCCAGAGTGCGTTATACTTTGGACATGACTTTAAGCGAAGAACTCCGTTGGCGTGGTCTTATTAACCAAACGACGTATAAAGATTTGACCGTTCTTGATGATGAACCGATTACATTCTATTGGGGTGTTGATCCTAGCGCTGACTCAATGACGATCGGTAACTTAGCTGCAGCTATGATGGTTAAGTGCTTTATGAAATATGACCACAGGCCTATTCTACTTATCGGCGGCGCGACTGGTATGATTGGTGATCCTGATGGTAAAAGTGATGAACGCATACTAAAGTCAATAGATGAAATTACTCACAATAAGGAAGCAATAGCTACTCAGTATCGTCAAATATTTGGTGGCGACAAATTTAAGCTGGTAGATAATTACGAGTGGTTCAAAGATATAAAATATTTGGATTTTTTACGCGACATCGGTAAACATGTACCAATTCGCCAAATGTTGGCTCGAGACTTTATCCAGACGCGTCTCGGTGATGACGGCAGTGGTATTAGCTACGCCGAGTTTAGCTACGTACTTATTCAGGCCTATGATTTCCTGCATCTATATAAGAATCATAATGTTACGCTGCAGGTATGTGGCTCTGACCAGTGGGGAAACAGTATTGCAGGCGTTGAGCTTGTTCGCCGGATCGCCGGAGGTGAGGCAAATGTCTATTCAGTACCACTTATTACTAATAAAACGACAGGCAAAAAATATGGGAAAACTGAAGACGATACAATTTGGCTTGACCCTAAAAAGACTAGTCCATTCAAATTCTATCAGTTTTGGTTAAACGTTGATGACGATAGTGTTGAGAGTTATTTGAAAATATTTACGGAACTTGATAAGTCAACGATCGACGAGACTATGCAGAAGTTTACTGATAAAAGGGAAAGTCGCTTGGCCCAGAAAACATTAGCGTTCACCGTAACCAAGCTAGTCCATACTGAAAAAGCTGCCAATTCAGCTAGACAGGCTAGTGAAGTCCTGTTTGGTGAGCGAAATTTTGCGGATCTCGGTTCTGACGATGTCGCTGTGCTGAAAACGGAATTGCCGGTAATCACCGCAACATCTGATGATCTTCTGAGCCACACAATCGTCAGAGCCGGTTTGGCTAGTTCAAACACCGAAGCTACGGGCTTTATTGTTTCTGGGGCAATCTATATAAACGGCCAAAAGGCAGAACCCGATTCTGGAGCTTCATTTCAAGACGGAGATAATTTACTAAAACGTGGCAAAAATAATTTTGCTGTGGTTGAAAAATCAAAGTAAGTTATACTAAACCGCAATATGTCCACTGCTTCTCAATCCGCCAAAAAAGCTGATCAATATAACGACCCAAGTCATAACTATTTAAAGTACTGGAACGGGCGTGATTATGAGAACGACGCCGAAGTCCTGGCGATCAAGCGGTTATTAAAAGGTAGGCATTTCAAAGTTACTGTAGATGTAGGCGGCGGTTATGGTCGTCTTGATCCGCTTCTTGCAGAATTCTCCGATGAAGTTACATTAGCGGAACCAAGTCAGCAGCAACTCGATATCGCTAAAGATTTCCTGAAAGACTCTCCTAGCATTAAGCGTAGGCTTATGCAGGCCGACAACCTTCAGTTCAAAGATGGCGAAGTGAATCTATTGGCGATGATACGTGTCTTGCACCACTTACCTGACCCAAGCGCCGAATTTGCTGAAATTAGCCGTGTACTCTCACCAGATGGCTATGCCATTATTGAAGTTGCCAACTATGCTCATGCCGAGAATCGGCTCAAGCACCTGCTAAAAGGTAAAAAGATGCCAACGGAGCCGGTTGATATTCGTTCTCCTGAACATCGTGGCAAAGACGAAATCGCCTTCGTTAATCACAATCCACACACGGTTATCAAACAATTGGCTGACGCCGGTCTGTCCATTGAACGCATGTTGTCAGTGTCTAACCTTCGTAGTCAGAGCATCAAGAAAGTTATGCCTAAGAGGGTAATGCTTTCCATTGAAGACTTTTTACAGCCAATACTAGCCAAGACGTTCTTCGGACCGAGCGTCTTCTTTTTTGCCAAAAAAGCCAAATAACATCTTACATAGCGTTACCAACAGTTTGACAACGGGCAAAATCTGTATTATTATAAAGCGATATATTAACAATGTGTGAGTGATTTTACAATTTATGGCGTCCCAAGAAGTATCCCTGAGTGATGATCCGTTAACGTCGGGCATCCAAGATGATTTCATATCTAGAATTGAGCCTAGTGTTGTTAGGTATCTCGGCCCTCAAGACTCCTACTCAGAGATTATGGCTACAGTCATGCTCGGAACGGATTTTGAAGTGCCGCAACGCCGTGGTGGCTGGAGGGCTCCTCATTACATTCCTCACGAAAATTTTTCACAAGTCACCGAAGCTGTCTACCATGATCAGGGAAATAGTTTGACGGTTGGTATTTTGCCTGTCGAGAATAGTCAGACAAGCACCATACAGACAGTAACGGATGCTTTGCTCACTGGAGATTATTATATCTTGGGCGAAGGCAGTCTGCTGGTTGAAATTCAATTAGCTGGTAATGGCAAGACAATTGATGAGGTAAAAACAGTTTATTCCCAATCTAAGCCTTTCGGGCAAGCCCGTAGATTTTTGACGGACCATCGATTTAGACAAGAAGAAGTTGATAGTACGTCACGAGCCGCTCAGCTAGTGTCGTCTATGGGTGCAACGGCGGCGGCACTATGTAGCCGACATGCAGCAAAGCATTATGGTCTTACCGTTCTTGCGGAAAATGTCCATGACGACCCTCATAATCAAACTCGTTTTTTAATTGTTCAGTCACGAGAGGGTCGTCACAGGCCTGATGGTGATCTTTTGCCAAGAGGTGGTCAACTCGGTGACGACGAGCTAGCGAAAGTCGCTGGTATTGTATCGCCTAAAAAGCCTGCTATGGACGATGGCTATCAGAAAGCCATGGAACACATGCGTGACATGAAAGTCCATTCAGTCCAAATGGGCCGAAGAAATAGTCAAAGAGAGCAGGTTGGAGGAGACGGTGATTACCTTGTTGAATTTACAGGACCGCCGCGCATATTATTTGATGTCTTCAATAATGATTCTAGCTATAAGAGCTTTATGGCTTTCCGACTCCTTGGCGTGTACGCCACTGGTAGCTTATATAAGGAATAGAGAGATTACGAGAGCTTGTCGAGCTCTTTACGCTTAACCTCTAAGGATCGTAACTTACCTGTACGAACAATTTTATCTTTCTCGAGTTCATGCATTGTTGAGCTTACCGTTTCGCGTGCCAAACCCGTAAAATCAGCTATAAATTGTTGGGTTATTGGAAAACCAATCTTGTGCCACTCGTCCGTAGCTTGTCCGTGATTAAGCGCCAGACTTTTTAGAGCATATAGAATTTTTACTCTAGAGTCGGTTTTCTCGAGACTATTCAACCGGTAGACTAGTTGTTCTATCTCATTCAAAAACCAGAGTACGAGGTTATTCGAGAACTCAATGTTAGTTTTAATAACTTCGTGAAAATCTTTTAGAGGGATAGACAGAACCTCAACATTGTCGATGCTGCAGTAAAAGCCATTCACCTCATCAGTAACATCAAAGGCATAAAGCATCGGAAAAATGTTCTGGGGGCCATTGATGTGCAAGATTTTTTCATTCCCTTGTTCGTCGATATCGTAGTACCGGACATGGCCTTTGAGCACAAAGAAGATATGCTGCGGTTTATCGCCATGATAACAAATGATTTGATTTTTATCATATCTGCGAACGGTAGATCGTGGAAAGAGTCCTTTAACTGATTCAACTGTGAGATTTCTCATACTTTTATTGTAATACAATCCACATATATTACTAGGCTATAATCATTTCGATGATGGGGCGATCTTTACAGAACGATGTGTATCTTTTGGTTATTATATGGCTACGATCGAACGCTACGAGGATAAGAACAAAGCATATTTAGCGCTTCATCCCAACTGCCACTAGATCGTACAAATTCATTAATTATCAGGAGACTAACAATGACCTAAATGCTTACCTACAAGTTGGCAGATAATTAAGATCGAAACATTCAGCTTGGTGACATTCGCTACATGGATCTAGTAGCGGAAGTTAGCAAGCTGAATGCTTTTATGTGACAATTTAGCGGTTAACTTCATCACAAAACTTAAAGATAAAACAATGCTGCGTTGAGTGGCGTTATTAATGTGACATAGAGCTAGGTATACTACCTACCATGACACTTAACGGTTCATTGACTGAAATAAAAGGCGTGGGCGAGGAGTTAGCCAAGAAATTTAAGATTATTGGAATTGAGACTGTCGGTGAGCTAATCGTACATTATCCACGGCGTTATGAGGATTACTCGTCAGTTACGCCCACAAATCGCATTAAACCGGGGCCAGTTACAATCAAGGCTGTCATGAAACAAGCTAAAGGTCGCTATGGTCGTCGGGGGATGCACATTACTGAGGCCGTTGCCTCAGACGAAACAGGGAGCGTACGACTCATTTGGTTCAATCAGCCATATCGTGAGGCGAGTCTGAAATTTGGCGTTGAGTATTATATCTCTGGGCAATTTGAGCTTCGACATCAACGACTGAGCATTATGAACCCTAGTGTTGAGCTGGTAAGCGAATTCCCAGTAAATACAGCTCGGATTGTACCAGTTTACCGTGAAACCAAAGGGCTAACCAGTAAGCAAGTTCGACGGGCCATCCGTGAACTATTGCCGCTGATCCGGGGATTAGCTGAAACTTTACCAGCGTGGCTCATTGACGATCAGCATCTTATGAGTCGTGTTGTAGCTGTTGAAGCTATTCACTTCCCAAAAAATAGCGAAGCTTTGGAACTAGCCCGTCGACGTCTTGGTTTTGAAGAGGTCTTTGAACTCAGCCTGGCCAGTTTACTGAATAAACAAGAGAACCAGCGTGAAGTAGCACCGCGAATCCCATTCAGTGAGCAAATAGCTAAAGCTTTCGTAAAATACTTGCCTTTTAAACTAACGGACGCTCAACGTAAGGTTGTCTGGCAGATATACAAAAACTTAGCTGAGCCTGAACCAATGAACCGAATGGTGGAAGGCGATGTCGGTTCTGGTAAAACTGTAGTTGCAACGATGGCTGCTCTGATGGCAATTGAACAAGGTCATCAAGTAGCGTTTATGGCCCCCACTGAATTATTAGCTCGTCAACATGCCGAAACCATTTATAAGTTACTTGAGCCGCTTGGCATGCAAGCTACGGTCAGTTTACTAGTTGGGAGCATGAAAGCGGCTGAAAAAACCAAAGCCCATCAAGCTATCAAACAGGGTAAGACCAAATTCATTATCGGTACCCATGCGCTTATTCAGGATAAGGTTGATATGCATGGTCTGGCGCTAATTATTATTGATGAACAGCACCGTTTTGGTGTCGAACAGCGCAAGACACTTATGGCTAAAGCTGGACATATGCCACATGTCTTAAGTCTAACCGCTACACCGATTCCCCGAACACTGGCTTTAACTCTCTATGGCGAGCTTGATATATCTATACTTGACACTAAACCGGCTGACCGTAAACCGATCATCACCCAAATTGAGACACCAAACTCGCGGCCTCAACTATATGAAAAGATAAAACCGGAACTTTTGGCTGGACGACAAATGTTTGTTGTGTGTCCATTGATTACAGATTCTCTAACCAGTACTGCCAACTCAGCTGAAAAAATTTATGAACAGTTTAGTGAAAGCGACTTCAAAGACTTTCGGGTTGGCTTGCTCCACGGCAAGATGAAAGCTGATGACAAGAACGCCATAATGGAAAAGTTTGTCAGCCATGAATTAGATATTTTAGTTGCGACAACGGTGATTGAAGTTGGTGTCGATGTGCCCGGTGCCAGTGTGATGTTAATCGAGGCTGCTGATCGCTTTGGTTTAGCGCAAATGCACCAACTACGAGGTCGTGTTGGCCGTGGGAGCAGCCAAGGGTATTGTTATTTAATGCTTAGTGATAACTCCAAACCAACGCCTCGTTTGCGGGCACTTGAAAAAACCAATGATGGCTTCAAGTTGGCTGAGCTTGACCTCGAACTTCGTGGCCCAGGCGCTATTTATGGGCAAGCCCAGCACGGCCTTCTTGATTTACGAATTGCTAAATTATCTGATGTGAAGCTGATAGCTGCCGCTCGAAGTAGCGCTCAGCTATTTATTGATAAAAAGGATAATCTCAGGCAATATAAGACACTAGCTATGCATGTCGGTGAACTGCAGGCTGTAACGAACTTAAATTAAACAGGAAACGCATAAAACTTGGGCAGAGCGCCTAGGAATCAAGAATAAAATATGTGGTCGTTTTTTATAAAGACACACCAAAAGATCGACACGGTCGCCTATAAACACCTGAGTGAACTACTGTACCCTCAGCCACATCTAATCTTGTCAGATATCCTTCACTTTGAAGGCAATAATGGACCTGATGCTACAAGGTTGAAGAAGGGGGCTAGCGAGCCGCCCTGGCATTTTTATAATCCATCGGGTAATAACAAGGAGTTTCTTGATACCTTACGCCATCATTATCAGGGGCTTGTCCGCGAACTGAAGGCTGGTGATCCAACGCGGTCAGCGTTCGAGGCGTCGTGGTTGGCTCACGCGCTGGTTGATGGTTTGACACCGGCTCATCATTTTCCCTATGAATCAGAACTCAGAACATTATACCGGCAAGAAAAGAGTGATCGTGAGACGGTTGGCAGTCATTTTCTTGTCAAAGGTGACAATGCGACAGATACTGTTCGGCGCAGTTTCCGTCTCATCGGGCCAAAAGGTCTGCTGACAACCCATACTTCCTTTGAAGCTGGAGCTGGGATGGTTATTTTGCCGCTAGCGCTGGCGACAGCCCGACCAACAGCTGCCGACTTGCAGCAACTCGCTGAGAACTCTTCTGTTGAAATATTTCGTCACTATGTGCATGACATTGAGCAGTTAAAAATGTATGAGCGATTTTATAAAAAAGGCTGGACCCCCTTCTTGGCTCGCGACGTACGCTTAAAGCTGGCACCCCGGATGGTCCGAATCGTAACGCTTAGTTGGTATGCTGCCTTCGTAGAAGCTGGGCTACTCACTGTGCCGCCGGTAGCTGATAAATCATGAGAATTATCGCTGGGCGGCTTGGCGGTCGTTCGTTCGATTCACCGCATGGACATCGAACTCACCCTATGAGTGACCGAGTTCGTGGCGGCTTATTTAATAGTCTTGGTGATATTAATGGCTTAACGGTACTCGATGCATTTGCGGGGAGTGGAGCGTTGAGCTTTGAGGCTCTCAGCCGCGGTGCACAGAGTGCAATTGCTATTGATATCGACAAGAAGGCTCATGACACCATAAAGAAAAACGCCAGCAGCTTAGGCCTTAATCATCAGATAAAAATAACGCGCGCCAATGCTAGTGGATGGTCGGACAATAACCCCGATCAAACGTTCGATATTGTTATTGCTGCGCCACCGTATGATGACCTTCAATTTCAGCTTGTAGAGAAACTGGCTCGTCATGTGGGGCCAGATGGACTGTTGGTGCTTGATTGGCCAGGCGCTCAGGCAGTCCCAGCATTTGAGAATTTTTACGAAGTCGCTCAACGTCGGTATGGAGATGCTCAGCTAATTTTCTATAAGCGCTAGATAGTCTAGGTGCGCTTAGCGGCTGATTTGATTTCGTTATAACGAATAGCTGAAGCGCAGTAGTACATAAAGATAAAAATAATACCAATAAACACGAACGACAAGAGAACAAACAAGATTTCAACGCCAATAAGACCCCATACCGCCGAGCTAAATCGCTTAGAATCAGCTGCACAGGTCTTCATAGCATCAAAAACTTTCATATCGCGGTCAACTAAGTAATACGGTGCCAGGAAATAGCGGCGCAACATAAAAAAGCCGGGCACAATAAACAATACAAACCCAATTCCAATGATCACGGCTAAACAGATAGTTAAGCCGATAAGCCGCCACAAAAACCGCAGACCAGTTTTAAGAGCTTCCGAAAAATCTATTGTCTGTCGCCGGGCACTCTTTAGCTGGGTAACGATAAGTGCAGGTGCAAAAATAGCTGACACTATATCAGCCGTGATCTGCAGTATCGTGCCGGTAGTTGTTGAGGAACCATGATTGACTATTGATCCCAGTAAACTAAATAGAACCGGTATAAAGGCTAGTTCAATAAATGTAATAATATTAAGCTTTACACCTTCCCAGCTTGGCATAAGTAGCGAAAACGCTCCAGGAAATGTTGCTGGAGTAGATGCTTTTTCTGTTGTGCTCATAGGTTTTTCCTTTAATACGTTGTTATAGACTAAACTATCACGCAGTGTTACCAATTTGTCAACTAGCAGTGCGGTATCATATAATGAACGAGAAGATGGGGATGTGGTGGAATTGGTAGACACGCATGCCTTAGGAGCATGTGCCGCAAGGCGTGAAGGTTCAAGTCCTTTCATCCCCACCAGAACGGACTTTAATTATCACGAGAAAGGATTCTTTATAGTCAGTCCATCGAATTTCTGACCATCCTGAAAATCTTCACTATAAAGAACTCTACAATTTAAATCTAAAGCAGCTTGTATGATCAAAGCATCATAAAAACTTATGCTATTTGATGAATAAAATCTAAGTGCACGCTTGTAATAATCGAAAACCGGAAAGTGATGACACATCGGTATTAGTAGATCATCCATGACTAGTTCTAACTGATCTATCGATAATTTAGTATCGAATTTCTTTAATGAGACATTCATAAACTCTTGTAATACTTGTGAGCTTATGACAGCCTGCTTGTTTGCTATATATTTTTCGATCAGTTCTATAGCTTGTTGCTGCTTTCTTGGTGCTGTTTTATCAAACTGATAAACAAGTACGTTAGTATCAAAGAAAACCTTATCCTGTTTTGTCATAACTTTATCGTTCGTTCATTTCATCACGAGTAAACTTACGTCCTGCATTGACATGTGATAGTTTTTTTAATAGTTGTCTATATTGAGCCACATGTTCTTCGCCGCTCATGTTTCTTGACTCTAACCACTCACGAAATTCCTGGTTCAGAGTAGTACCATTTGCATACGCCTCTTTCCGAGCTTTTTCAATTAGTTCTTCAGGGGCAGATAGTGTTATATTCTTCATAATGTTCATAGTGTACACTACAATAGTGTAACTAGTCAAGTGTCATAGTATAAAAAAGGCAGAAACTTTGGACTCGATGAGCAACTTGGCTCATCCACGTAATCTGCCACTTATATTATATATAAAAATTTCAATAAACAGTCTAACCAGCCTAAAAGGTGTTCGAAAGAAAGTGCTTCAAGTCCACCATTTTTATCAATCGACGCTTACACGCTCATGCTTTGAGAATATGTGTAAGTAATGGATACTAGTGACATGACCGAACGAGACCCGCAAGCACCTGAAGATGATGTAGGTTCTAAACCGACGAGAATGCTTCCGGCTGAACTCGGTGTTATGGACACGATAGAATCAGTTCGTGCAAGACATGTGAATAGAGCCGATCTCTATCGACGTATAGGAAATTTTAGCTTTGCAGCCACGGCCGTGGTTGCTGCTGGACTAGCAGTCACGCGTCGGGGTGGTAGGCCTATCTTGCCAGAAGCCACCGGTAAGCGACTAGTACTGGCTGGGTTACTTACTGCGAGGTTTGCATATGGTATATCAAACGCGGAGCAAGATGGTGTTATGTTTAGTGACGCTGCAGCATCAGCTGTGGCCGATAGGGCTGGAGCAGAACTGCCTATCTCGGCCCAGCCTGGTGGGTCCGAAGTTGCAGCCTTTATTGATGGATAGTTTCGCCCTTACAGTTTAAGGCATTTATACATCAGCCAACTTCTATGGAAAAGTAAGTATCCTGCTAATGAATTACCAGCCGTAAAGTTTATGCTATTATAGCTTGTAGGAAACCAACAATCAAAATGTGGAGGGTTACATACGGATCTATGAGTAAGGTCACACAGTATTTACAAGAGCATTTAACTGGCGAAGTAATGGACTCCAGTGATGCTCGTGAATACTTCTCTACCGACGCCAGCATCTTTACTTTATTACCTACGACGGTTGTCTATCCACGGAGCGAAGGCGATGTACGTAAGACAGCCCGTTTTACTTGGCAATTGGCCGAACGCGGCCGTATTATCCCGATTACCGCACGAGGTAGTGGAACCGATCAAACTGGTGCAGCACTAGGCTCTGGAGTTATCATGGCCTTTCCGGCTCATATGAACCGCATTATTGAGATTGATAGTAAAAGTGGCCAGGTTGTTGTTGAGCCTGGCATTAACTATGGTAAATTGCAGCAAACGTTGATCACGCACGGTTTGTTCTTGCCGGCCGCACCGAGTACGCTAGAGTATTCCACTGTTGGCGGGGCTGTAGCTAAGAACTCAAGTGGTGATAAGTCCTTTAAGTATGGCGATACACGTACATTTGTCCAGAGTTTGCGGGTTGTCTTGGCTAATGGTGAAGTGATTGATACCCAGCCACTTGGCAAGCGCGAACTGAATAAAAAGCTCGGTTTAGCCACATTTGAAGGAGAAATTTATCGTGCGATGGATGCCTTACTTGAAGAAAACCGTGAGACAATTGAAGGAATGCGCCGGGGTGTTACGAAAAATACAGCCGGTTATGATTTACTCGATATTAAAACTAAGAACGGTTTTGATCTCTCGCCACTATTCGTTGGCTCTGAGGGTACCCTCGGTATAATTACTGAAATCACGCTCGATACGTTGCCGCATACTCCAACAACTACTTTACTTGTAGGAATGTTTGATGACGTCAATTTAGCTGCTCAAGCCGTTAGTGCGCTACGGAGACTTTCAGATTTGCCGTCATCGATTGAAATGCTCGATGAAGGTCTGCTAGATCTAGTGAACGAGATAAACCCTAGTCAATTAAAAGAGATCATAGTCAAACCATTTCCAAAGGTTATTATTATTGTAGAATTTGACGACGCCAATGAGCGAACCCAGAAACATGCTGCCAAAAAAGCCGAAAAGATATTTGAGAAACATGCAATATCTCAACGACTTGCTACAGAAGAGGAAGAGCAGCGACAGTTACAGAAATTACGACATAGCGTTGCAACCGTTCTAGCTCACAACAAAGGCAAGAAGCATGCACTACCGTTTATCGAAGACGGAATTGTGCCGCCTGAAAAATTAGCCGAATATCTTGATGGTACGTATCAAATGTTAGAGCGGAACCATATCAAATCAGCAATTTGGGGTCACGCTGGCGATGCAAACCTGCACATTATGCCTTACCTTGACCTCAACCAAGTTGGTGACCGTCAATTACTTTTCCGTCTACTTGATGAATATAGTGAACTCATTAATGATTTAGGTGGCAGCACAAGCGGTGGACATGGTGATGGTCGTCTACGCACACCGTACCTACATAAACTGTATGGTGAGACTGCATATGGCCTCTTCCAGAAGCTTAAGCAGATATTCGACCCCTACGGAACACTTAACCCTGGCGTCAAAGTAAATGCTACATTAGATGACCTCAAGCCACTTCTCAGACGAGATTATTCTCTTGGTTCTTGGTATGATCACATGCCGCGTGGGTAATTTGGTGCGCGAGAGAGGATTTGAACCTCCAAGCCTTGCGGCGCTTGCCCCTCAGACAAGTGTGTCTACCGTTCCACCACTCGCGCATCTAACTCCCTCATAGGATACGGGTCGTGCTTCAGAAAATCAATGACGTATCATGATATAATCTACGAGGCTTATAGGACGGTAGCGATATTTATGGGTGATTAGCTCAGCTGGCTAGAGCACCTGATTTACACTCAGGGGGTCGGGGGTTCGAATCCCTCATCACCCACCATAATTAGTACTCCAAAACGGCACACATTACATTAACCACCAATCCGATTAGCAAAATATTGTATGATGGGAACATTCTATGGCTTTACCGACTCAACCATATAAAGGCGCGCGAGACTTTTACCCTGCTGACAAACGCGCGCAAAAATACATGTTTAATACGATGCGGTCAGTAGTTGAGCGGTATGGCTATGAAGAATACGATGCACCAATCATTGAGCCATTAGAACTATATTTAAGCAAAAGTAGCGAAGAGATAGTTACTGAACAAACGTACAGTTTTGAGGATCGTGGAGGGCGTAAAGTTACAATTCGTCCCGAGATGACACCTACGGTCAGTCGTATGGTTGCCGCCAAGCGCCAAGAGTTGGCATATCCACTACGATGGTACAGCATTCCTAACCTCTGGCGCTATGAACGACCTCAGCGCGGTCGTCTGCGGGAGCACTGGCAGCTTAACGTCGATATTTTTGGCGTTGAAGCACTTACGGCCGAAATGGAAATTATCTTCGTAGCTGACGCCATTATGAAGGCCTATGGCGCAACTCCTGACATGTATGCAATTCGGCTTAATAGCCGCAAACTTATTAACGCAATACTGCATGATTATGTAAGCGAAGACGTTGATAAGGTATTGCCTGTTATACGTTTGATAGATCATAAGGCTAAAATGCCACATGATGAGTTTTTTGCAGCGCTCAGCAAGTTAGTAGACTCCGAGAAGGCCAAAGAACTTCATGAATTACTGTCAGTGCAATCTTTTGACGATCTGCCTGAAAAGTACGGCAAGCACGCCTCGGTGCAGGAATTAATGGAGTTAAAAAAATTGTTAGCTGTCGGAGGAGTTACGAATATCGTCGACGATTTAAGCTTAATGCGTGGTTTTGATTATTACACTGACATCGTATTTGAAGTATTTGACACTAATCCGGAGAACAATCGATCGATGTTCGGTGGCGGCCGGTATGATGGACTTGTTGGGCTATTTGGGGCTGAGTCAGTTGCTAGCGTTGGTTTTGGCATGGGTGATGTCACCTTGCAGGATTTTTTGGATGTTCATAGCTTATTGCCAGCATCCCGATCAGAAACAGACGCATATATAGCTCTAGTTGATGGGCTGTCTCCAGGTGTTCAAAAAGCTGCATCTGATCTCCGGAAAATGTCCCTGAATGTTGCTGTCGATTTGAGCGGTCGGAGTATTGATAAGCAGATCAAGACGGCTGTAAAAAAAGGTATTAACTACGTGATATTTATTGGTGCTAAGGAGCTAGCCGATGAGCAGTTCACGCTTAAAAACTTAGAAACCGGTAAAGAAGAAAAGACCGACCTGAAAAGTATTGCAACTATTTTAAAAGATTCTCGCCAGCAATGACGGCTACTAATCATGCCCTGACGGGCGCTGTTATTGGGCTATCTATTGGTAATCCCTTACTTGCTATACCGTTAGCATTTGCTTCGCATTTCGTACTTGACGGAATACCACACTTAGGTGGTGGCCAAATTTCTGACCCGGGCTCTAAGTTCTTTCGCAACTGGCTTACTGCTGATGCGCTACTATGCATCCTATTAGTCATAGCTTTAGCGACTCAGCAACCAAGCCATTGGCTGCTTGGTTCGATTTGTGCGTTCGTGGCCACTTCGCCTGATTTGATGTGGGCTAAAAAGTTTTTTGCTGCGCAATCTGGCAATACCGTCAAGCAGTCTAAATATTGGCTCGCTCGTTTCCATAGGAAAATTCAATGGTTTGAGCATCCGTCTGGTCTAATCGTGGAAGGCCTGTGGGCTATCGCGGCTATTACAATTCTTGTTAAGGTTCTCAAAGTTTAGGGTTTGCGCTTAGATATCTAATCTGTTACAGTGGGTGCTCATGCAAGTTACGAAAAAAAATCTAGCCGATACCAGAGTGAAGCTTTCAATCACTGCCAGTTCAGCTGAGCTGGATCGAATAAAGCAACAAGTAGTTGGTAAATTATCTAAAGATGTAAAGCTCCAAGGTTTTCGTGCCGGTAAGGCGCCAGCAGGTTTGGTTGAGAAAAGTCTTGAGCCCTCACGCTTACAGTCTGAATTTCTCGATGAAGCAATTAATATGTTGTATGTTGAGGCAGCAAACCAGACAAAAATCCGACCAGTTGAACAACCTCAAGTTGAAATTAGCAAGTTTGTACCATTTACGACCCTTGAGTTTACGGCCGAAATGGGTACGGTTGGCGAAGTTACGCTTCCTGACTACAAACATATCAAGCTTGATAAGAAGTCAGTAACCATCACCGCCAAAGACATAAACGAAGTTATCGACCGTCTAAAAGTTCGAGAAGCGGAGAAAAAAGAAGTCAAACGTGTGGCTAAAGATGGCGATGAAGTCACGATAGACTTTATTGGGGTTGATAATAAAACCAAAGAGCCTATTGCTGGGGCAGATGGCAAAGATTACCCGTTATTGCTTGGTAGCAATACATTTATCCCAGGGTTTGAACCAGAAGTAGTTGGCTTAAAAACCGGCGATAAAAAAACCTTTACCATTACGTTTCCAAATGATTACAACGTAACCTCACTTCAAAACCGCAAAGTTAGCTTTACGGTCACCGCTAAACAAGTTAATGAGGCAACTGAACCCAAAGTTGATGATGCATTCGCCGCTAAGGTCGGGCCATTCAAAACCTTAACTGAGCTTAAGGCTGATATAAAAAAACAATTGACAGCCGAACGAGAGCGAGAATCTGAATCAGCGTTTGAAAACGAGCTCGTGAACATGATCACCTTGAAAGCTACTGTTAGTATCCCGAAAGTTTTGGTTGATGAGCAGCTTGAATCGATGGAGCAAGAAGAGCGACAAAATCTCACTTACCGTGGCCAGACTTGGCAAGAGCATCTCAAAGTGGAAGGCATTACCGAGGAACAGCATCGTGAGCGTAATCGTGGACAAGCTGAGCAGCGTGTTAAGGGTGGTTTGGTGCTCAGTGAAATTGCGGACAAGGAAGGTATTATCGTTACTCCCGAAGAGCTTGAAATCCGCCTCCAAATTCTTAAAGGCCAGTACCAAGACGTAAAGATGCAGGGAGAGCTCAGTAAGCCCGAAAACCGTCGTGACATTATGAGTCGTCTATTGACTGAGAAGACCTTAGCTAAACTCGTGTCCTATGTCGGAGCTTAACCTAGAAAAAACAGCTAAACTCGTTGCGGTGCCCTCACCATCCCAATGTAACACGTTGGCTGACGTGCTACGTACGGTGACTATGGCAGAGTTTAACACTGATTATAGAAGCCAGGATATTATGTGGAGTTTTATTAACGAGCACTTAAGTGATTGGGCCGATACGCTAGTCGGATATCGTACGCACTATGCTGTCATTGAGAGGCCCGGCCAAGAAAGACCTAATTCAACGTCACCTATTGTGTCCACTAAAGGGTACGGTGAACTGAACGGCGTATTAATTATGAATGAGATTGTTACCAGTAACGGCGTTGCACGATATGGAGCTTTACCTGATTTGTACCTTGAGCTGGTAGTGAAAAGAAAAGCTGAGGGCTCATATGTTATGGAAGAAATGAATCGTATGTGGCTGCCTGTGCAGCATTTACAAGAGTTACAATTTTTTGGTATTGGTGAAGAAAGCCTGAATTAGCACTCAGGCTTGACGAGTGCCAATTTGGTGCGTATACTCCATGGTATGAATAATCCAACATCTCAAGTTTTAATACCAACAGTTATTGAAAGCGAAGGACGTTTTGAACGGGCCTACGATATATATAGCCGTTTACTAAAAGATCGCATTATTTTCCTTGGAACCGACGTAAATGAGACCACTGCTAATCTTATTGTTGCTCAGCTCTTATTTTTACAGTCGGAAGATCCAAAAAAAGATATTTTTCTCTATATCAACAGTCCAGGCGGTAGCGTGTATGATGCGCTAGCAATCTATGACACTATGCAGTTTGTCAGTAATGACGTTCAGACTGTCGGCATTGGCATACAGGCATCAGCAGCTGCTTTCTTACTGAGCTCAGGCGCCAAAGGCAAACGTTATATCCTGCCGAACGCCACTGCCATGATTCACCAGCCATCGAGTGGCACTCGTGGAAAAGTGACGGACATGGAGATTGATCTTAAAGAATCACTACGTGTAAAGCGTCGTTTAAATGAGATTATGGCCAAAAATACAGGTCAAAAAGTTGAGAAGATCCAGCAGGACATGGAACGTGATAAGTGGATGACTGCCGATGAGGCTAAAAAATATGGTCTCGTGGACGATGTTATCAACAATCTGCCAAAAGCGACAAAGTAGCTAAACTTGCAAAGTACTAGTATAATATAATAAAACAGGAGAAGTTTTCTATGGCTGAGGCGGCTGATATTAATGTTGAAGGACTTCGGTTTTGGCTCACAGAGCCTACCGCTATTGCTGCCCGATTTACTGGTGAGATTCAACCGCTCCGCGCTGATTTCTATGCTGAGGAATTGGATCGAACACCGGAGGAAGTTGAATATTTCGTTGGACGTTTAACTGTAAGTTCCTGGTCTCGCCCCGATACTGTGGCTCGACACGGAACCCTCCGTGTTAACCCGCGGGTTGCAGTTGCTGTGAACCAAGACACCAGTAGAATTGTTGCTTTAGTGCATGGCTATGACGAAGTATCAAGCACGTTGCCTGGGGTGTTAGGAGAAGCAGAACGTACGGCTAAACTGAAACTTCCGGTCCAACCATTTCTGTCCAAAGACTATCTGGCTTTCAGCGAATATATCCACGATAAGGAGAATGGATATGTTATTCCGGTTCTTGTTGCTTTAATGCTTGAGGGTGTTAAAGCAGGCCGTACAGCTTCATGGCGCCCTTATGTTGAAGAGAAGGCACTTCGAAATCATCTCGGAAGGTGGAGTATGCAACCTAATCGTTATAGTGCCGATCATCCCAATCTACACCTTCGTGGAGAGATTGAGATAGAGGAAAAAGCAACATTTGGGCCAGATGCAAGGCTTGCAGAAGAAGAAACCTGGACAGCACCCGTGTTGCAAATGAGAATGAATATATGGACATTGCCTGGGCTGCGCGAAGCACTAGAAACAGCGCATAAAAATATGCCAGCCTAAGTTTCGACTAAAAAACTTGACAATTTAGGTTTGGGCGTTCAGACTAGAATACAAGAAGTAGTATAAGTCGGGCAGTGCTATGTTTGTATCAAAATTGCACCCAAAACGGCCACTTAGTATCCTTCGCGCGCAAATAACACAACAACCATTATTAACGATTATTATATAAGGCTGTCGTATTTAACTACGCTACGAAGCCTTATAATTTAACAGGGGGAATACTGCTAAATATGGCAAAGAGCACCACTACGTCGAAGACAAATACTACAACTACTAGCAAATCAGGGCGCACCTATTTCACGGATGCTGCTGGAGTAATAGATCTACCAAATCTAGTCAACCATCAGAATAAATCGTTCGAATGGTTTATTAGTGAGGGTTTACACGAACTTCTCGAAGAAATTAGTCCGATTGAGGACTACACTGGCACGAAGCTCAGCTTGAGCTTGAAGGACCCCCGTTTTGAGGCTCCCAAGTTAACTGAGGCAGAAGCCCATGAGAACAATGTCAGTTATGAAGCCCCATTGAAAGCAACTGTCGTACTGACTAATAAAGTAACTGGCGAAGTTAAAGAACAAGAGATTTATCTTGGTGATTATCCGTGGATGACTGATCGCGGTACATTTGTTATTAATGGTGCTGAACGGGTGGTCGTTAGTCAACTAATCCGCAGCAGTGGCGTATTCTTCACATCTGATCAGCATGGCACGACTAATTTATACGGTGCCAAAGTTATCCCCGGTCGTGGTGCGTGGCTGGAGTTTGAAACCGCTGCTGCTGGTGTGCTGTATGTAAAGATTGACCGCAAACGAAAAATTCCTGTTACAACGCTGCTACGTGCTCTCGGCATGCCCGAAGCTCAAATTCGTAGCGCTTTCCAACACGTTGACCAAGGCAAGCATAACTATATCAACGCGACTCTCGACAAAGATCCAGCTCGGGGCCAGAATGAAGCTCTGATTGAAGTCTATCGTCGTCTTCGACCTGGCGATCTTGCGACTGTCGAGAATGCTCGTAGTTTGATTGAAAACATGTTTTATAACTTTAAGCGTTTCGACTTCAGCCGCGTTGGTCGCTACAAAATTAATAAGCGCCTAGATCTTAATGTACCGAACACTATGGCTAATCGCGCGATGCGACTTGAAGATCTTACTGCCATCATAGCCGAGATTATTCGACTGAATAATACGCAAGAACCAGCTGATGACATTGACTCACTAGCGAACCGCCGAGTTAAACTGGTTGGCGAGCTCGTGCAACGTCAGTTCCGAATTGGTTTGCTGCGCATGGAGCGTAACACCAAAGACCGTATGAGTATGAGTGAAATTGAGACGGTTTCACCTGGCCAGCTTATTAATGCTCGTCCAGTAGTCGCTGCTGTCCGCGAGTTTTTTGCTAGCTCTCAGCTTAGCCAATTCATGGATCAGATTAATCCGTTATCTGAGCTAGCTCACAAACGCCGTTTAAGTTCTATGGGTCCTGGCGGTCTAAGTCGTGAGCGCGCTGGTTTCGAGGTTCGCGACGCTCATGCTACTCACTATGGTCGAATTTGTGCTGTTGAAACACCAGAAGGCGCTAATGTTGGTCTCGTGTTGAACTTAGCTAATTATGCGCGTATTAATGAGTACGGCTTCATTGAGACACCCTATCGTAAAGTGATTAATGCGGTAACAGCTAAAGATGCTGTCGGACATATCGCCGGAATTGATCTCGTTGATGCTAAAGGTAAAGTTATTGTTAAGGCTGGTCATAAGATTTCAGCTAGTGACGCCAAAAGCCTCGCAGCTGTGAAAGATCAAGTAACCTGGCCTGTCAAAGCCTTGGCGACTACCGATATTATCTATCTTGATGCAGCGGCCGAAGAATCAGCTGTCATCGCCAGTGCCGGTGAAGATCTTGATGCTGATGGCCATTTTAATACTGAACGTGTCAGTGCTCGACGTTATTTGCAGTCAGGTGAAGTTGATGCCAACGAGGTTACGCATATGGATGCGGCACGCAATCAAATTATTGGCTCCTCGGCTGGACTTATTCCTTTCGTTGAGAAAGATTACGTATACCGTGCGCTTATGGGTAGTAACCAGCAGCGGCAAGCTGTGCCGCTTATTATGCCTGAGGCTCCGATTGTTGGAACCGGTACTGAACATGCTTCAGCCACAAATACTGGCCAGCTCATAACCGCCGAAGCAAATGGTGAAGTCACTAAAGCCACAGCTGATGAAGTAGTCGTGAAATACCAGCAAGGTACCAAGACCTATCAGCCGCAACATTTTGTCCGCAGTAACGAAGGAACGAGCATTAACCAAAAGGTTGTGGTCAGTGCTGGCGATAAAGTTAAAACTGGCGAGACATTAATAGAAGGAATGAGTATTGAAAATGGCGAGTTAGCACTTGGCAAAGACCTTGTCGTGGCCTTTATGCCATGGGCAGGCTATAACTTTGAAGACGCAATTATCATTTCGCGCCGGCTTGTACAGGATGATACACTGACCTCTATCAATATCGTTGACTTTATGCTCGAAGTTCGCGAGACGAAACTAGGCCCTGAAATTGTTACTCGTGACATTCCAAACGTCAGCGAAGAGAGTCTACGGCATCTCGATGATAGCGGTGTTGTTCACATCGGTGCTGAAGTTCACCCTGGAGATATTCTCGTTGGTAAAATTACACCTAAGGGGGAGCAGGAGCTTAGTAGTGAGGAGCGCTTACTCCGAGCTATTTTTGGCGAAAAAGCCAAAGAAGTCCGAGACACATCACAGCGCATGAGTAATGGCAAGCACGGTAAAGTCGTTGGTATTAAACGATTTAATAAAGAGAATGGCCATGAATTAAAGGCTGGTGTACTTGAACAAATTCAAATTTTCGTTGCCCAAATGCGCAAGATTGCAGTAGGCGATAAGCTTGGTGGACGGCACGGTAACAAAGGCGTTATCGCCCGTATTCTACCGATTGAAGATATGCCATTCATGGAAGATGGCACTCCAGTGGATATTATTTTGAACCCACTTGGTGTACCGAGTCGTATGAATGTCGGCCAGTTGTTCGAGACGCACCTTGGTATGGCGGCTCGGGCGCTTGGAATGAAAGTTGCTAGCCCGGCATTTAATGGTGTCTCTGTTGATAAAATTCAATCATTGCTGAGTGAGGCTGGTTTACCAGATGATGGTAAACAACAGTTGTACGATGGCCGTAATGGTGAAGCCTTCAAAGAGCGAACGACTGTCGGCAGTATGTACATGATTAAGCTTAATCACATGATTGCTGATAAGATTCATGCACGCAGCACGGGGCCATACACAATGGTTACGCAGCAGCCCCTTGGCGGAAAAGCTCAGAACGGTGGCCAGCGTTTTGGTGAAATGGAAGTCTGGGCACTCGAAGCGTATGGCGCAGCCAGCACGTTGCAGGAGATGTTGACGATCAAATCTGATGATGTCTACGGCCGCAGTAAAGCGTATGAAGCTATCATAAAACGAACCGAAATTGTTGGACCGAAGGTACCAGAAAGCTTTAATGTGCTCGTGAAAGAGCTGCAAGGGCTTGGCCTAAAGGTTGATCTTGTCAGTTCTGACCAGCTGGTTGACGCCGAAGCTGTACTCGCGGACAACATTAAAGATGAGGCTTCTCATATAGCAGAAGTTGAGGTCCCAGCGCCAACAGTATCAGATATCGATGTGACTGAAGATGCAACAAGCGTTGATGAATTTGCTGACATTGATCTGGCTATGGATGAAGGTTTTACGATAACCACCAGTGACAGTGATATTACAGATGATGCTGCCGATCCGGCGGTGCCTATTGAAGTAAAGGAAGAGGAGGGCTAAAAGTATGCGAAATTACTCATACGGAACAGATATAGCTGATTTTGACGCTGTACGTTTAGCAGTGGCTAGCCCAAGCGATATTCTCGATTGGAGCTATGGCGAAGTTACAAAACCTGAAACGATTAATTATCGTACTCAAAAACCAGAGCGTGATGGACTGTTCTGTGAACGCATTTTTGGCCCAGTCAAGGATATTAATCCTCATGATACCAAGTACAAGGGTGTTCGAAGTCGTGAAGCTGCCGTTGATAAAAAGGGTGAGCTTGTAACCCGCAGTATTGTACGTCGTGAACGAATGGGGCACATCCAACTAGCCGTGCCAGTCGCACATATATGGTTTTTACGTGGCACACCTTCAGCTGTTGGCTTGTTACTGGGGATGACCGTTAAAAACCTCGAACGAATCGCATATTTTGCAAGCTACATTATCAAAAGCGTAGATACGCCAAAGCGTGATCAGCTTTTGGCGGATCGTGAAGCAGAATTTGAAGCCGGTAAGCAAGCTATCAAACTGCGCTATGAAAAAGAAGCCCAGGCCAAGGATGCAAACGTTAAAGCTCTAGCAGAGGCACAGACCAAGGAACTCGAAGAACTAACTGCTGCCCACGAACAAGTTCGCGATCAGTTAGTTGGACTTGAGAAGTTTAACCTAATCAATGAAGGTGAATTCCGATCACTACCAGATGAACTACGCGATCTCGTGCATGTCGGCATGGGTGGTGCAGCCCTAAGAGATCTGCTTGAGGAAATTGATTTAGTGAAGCTAATTGACGAGTTGAATCTTGAAGCTGAAGCTGCCAAAGGTCAACGCAAAAAGAAGATCATGAAGCGACTTCGTCTACTTGAAGGTATGCAGCGAGCTGGGATTGAACCAAGCTCCATGTGTATCAGCGTCTTGCCGGTTATACCCCCAGACCTGCGACCCATGGTTCAGCTAACTGGTGGCCGATTTGCTACCTCCGACTTAAATGATCTTTATCGACGAGTGATTAACCGTAATAATCGTTTGAAGAAATTGATTGAGCTTAACGCACCTGAAGTTATTCGACGCAACGAACAGCGTATGCTTCAGGAAGCGGTCGACGCATTAATTGATAACAATAATGCCCGTGGTGGCCGAGCTGTTGCCGCCACTGGCCAGCGCCGCCGACTAAAATCTTTGAGCGATATGCTCAAAGGTAAGCAGGGCCGTTTCCGACAGAATCTTCTCGGTAAACGAGTGGACTATTCTGGTCGTTCAGTTATTGTTGCCGGTCCAGAACTAAAGATTAATGAGTGTGGTCTACCGAAGATGATGGCCCTTGAACTCTTTAAGCCCTTCGTGATCGGTGAATTAATTGCCCGCGAGCAAGCTCATAACATTCGTAGTGCTACTCGGATGATTGAAACCAATGAGGTTGAAGTTTGGGATGCACTCGATGAAGTCATTAAAGGAAAGTACGTTCTACTGAACCGGGCACCAAGTTTGCACCGCCTCAGTATCCAAGCGTTCCAGCCAGTACTCATTGAGGGTCGAGCCATTCAGTTACACCCATTAGTTTGTAAAGGCTTTAATGCTGACTTCGATGGAGACCAAATGGCTGTTCACTTACCGCTTAGTGATGCTGCTCAAATAGAAGCCCGTGACATTATGGCTGCCAACCGCAACTTACTAAAGCCAGCCGATGGTTCACCAATCTTACATATTGAGCAAGACATCGTTCTGGGTTGTTACTATTTAACATATGAACGACCGTTTACGAATAAAGATAAGCTTAAGGCTTTTGCCGACTTATCGGAAGCCATTATGGCTTATGACATTGGCGCCGTGCAGTTACAAAGCCGTGTTCGTGTTCCTTTCCGCGGAGAATTACGCACGACAACGCTGGGCCGTTTACTGTTCAATGAACTCTTCCCTGAAGATTTTCCTTTCTATGACGAGGCAATGACCAAGAAACGCCTGCAGCAAGTTATGGCGCAGGTCTATCAAGCGTATGGTCAGCTCCGCGCTGCGGAAATTGCTGATGACTTGAAAGATCTCGGTTTCCGATATGCAACCATATCGGGTTTGTCTATGGGAATGGGTGATTTCCAAGAAGTGAGCGGTGGTGCTGACGCTATTAATGATGGCGAAGATCGCGCTGCGGCCATTAGCGATCAGTATGAACAAGGTTTCATTACAGAAGATGAACGGTATCGCCTAACGGTTGATAACTGGCAAAAGATTGAAGCACGAGTCCAGGAATTATTGGCTAAGCAGTTAGCTGGTCAAGATATATCAACGGCTATTGCGATGACGTCTGGTGCTCGTGGTAACCTTTCACAGATGAAAATGTGTGTGGGTATGCTTGGGGTTATGCAGGATGCGGCCAGTCGGGCTATCGAGTTGCCGGTCAAGTCTAGCTACACGCAGGGTCTTACACAGTTGGAATACTTTACCGCTACCCGTGGTACTCGAAAAGCTGTTATTGACATCGCCCTTAAAACAGCTGATGCCGGCTATCTAACACGTCGCCTCGTTGACGTCGCGCAAGATGTATTTACAATTGACGAATCTGCTGTGGATCAAGGATTTGCCATGATGCGCGAAGATGCTGCTGTCATTGGTGTCACGTATGGATCACGCTTAGTCGGCCGTTTTGCGGCTGAGACCATTGGCAAATTCGTGAAGCGCGGCCAACTCATAACTCCCGATATCGCTGAGCAAATCGATGCAGATACCAAACTTGATGGTGTTAAAATCATGAGTGTCCTGAGCGCCAACGCCGTTCGCGGTGTACCGCAGAAGTCATATGGTCTTGATCCTGCAACAGGGGATATTGTTGATACTCATCACCCTATTGGCGTGATTGCGGCTCAAAGTATTGGTGAGCCTGGTACGCAGCTGAGTCTTGACTCTAAGCACCGTTCAGGCGCCTTGGTTGCCGATGATACGGCAGAGGGGCTAAACCGTATCGAGGAGTTATTCGAAGTTAGAGCTCCAAAGGGGCAGGCTTACTTGGCAGACATTGACGGTACCGCTAAGACTTGGGAAGACGGCGACCACTACGTCGTTCAAATTACAACTAAGAAACAGAAAAGCTTTGAGCTGCCACTCCAGGGTCGCACGCCGCAGATTGCTACAGGCTCTGACGTTACAATCGGTGACGTTTTGGCCGCGCAAGAAGATGAAGCTGGCCCACTTGTCGCACCAATAACTGGTAAGGCTGAAGTGACGAAGAAGTCTGTCATCATTACACCAAGCGCGCAAAGCATCCTTCGCTACGAGATTCCTGGCTTTAAGAACCTTCTGATCAAGGATGAAGATAAAGTTGTTGCTGGTCAGCGGTTGACAAATGGTTCCATCAATTTACATGATCTTATGCGCCTGCAAGGTATTGAGTCGACACAGCGCTACATCATGAACCAGATTCTTCAGATTTTCGCGAACCAGGGGCAAAACATTGCTGACAAACACTTGGAAATTATCATTCGTCAAATGTTCAGCCGCGTCCTGATTGAAGATCCGGGCGATAGCGACTTCGTAACTGGCGATGTAGTCAGTAAGCTCGCGGCAGTTGAAGCTAATGAGAACTTGGCGAAAGACAAGAAGCAGTCTTCTCAATTTACGCAGTTATTACTCGGCATAACAAAGGCTAGCCTTTCTACCGATTCATTCCTAAGTGCCGCTAGTTTCCAAGATACAACCCGCGTTCTTATCGGTGCTGCTACTAGTGGTAAAGTTGACCATCTATTTGGCCTTAAAGAGAACGTTATCTTAGGGCGCAAAATCCCTGTTGGCACTGGTTACGCATCACATCACTTAAATGATGAACCCGCTGTTAACAGCGTTGACGCAGAAGCTTAAAGGTGTTAGGATCTATTAGATATGCCCACAATTAACCAACTTGTTCGCAAGCCCCGCACCAAGGTCGTTGGCAAAACCAAATCGCCAGCTTTACTTCGAGTTACCAACAACCTTAAGACGCGTAACTATGAAAAGCCATCTCCATTTAAACGTGGTGTATGTGTAAAAGTCACGACAAAGACTCCGAAGAAACCAAACTCAGCTTTACGTAAGGTCGCTCGTGTGCGCCTAACTAATGGTCACGAAGTTTGGGCCTATATTGGTGGTGAGGGACACAACCTCCAAGAACACGCTGTCGTACTTGTCCGTGGTGGCCGCGTAAAAGACCTTCCAGGTGTCCGCTATCACATTGTTCGAGGTAGTCTTGACCTTCAGGGTGTCGCTGATCGTAAGCAAGGTCGTAGTAAGTATGGCACCAAGAAAGCGAGCAAGTAGTGCCTCGTAAGAAGACTAAATCACTCGTTCGAGATATTCAACCAGACCGACTCTATAATTCTGTTGCTGTTCAACGCCTCATAAACCGTGTCATGCTCGATGGTAAGAAACAGATGGCCGAGAAGCTGGTCTATACTGGTATGCAAAAAGCGGCTGACAAGCTAAAAGTCCAGAATCCCTTGGAAGTTTTTGAACAGGCTATGAAGAACGTTCAACCTCACATGGAAACGCGTTCTCGCCGAGTTGGTGGCGCTAACTATCAGATTCCCTTCGAAGTCAAAGGTCAACGTCAACAACACCTAACAATGATGTGGTTTGTGGCAGCCGCCCGAGCCCGTAGTGGCATGAGCATGGCTGATCGTATTGCGCTAGAACTTGTAGATGCATATAACTCCCAGGGTTCAGCAGTAAGGAAGCGTGAAGACACGCACAAAATGGCTGATGCCAACCGTGCCTTTGCTCACTTTGCACGATTCTAGGTAGATATAAAATGGCGATCGAGATTGATCCAGAGCTAGATTTGATCAAGGACGGCACTATTGATCCCCTAGTCGAGGAGCTGCAATATGGCACAGCAGCGTTTAACTCATGGCAGAAAGCACTGGAGCTGGAGCGTATGGCACGGGCGCTTAAAAGCGGAGCTGCTCGTCGTGAACAAGAGGCTAATAGGAGTTATGAGTACCTTATCCCAACTCCATGGGCGGTTGGGTGTGTTCCTGCCGAGTCACAATCTAATGGTAGAAAACAAGTTGAACGAGTACACGAGAGCGCGAAGAGGGCTGCTTATAATGCTTTCATCTTTGATGTAATCGCTGAAGCTTATAGTGTGATCAATGTCCCAAATAGTCGGCAGTAGATTGACTTATAGTGTGTTTTCACGTATGGTTAACAGAGCGAATTTTAAAATCTAAGTAGTTCAAGAGGATTAATGACGAACAATCAAGAAGGTCCAGCATCGATGGCTACTCAAGCGTTATGTCCATCGAGCGGCGATGTGTGTATCTATGGCGAAGAGCTGGTGAGAAACTACCCATCGGAAGTTGATCCTCGTGTAGTGGCAACTTTAGATGCAATCGACGGTGAACGATATCTCGGAGATCCGGAGTTGTTTCAAAGACTGCTCGGAACGCGCGATGCGGCAGCAGAAAGAGAAGGCTGTCGTGGTATGGTTGATGGTAAGTGCCCAATGAAACCAACAGTAACTAGAATGCCATCACCCAGCCTGTTTCGGGTCGTTAGATCATTAGTTAACAGAGAGTAGAATAATGGTAGCAAAGAAATATCCACTAGAGAAATTACGTAACATTGGCATTATTGCTCATATTGACGCAGGTAAGACAACGACAACTGAAGGCATTTTGTATCGAACCGGTCTTAAGCACAAAATTGGTGCAGTACATGAAGGTGGAACAACCACTGACTGGATGGCTCAAGAGCGCGAACGTGGTATTACGATTGTGAGCGCCGCAGTTACGTGTTACTGGAAAGATCACCAAATCAACATTATTGATACGCCAGGACATATTGATTTTACCGTTGAGGTGGAACGAAGTTTACGCGTACTTGATGGTGCCTGTGTAGTGTTTGACGGTAAGATGGGTGTCGAAAGCCAGTCTGAGACCGTGTGGCGCCAGGCCGACAAGTACGGCGTACCACGCATTTGCTTTATTAATAAAATCAATCAAACTGGTGGCGATTTTTATAAATCACTTGATTCCATACATCACCGTTTAAGTAAGCGAGCCTTTCCGATCCATTTACCTATTGGTTTTGAACAATCCATAAATGGCATCGTTGATCTCGTTGCTATGAAGGCATATACCTACAAAGAGTTTACTGACCATGAACTGGTTGAAGGTGAAATCCCTGCCGACATGATGGATCAAGTAAAAAAGTACCGTAGCCTCTTGGTTGAGAATGCTGTAGCCGAGGACGAAACCATGCTCGAGAAGTATTTCGAAGTTGGTGAAGAAGGGCTGTCCGAAGATGAGATTAAGCAGGCTATTCGAGCTGCTGTATTAACTGGTAAATTCTTTGCTGTAACTGGTGGTGACGGCCGCGGCGTAATTGTCGAAAAAGTGCTTGATGCGGTAACTGACTTACTACCGAGCCCCCTTGAGCGCGGTAGCACATGGGGGACCCAGCCGAAGACTGGAGATGAAATTGAACGGAAGCCATCTGACAGCGAACCGTTTTCGGGATTGGCTTTCAAGATTGCTACCGATCCATTCGTCGGTAAACTTGCTTACTTCCGTGTTTACTCTGGTACATTGAAATCAGGGAGCTATATCTTAAATAGCTCTACCGGCGAAAAAGAGCGCGTCGGCCGGATTGTGCGAATGCAAGCCGATAAACGTGAGGATGTTGATTCTGTTAGCGCTGGTGATATAGCTGCGATTGTTGGGCTAAAAGGGACCACCACTGGCAATACACTCTGTGATCAGGCTAAACCAATTGTTCTAGAAAGCATTACCTTCCCCGACCCCCCAGTTAGCATTGCTATTGAACCCAAAACTAAAGCCGACCAGGAAAAGATGAGCCTAGCCTTGCAGCGTCTGGCTGAAGAAGACCCCACCTTCCGTATTCGTGTTGACGATGAAACTGGTCAAACCATCATTAGCGGTATGGGTGAGCTACATTTGGAAATTTTGGTAGATCGCATGAAGCGTGAGTTTACTGTCGAAGCTAACATTGGTCAGCCGCAAGTGGCCTACCGTGAAACTATCCGTAAAGATGCCGTGGAAGTTCAAGGGAAATTTATTCGGCAATCTGGTGGCCGAGGTCAGTATGGTGATGTTTGGCTACGTTTAAGTCAAAACGAAGCTGGCGCTGGCTTCGAGTTCATTAACTCCATTAAAGGTGGTGTGATACCAAGTGAATACATAACACCTGTTCGTAAAGGTATCGAAGAAGCTATGAGTAATGGTGTGCTGGCGGGCTACCCCGTCGTTGATATCAAAGCTGAACTTTATGATGGTAGTTATCACGATGTTGACTCATCAGAGATGGCATTTAGTATCGCCGGTTCAATGGCCCTCCAAGAAGGTGTTAAAAAAGCCAATCCTGTCTTGCTTGAACCCGTTATGAAAGTTGTCGTCGTGACACCCGAAAGTTTTATGGGGGACGTTATTGGCGACTTAAATTCTAAGCGTGGTCGTATTGAGAGTATGGAAGATCTCACGCCAGGTATTAAGGAAATTACTGGTTTTGTACCTCTTGGTGAGATGTTTGGCTACACTACAAACTTGCGTAGCATGACGCAAGGTCGAGCTAGTTCCAGCATGGAACTTGATCACTACGCCGATGTTCCGAGCAATGTCGCTGAAGCGATTATTGCTAAAAATGCAAAATAGCGGCACAATATAACCCATGAACCCTTCTAGTCAACCAGAATCTGAAGAAACTTCAATGTACGTTTTTGATCCAGATCAAAATCTAGTCCCGACGCCACAAACCTACGAGGAGACATTGGGTCTTGCGCGCGCCTTCAACATAAAATTAGCTATGTTGAGAATGGCTATTTGGGAAGGGAAAGTTTCGTCCGATTCCCTGAAATCTGCCACCAATTCAGCAGATACTTACGAAATCGCAGGCGAGCATTATTTAAGACAAGCACAGGTTCTCAGAGAAGGACAACGAACTGACTAGATACCGGTAATTAGGTGTCAGCCACTTGTCGCTCAGGCATGTCATACACTTTACAAACTTAGTAAAGTTGGCTATACTACATCGGTAACTCGCATGAGTTAGCTATACTCGTGCTAAATAATTGTAATTAATAGGAGTTCTCTAAATGGCAGATCAATTTGACCGCAGCAAACCGCATGTAAACGTAGGCACTATGGGCCACGTCGACCACGGTAAAACGACATTAACCGCAGCAATTACGTCTGTGCTCGCTAAGAAGCTACCCAGTAGCATCAATAAACCCGTTAAATATGATGAGATTGACAACGCTCCTGAAGAAAAACAGCGCGGTATTACTATTGCTACCTCCCACCAGGAATACGAAAGCGAAAAGCGTCACTATGCTCATGTCGATATGCCCGGCCACGCTGACTATGTCAAAAATATGATTACTGGCGCTGCTCAAATTGATGGTGCCATTCTCGTTGTTTCAGCTGCTGATGGCCCGATGCCTCAGACTCGTGAACATGTACTCCTAGCCCGTCAGGTCGGCGTACCAAGCATCCTTGTTTTTATGAACAAAATGGATCTCGCTGATCCCGAACTAGTTGACCTTGTCGAGGAAGAGATCCGTGACTTGCTCGAAAAGAACGGCTTCGACCGTGACTGCCCGATCATTCGTGGCTCTGCTACAAAAGCCCTAGAAGGCGACGCTGAGAATGAAGATAAAGTCATGGAGCTTGTTAAGGCTATGGACGACTTTATTCCAGAACCAAAGCGTGAACTTGATAAGCCCTTTCTCATGCCTATTGAAGATATCTTTAGCATCAAAGGCCGTGGAACCGTAGCAACTGGTCGTGTTGAACAAGGTGTTGTTAAGGTTAACGAAGAAGTTGAAATTGTTGGTATCCGCCCGACGAGAAAATCAGTCGTTACTGGTGTTGAAATGTTTAAGAAAAATCTTGATCAGGGTCAAGCCGGTGACAACGTTGGTATTCTACTCCGTGGTATCGAGCGCGATGACATTGAACGTGGCCAAGTGCTCTGTAAGCCAGGTACTATTACACCGCACACCGAGTTTGATAGTGAAGTCTATATCCTTACTAAGGAAGAGGGTGGTCGTCACACACCATTCTTTAAGGGCTACAAACCACAGTTCTACTTCCGAACTACAGACGTAACTGGTGAAGTTGAACTACCGGCTGATAAGGAAATGGTTATGCCGGGTGACACAATAACATTCAAAGTTAAACTACTGCAGCCAATTGCTATGGATCAAGGTCTTCGCTTCGCTATTCGCGAAGGTGGCCGTACTGTGGGTGCCGGCGTTGTAACGAAAGTTGTTAAATAACTATAGCCGCTTTTAAAACAGCGATCCTAGAAGCGAAATAGAACTCTATGCCAGAAACAACAACTCCCGCACCAAAGAAACCAACTACCGACGCTAAACAGCGAATACGAATTCGCTTAAAAGCCTATGATCATAAAGTGATTGATCAAGCTGCCAAGCAGATTATTGATACGGCGTTACGTAATGGGGCCACGTTGGCTGGACCAATTCCACTACCTACAGAGCGCAATAGCTTCACTGTCGTTAAAAGTCCTCATGTGTACAAAAAAGGCCGCGAACAGTTCGAAATGCGTGTTCACAAACGCCTTATTGATGTATTTGAACCAACACCGAAGACAATTGACTCGCTAATGAACCTCAGTTTACCTGCAGGGTGCGACGTCGAAATTAAGATGTAAGACGAAAATTTTGTATAGATGATTTGTTGAGCCTGTATGAATATTTTTGTTGCAGCATCTTACTCATCATATGTTAATTCTCACACAGGTATTGTCAACCCTGAATACAAGGCATGGCTCGAAGTAAACATAACTAAACTTGAGAGCTTTGGCCATACTGTATTCTGTGCTTTACGTGCAGACGAATATCGTATTAACGATGCCAGCCCGGGAGAAGCTTTTCGGTTGGATGTCAAGCGTCTACAATCCTCGGACGGTTTAATTGCACTCTTAGAGGAAAATGTTTCAAGTGGTGTTCAGACCGAAATTGGTTACGCGCTGGGGCTTAACAAAAAGGTTATTCTTGCACACCAAGCTGGGATTGAATTAAGCTGGTTTAATAAAGCTATTGTTAAGGCTGGCCAAGCCAATGAAGTATTATTGCCGTTGATCTCAGACCCATTCAGCGCAAGGTAGATGGTAGATTTACATTTCAACTCCTAATGTCGCCGCATGTGGCGCAAACTGTTTACTATTCATTTTTAATAGTGTATTAATAGGACGTTATGTCCGAACAAATCCTTTGTATTATTCCTGCGTTGAATGAAGCGAATAGTATCGGACGTACCCTGGCATCGCTCGATAAAGATTTAGTCGAGCCTCTTGTGGTCGTTAATGGGTCTAGTGACGCCACTGAACCAGTAGTTCGAAGCTACGGGTTAACGCCTTTAGTGCTTCCCGAAGCAGGCAAACTCCCCGCTATTCAAGAGGGGCTGAGATATATAGGCAGGAGGGCACTCGACCCAATATTACTTACAGATGCTGATTCCGTTCCTCGTTACCCGCATCTCTGGCCTAATGTTATGGTGGCTGCGCTCGATCCAGAAGGTGCGTCAGTTGTCGCAGGTCGATCGGGGATAATTGATGCGCATCCTTTAGTAACCTTTGTACGGAACTTCCGCCTTCGCCAAGTAGCTCATGAAACCGCTAGTACAGATGAAATGATGCCGGTTGGGTATAATATGGCAATTAGGCTTTCTGATGAAAAAGTCTTGGAGTCAGTGCTCGCATTGCCTCATGTCTGGCCAGGTGAAGATAGATTACTTGCGGAAACAATTGTTAACGCTGGCGGAAATGGCCGTCAGCTTGCCAGCAAGGAATCAACCGTACTGGCGAGTGCTAGATATCACACGTCATTACTCTATCGGGTTCTTCACGGACGTCAGTCCGCCGTTGATTTAGCCGAGGAAGGATACAAAACTAGGCGAGCCTCATCAGCGGAATTCTCGTATTGGGGTGGCGTATTAGAACCGTATGCCACTGTTCGTAAAGTTGTCACGTAACACTTTGAAGATAATTTGGGGTTACTCAGCAGTTATTTAATATCAACTGGTCGACTTGATATAATTGGTATATGAAGAGCAAAGGATTTCCTAATGGTAAGAATGATTTGCGACGAGGTATTGATTTTATAGGAGTAAGCTGTGCATTTATCTGCCATGACGGCAAGGGACGGATCCTCATGCACAAACGAAGTTCGAATTGTCGAGACGAACAAGGACATTGGGACAATGGTGCCGGTGCCCTTGAGTACGGCGAATCACTCGAAAAGGCGGTCAGACGCGAAGTGAAGGAAGAGTATGGCGCTGACATCAAACGACTGCAGTTCGCTGGCTATTTAGATGTGCACCGTACATTAGATGACGGAACGCCAACCCATTGGGTGTGTATTATGCATGCCGCAGAAGTTGATCCGAAGCAAGCCAAAAACAATGAACCCTATAAGATTGATGAAATTGGTTGGTTTGAAATCGATAAACTGCCGAGCCCGCTCCATTCGCAAAGCATGAATGGAATTCGGGCGCTTCAGGCTCTCAACATCTTGTAGAATTTGCAACGAATTGACAGAAGTAATGCTGACATGGTAATCTGTTATGGTACTTTCTTAATTAATAAGCTTGGTACAAGCGTAGGTCTGCTCTCAACAGAGGCAGAAACCGCATTTGGCCAAGTATTTTAATGTCGAATCTTTGATCAGTATCGGCCATAACTAAGTAGGGAAAGAATCAATGAAAGCACTCATCACCCGTAAAGTCGGTATGACGAGCGCCATCGCTGAAGATGGCGTGGTGCAGGCTATTACCCTACTTTCAGCGGATCCTAATGTAATAACTCAGCTAAAAGACCAGGAACGCGACGGCTATATGGCCGTTCAGGTGGGCACTGAGAAGGCCAAGCTTGGCAAGTCTCAAACCGGTCATTTTAAGGCCAGCAAGACCACCCCAAAGGTCGTACGTGAATTTCGGATTGATGAAATCAGCGAAGACCTAAAGGTTGGCGAGCAGCTGAATGTTGACACATTTGAAGTCGGCGATCAGGTGAGCGTCACCGCTACCTCTAAAGGTAAAGGTTGGGCAGGAACAATTAAACGACACAATTTTCATCGTCAGCGCAAAACTCACGGTGGTAAAGGTAACACTCGAAAACCTGGTTCAATCGGTTCTATGTACCCGCAGCATATCCTCAAGGGTAAGCGAATGGCTGGGCAGATGGGTTACGAGCAAGTAACCGTCAAGAATCTTACAGTTGCACTCATTGACATGGAACTTAGTGTGATTGGTATAACTGGCGCTGTTCCTGGCCCCCGTAAAGGTATTGTTATCTTGAAGGGAGCTATGTAATGGCCATTGCAACCTATACAAAGGCTGGTACGAAAGCTGCCACAGAAGCTAAGCTTGATAAATCAGTTTTTGGTGTAATGCCCAAGAACCATGAATTACTAAAAGCAGCGTATGTCGCCTACTTAGCCAATGGCCGCCAGAACTTAGCTGTCACGAAGACCCGTGGTCTTGTAAGTGGTGGTGGTAAAAAACCTCATCCGCAAAAAGGCACGGGTCGGGCTCGTTCTGGATCGTCTCGAAACCCGATTTGGCGTGGTGGTGGTATTATATTTGGCCCAACAGGCCTCGAGAATTATTCACATAAACTGCCACTCGTCCAAAAGCGCCAAGCAATTCGTCAAGCCCTCAGCATGGCAGCCGATGAGGGCCGAATTAAAGTTATTGAAACGTTTGAATGCAAGGACGGTAAGGTTAGCCAAACCCATAAACTGCTCAAAAAAGTTGAGGCTTCAGGTAAGGTGCTTGTCGCCGTAAGTGTAAAAGACAATCTTGTTGAGCGAGCTACCAATAACCTGCCAAATGTTAAATCAGTTGAAGCCAAGTATCTTAATGTTTTTGACATTATGAACGCCGATACAATTCTTATTAATCAAAAGGCTTTGACCGTAGTTCATGAGTGGCTTGGGAGTGCAAAATAATGGACAAACAAGTGTATTTGAAGCCACGTATGAGTGAAAAGGCCTACGCTATGAGCCAAAATGGTGTCTACGTTCTGGATATACCAGCATCACTTAATCGTCATACTGTAGCCAGCGCAGTTGCCGCCCAATTTGATGTCACAGTTATTAAAGTTAACATTACCAACATCAAGGGCAAGGCAAAACGAACAGTTAGTCAAAAGGGCCGTCGTATTAACCGTGGCTCTGATAGTAGCGTAAAGAAGGCGTATATTACCCTGAAAGAGGGCGACAGTTTACCGTTCTTCGAAGCTGTTGAACAAGCCGAGGAAAAACAGCAAGCTACTCAAGAAAAAGTTAGCAAAGCGATGGAAAAGCAGGCCGAGAAAGCTGAAAAGAAATCTAAGCCTGGCCGTCGCGGCTTACATTTGCCTCATAAAAAGACGGAAGACAAGTAATGGCTATAAAGACATACAAGCCAACTACTCCTGGTCAGCGTGGCATGACCACGCAGGACTTTGACAGCATTACTACCAATAAACCTGTACGTTCTCTTCTAGCTGTCAAGAACCGCGGTAATGGTCGCAATAACCAAGGCCGGATTACAACACGGCATAAAGGTGGTGGTGCTCGTAAGTTTTACCGTATTATGAATTTCAAGCTTCAACCCGGAACAACCGCCACTATTGAGCAAATTGAATATGATCCAAACCGTTCAGCTCGGATCGCACGTCTTAAAGAAACTGACGGATCGTATCATTACATTTTGGCAGCCCAAGGCATGAAAGTTGGCCAAAAGATCATGAGTGACGAAGAAGCACCTATTGAAGTTGGAAATCGCTTACCACTTAAAAATATTCCTCTTGGTAGCACTATTCATGCAGTAGAACTGCAGCCGGGCCGTGGTGCTCAATTAGCACGTAGTGCCGGTAACAGTGCCCAGCTAGTTGCCAAAGAAGAAGATTATGCACAGGTGCGTTTGCCAAGTGGTGAAGTTCGCCTTATTAACGTCAATTGTTCGGCGAGTTTAGGCGTAGTTGGTAACGAACAGCATCAGAACATTAAGATCGGTAAGGCTGGGCGTAATCGGCATAAAGGTATTCGCCCGGGCGTCCGCGGAGTTGTCATGAACGCGGCCGATCACCCACACGGTGGTGGTGATGGTGGACGTCACGGTATTGGTGGTGGTAAGAATCATGGTTCAGCTCCAAAGACACCGTGGGGTCAGAAGACACTTGGTTATAAGACTCGACGTCGTAAGAGTACTACCAAGTTTATTGTAAGGACTCGCCATCAGGCGAAGAGGAGATAACCGTGTCTAGATCACTGAAAAAAGGACCATTTGTAGATTTCAAACTTGCTAAGAAAGTAAATGCTATTGGCAATGAAGACCGCACGATTATTAAGACCTGGGCTCGTTCATCAACCATCACACCAGAATTTGTCGGTAAAACTATTGCGGTTCACAACGGTAAGGTTCATGTACCGGTGTTTATTAGTGAGAATATGGTTGGTCACAAACTAGGTGAATTTTCCCCGACTCGTAAATTCCGCAATCATGGTGGCAAGTTAGCGAAAGGTAAGTAGGAATTATGGCAGTTCAAGCAATAGCAAAAGGCGTTCGAATGAGCCCACGCAAAGTTAGCGTGGTAGCTTCACTAGTACGTGGACGCACTGTAGCGGATGCTCTGGCTATTCTTGAACACACACCTCGTCGTTCGGCTATACCAGTTCGTAAAGCAATTGAAAGTGCCCGAGCCAATGCCGATTATAATCATAATTATAAGCCTGACACCCTAAGCATTATTGAGATCAGTGTAATGCCTGGTCCACGTCAAAAACGTTACCGACCAGCAGCTCGCGGCCGAGCATTACCATATCAGCTAAAGTCTAGCCATATTCGAGTTGTTGTTGATGGTGAAAAACGCCAACCCAAGAAACCAACAGTAGCGAAATCAGAAACGAAAAGCTCAACTAAGACCGAGGAGAAGAAGTAATGGGACAAAAAGTTAATCCAATAAGCATGCGCTTACAAGTCAACAAAGACTGGCGTAGCAAGTGGTTCGTGGGCAAGAAACGGGACTACGCTAAGTATTTGAGTGACGACTTAAAAGTACGAAAGCTCATCCAAAATAAGCTGGGTTCGCGGGCCGCTATTAATAAAGTTGATATCGAGCGTTCACCTAACCTCGCAACGGTTACGATTAATACTGCAAAGGCTGGTGTTGTAATTGGCCGTGGTGGTCAAGGGGCTCAAGAATTAAAGGACGCTATTGAGAAGATCTATAATGTTCCAACCAGAGTCAACATCGAAGAAGTCAAGAAGCCAGATCTCTACGCTAAGCTGGTTGCTGAAAATATTGCTCATCAGTTGGAGCGACGTATGAGTTTCCGTCGTGCTATCAAGTCCGCCAGTGCTGCTACCATGCGGGCCGGCGCTCAAGGTATTCGGATTGAAGTAGCGGGCCGTTTAAATGGTGCAGAAATGTCACGCCGCGAGAAAGAGATTTCTGGATCTGTCCCACTGCATACACTACGCGCTGATATCGATTATGCTGGCGTACCAGCTCGCACTCCAGCCGGTATCATCGGTGTTAAAGTTTGGATATATAAAGGAGAGGTAGCCTAGCATGTTACTCCCAAAACGCACTAAGTACCGCAAGGTTCGCAAAGGCCGAATCACAGGTGTTGCTACGAGTGGCAATTACATAGCGTTTGGTGAGTTTGCGCTTCAAGCCCAAGGCCACGAACGAATTACGTCTCGACAAATTGAGGCCGCCCGCCAGGCGATGACTCGCTACATTAAACGCGGTGGTAAAATTTGGATTCGGATATTTCCTCATACACCAGTTACGAAGAAGCCACTTGATGTAAAAATGGGCAGCGGTAAAGGTAACCCAGAATTTTTCGTAGCTAAAGTTAAACCCGGTACAATTTTATTTGAAATGCAAGGCGTGAGTGAAGCTGTAGCGCGTGAAGCAATGCGTTTAGCAGCTCATAAGTTGCCTATTAAGACTAAGTTTTTGGTGAGAGAGGACGCATAGGATGAAGGTCGCTGAAATCCGTAAATTATCAACCAAGCAGCTGGCTACCGATTGCACTACGCTTCGTGAAGAAATCACGGATCTGCGGCGTCGTATTCATCTTGGTGAAGTTCAAAATGTACGGATAATTCGTAATAAACGCAAAGATCTAGCCCGTATGCTAACTGTCCTGGGCGAACAACTCACAAAGGAGAACCTGTAATGTCGAAATCACTTATTGGTATTGTTACGTCTGATAAGCCTAATAAGACTATCATTGTGACTGTCCAAACCCGTAAAACCCACCCGATTTATCGCAAGCAATATGCTGTCAGTAAGCACTTCGCTGCGCACGACGAAAAAAACGAAGCTGCTAAGGGTGACCGAGTGATGATTGTTGAAACCCGACCGATCAGTGCTACTAAACGGTTTAAGCTGGAAAAGATTATCGAGCGGCCAACTTTAAATGACGATGATGTTAAAGCCGTAACTGATACGGAGGCTTCGGTATGATTCAACAAGAATCACGACTAATTGTCTGTGACAACTCGGGCGCAAAAGAAATCCTTTGCATCCGCGTACTTGGTGGTACCCGTCGGCGATACGCCCGCGTTGGTGACGTCATTGTGGCCACGGTTAAAGACGCTAACCCAAACGGTACCGTCAAAAAGAAGACTGTCGTTCGAGCTGTTGTCGTCCGCACTCGGGACCAGGTTCGCCGTAAAGACGGTTCGACTATTCGTTTTGACGATAATGCTGCAGTTATCATTGGCGATGATAAGCTGCCGAGAGCCACACGTATTTTTGGCCCAGTTCCTCGTGAGCTACGTGACCGTGGGTATGCCAAGATTATTAGCTTAGCACCGGAGGTTCTGTAATGAACGCCAAGATATATAAGATCAGATTAAAGAAGGACGACCGTGTTATGGTTCGTGCTGGTAAGTATAAGGGCCAAACTGGCAAAATTTTAACCACGCACCCAAGACTGAACAAAGTAACTGTCGAGGGGATTAATATCGCCAAAAAACACGTCAAACCCAACCGTGCTCATCCGCAAGGAGCCATCGTTGAACTTACGCGTCCGATCGACGTCAGTAAAGTCGGTATTATAGATCCTGAGACTAAACGACCAGCTCGTATCGGTTATAAACTTGATGGCGATGGTGGTAAGACTCGCGTGTACAAATCAAGTGGCAAGGAGATTAAGTAATGGCTACTACAACACCGACTAAAGTAGTTTCAACGGTCGCTCGATTACAAACCAAGTACAACAAAGACGTTCGGAACTTGCAAAAAGAGCTAGGGCTCAAGAATCCCTACCAAGTGCCACGACTTGAAAAGATTGTTCTTAACGTGGGACTCGGTCGAGCAAAAGATGACAAAAAAATGATGGAAACTGCCACCAATACGCTACGTAAGATTACTGGACAACAGCCGATCCAGACGGCCGCCAAGAACTCCATCGCTGGTTTTAAATTACGTGAAGGTAACAAGATCGGGCTAAAAGTAACACTCCGTGGCCAGCGCATGTATGAGTTCCTTGATCGTTTAATTAATGTTGTTTTGCCACGCCTCCGCGATTTTCACGGTGTTAGTCTCAAAGCTTTTGATATGTCCGGTAATTATAGCTTGGGCTTGGTTGATCAATCAGTTTTCCCTGAGTTAAGTTTTGAAGAAACGACGACAGCTCACGGGCTACAAGTTGTGTTTGTAATTAAAGCGGTCGAACCAGCCCACAGTCGAGCTTTATTGACGAAGCTTGGCATGCCGTTTGAGAAGGAGAATAAGTAATGGCTAAGAAGTCAATCATTGCACGAGATTTAAAACGTCAGAAGATGATACAACAGTATGCTGCCAAGCGAGCTGAGCTTAAAGAGCTTGGTGACCTTGAAGGTCTAGCTAGGTTGCCGCGTAATTCTAGCCCAACCCGTTGGAAGAACCGTTGTATTGAAACCGGTCGTCCACGGGCCTACATGCGTCAGTTTGGTCTTAGTCGTATCAGTTTTAGAGAACACGCCAACAAGGGTGAAATACCTGGCATAACGAAATCGAGTTGGTAAGGAGAAAGCCTATGACACAAGTATCTACAGACCCTATCGCAGACATGCTGACCAGAATCCGCAACGCTATTGCTGTTCGTAAAACGCAAGTTAATTTACCGCACTCCAAAGCCAAAGAGGCTGTGGCACATTTACTAAAACAAAACGGTTTTATTGATGATGTTTCGGTAAGCGACGCTCCAGTAGGTAAAACGTTGCGACTTTCAGTCAGTAACAAGGATGGCAACGCTCATATTACAGAAATTGTTCGTCTGAGTAAGCCGGGACGACGCCACTATGCCGGCGCTAAAGATATCCCTACCGTTAAACGTGGACGAGGTATTGTTATAATCTCCACCTCCAAAGGCATGATGACTGGCGACCAAGCCAAACAGCAAGGCGTTGGTGGGGAACTAATTTGTAAGGTTTATTAAGGAAGGAACGAGATGAGTCGAATAGGAAAACAGCCGATCACTATCCCAGCCGGCGTGACAATTACTGTCAGCAACGATGAAATAACCGTTGCTGGGTCAAAAGGTACGCTCAAACAGTTTACGCTGCCAGATCTAACCTTTACTCAAGCTGATACTGAGTTCCTCGTGACTCGTAGTAGTGATCTACCGAAAATTCGAGCTCGACACGGACTCATGCGTTCACTGGTTAATAATATGGTAGTGGGAGTCAGCCATGGCTTCGAAAAGAAATTAGAATTGAATGGTGTTGGTTACCGTGTTGCACTCGCTGGTTCCAATTTGCGGCTTAACCTTGGTTTTTCACATGATGTTACGTACAATATCCCCACTGGCGTGACGGCAGCCGTTGAACAGAACATTATCACTATAAGTGGTATTGACAAGCAACAAGTCGGCCAAGTAGCTGCCGAAATCCGCGCTCTCAAAAAACCTGAACCGTATAAGGGCAAAGGCATCAAGTACGTCGGCGAGCGTATTATTCGTAAATCTGGTAAGTCTGGTAAGGAAAAGTAAGATGGATAGATTGGCACATAAATCATTGAAGCAACGGTTACGTAAGTCGCGTGTTCGCGGTCGTATAACCGGTACTTCCGAACGCCCTCGTTTGAGTGTGTATATAAGTAATTACCATGTGATAGCTCAAATTATTGATGATACGACTAGTAAGACGCTTGTTTACGCATCGACCATTGGCAAGAAGACCGCTACTGGTACATTGACGGAACAGGCTAGCTGGGTCGGAGATGAACTTGGAAAGCTGGCTAAAGCTGCAAAAATTAACCGTGTTGTATTTGATAGAGGCGGTAAGTTGTACCACGGTCGCGTAAAAGCTCTGGCTGACGCTGCTCGTAAACAAGGATTGGAGTTTTAATGCCTGATAAAGATACTCGTAGAATACGCCGACCCGACTTGGTGCCGGAGGAAAAACAATTTGATGAGCGAGTGGCTCACATTGACCGTGTAGCCCGTGTGGTAAAAGGCGGCCGTCGCTTTCGTTTCCGTGCACTTGTTATAGTCGGCGATCACAAAGGCCGAATTGGTGTTGGCATCGCCAAAGGTGCTGATGTGACTGCTGCTGTTACAAAAGCAACAGAAGTTGCCAAAAAGAGCCTCATCACTATAAGTCTATACAAAGGTACAGTGCCGCACGAAGCTGAAGCTAAAGTTAGTGGCGCTCACATTCTAATTAAACCAGCAAGTGCAGGTACGGGTCTGATTGCTGGCGGAGTAGTTCGCACAATTCTTGAGATTGCTGGTGTTAATAATGCGCTCAGTAAATCGCTTGGATCAAGTAACAAGACTAACATTGCCTACGCTACGATTGCAGCCCTACAATCTATTGAGCCTGCAAGTAAATGGACGACTACTATGTCAGCCGCTTCTAAAGCGTCAGCCAAACCTACCGTTGATTCAGCTAAGGCTGCAACACCTAAACCAGCAAAGAAACCAGCAGCCAAAGCTAGTAAGGCAAAAGTATGAAATATAATGACCTCCAAGTAACCAAGCCTAAGGCCGCTAACCGGGTCGGCCGCGGTATTGCGGCAGGCCAAGGTAAAACTGCTGGCCGTGGTACTAAGGGCCAAAATGCTCGAACGGGCTCCTCAAAGAAGCCCGGATTTGAAGGTGGACAGAACCCCCTCATGCAGCGTCTTCCAAAGCTGCGTGGTTTTCACTCCCACGCCGTGCCACCGGAAGTAGTTTATACTGGTCAACTGGACAGCCTTGGTGCAACAACAATTACTGCTGAAACCCTTGCTGAAGCTGGTTTTATAACTAATCCGTATGTCCGCGTTAAACTGATTGTTAAAGGTGAGCTTACCAAGAAAGTAGCCGTTAAGTTATCTGGCGCAAGTGCTACAGCAATAGCTGCAGTTCAAAAAGCAGGTGGTAGTTTTGAAGCAACCGCTCGGCTCGGACGACCAATTACCACTACGAAAAATGTCAACAAGACCAGTGATAAAATTAGTAAATCATCAAAAGTCAGCTAATCAGTGATAGTGTATACTGAAGAGCAAGTTAACAGCGGGTAAATACATTTGAGGGCAGCAGCATGAACTGGAGGATTATAGGTCGTTCACTAAAGCACAGCGATATGCGAAAACGCATATTGGCAGTGCTTGGTATGCTCCTCGTTTTTCGTATATTGGCCCACATACCGGTGCCGCTGGCTAACCCTGATACCCTCAAGCAAATCCTTACAAACCTATTTAACTCAGCAAATACGCCGCAATTTTTGAGTTTTATGAATGTTCTTTCCGGAGGTGCCCTGGCGAACTTCTCGATTATGCTCGCTGGCCTTGGCCCATACATTAATGCCTCGATTATTATGCAATTGCTCACCAAGGCTTTACCAAAACTTGAAGCCCTACAAAAAGAAGGTGAATCAGGTCAGAAAAAAATTAATCAGTATACCCGTATGTTGACATTCCCACTAGCTATTGTTCAGTCTGTGGGGTCGATTTACTTGATACGTGAAGCTGCTCAGAGCATCGGTGGCATTGGTGATATTACGGCGAATACCTCGATTATGCAGTGGGTACTTATGATCGCTACTCTAACTGGTGGTTCAATGCTACTGATGTGGCTAGGTGAGCTAATTACAGAAAAAGGTATTGGTAATGGTATCTCGCTTTTAATTACGGTCGGTATTGTCAGCCGCTTACCAAGTACTATCGGTAGCATCGTAAGTGCTATAGCCGGTAAAAGTCACAAGTTAGTTGTTTTTGGCAGAACTTTGCCATTCAGCGGAAAGACTCTTTTCTATGCAGTGATTACGGTCGGGGTTATCGTGATTATAACATGGATGGTGGTGATGCTGAACGAAGCCGCGCGGCGCTTAACTATACATTATGCTAAACGTGTCCAAGGAAATCGAACATATGGTGGTGTCACAACCATACTACCAATTAAACTCATAACGGCTGGTGTTATTCCGATTATTTTTGCTGTAGCATTTTTAAGTGTGCCGAGCTTTCTTGGGCAGTTACTGAGTGGCTCGCATAGCACCCACTTACAACATATTGGATCGAGCCTCGTAACGTGGTTCCAGCAGCCTACACAAACAACGTTTGCGACAGGTGGTTTGCAGCCGTATATTTACCCAGTTGTATACTTCTTGTTGGTTTTTGTTTTCACCTTCTTTTACACGAGCGTGACCTTTAATGCTAAAGATATTGCTGAAAACTTGCAAAAACAAGGTGGCTTTGTTGAAGGTGTGCGCTCTGGTAAACAAACAGAGAAATATCTCAGCAAGTTAGTTAATCGTGTTACCCTCTTCGGTGCTGCCAGCCTGGGACTACTGGCACTCATGCCGATTATTGCTCAAATATTTATAAATGCCAGTATTAGTATTGGCGGCACCAGTATTTTGATTCTCGTGTCAGTATCACTCGAAACGCTGCGAGCTATTGAATCTCGGGCATTAATGGTCACCTACGATCAGTACTCTGAGCCAGAATTCTTCTATGAGGCTGGTAACTCCGGAGAGGCAGCTCTTGGAGCTCGGCGCCTACGATTTGGACGCCGTAAGCCAGTTTATAAAGACCAGGATAAAGACAAGTAAGTTTAATCGAGGAAAACACTTTACAAACTTCGGTGACCTTGGTATACTTAAATCTTGTTATATATTTATGGCGGCAAGTAAAGAAGTAATCGAACTCACCGGGACTATTATAGAGACCCTTCCAGGGACTCAGTTTCGGGTAGAGCTCGAAAATGGCCATCAAATTATAGCTCATGTTGCCGGCAAAATGCGTAAACATTACATTCGTATAGTGCCAGGTGACAGCGTTACGGTCGAGTTGACCCCTTACGATCTCACGAAGGGCAGAATCACCTATCGCAAGTCATAAATTAAGCAGTGAGTCATTCGCAGCAAAGGAGCAATGATCCGCATGAAAGTGCGTGCAAGTGTCAAGAAGATCAGTCCAGATGACAAAATCGTTCGCCGTAAAGGTCGAGTGTATGTCATTAACAAGTTTAAGCCAAAGCATAAGCAGAGGCAGGGATAGTTATGGCTCGAATTTCTGGTGTTACCATTCCAAGTGAAAAGCAAGTACAGATTTCTTTGACATACGTCTACGGGATTGGTCCGAAGACAAGTCGTGATATTTTAGCAGCCGCTAAAGTTGATCCGACAGTGCGAACGAAGAATTTGACTGATTCTGAAATTGCTAAAATACAGGATTTCATCAACGATAAATATACGGTTGAAGGTGAATTACAAAGGATCGTTAGCGGCAACATTAAGCGCTTAAAGGACATTAAGTCTTACCGTGGCATTCGCCATACAGCTAGCTTGCCGTCTCGCGGTCAACGTACCAAGACCAACGCTCGTACCCGCCGCGGCAAGAAAGTTACTGTCGGTGGCACAGCGAAGAAAGTGGCATCAAAGACGTAGAGGAACCATATGGCTGAAGAAGATATTAAAGAAACTACAACCACAACAGATGATGCGCCCGTAGAAGCGCCTCAAGCTGAAGCTACCGCAGCCACAGTTGCTACTCCTCGTCGCAAAAAAGTAAAGCGAAGTGTACCAAGTGGTCAAATACACATTTTAGCTACCTTTAATAATACAATCGTTACTTTTACTGACAACAATGGCGGTGCCCTAACTACAGGTAGCGCTGGAGCTAGCGGTTTCCGTGGATCAAAGAAGGGTACTGCCTATGCTGCCCAAATTGCCGCTGAGAAAGCTGCTCAGGCTGCTAAACAAACATACGGGCTAAGCAAGGTTGATGTCTTCGTTAAAGGCATTGGATTGGGTCGTGATGCGGCGATTCGAAGCTTGCAGACTCAAAGTATTCAAGTTGAGAGTATTCGCGATGTAACGGGAGTGCCACACGGTGGTGTTCGCCCACGGAAGGCTCGTCGGGTATAGATTGTGGCACGAGATACCCAATCTATTGTAAAAATGAGCCGCCGCGAAGGCTATGCTCTGCACCCAAAGGCTCACAAGGCATTGGCAAAGCGTACGACACCCCCTGGTCAGCAAACCAATGGTCGAAATAGCCGTAACAAAGCTAGTCAGTACAGCTTACAGCTCCGCGAAAAACAGAAGGTTAAACGTTTGTACGGGCTGCTTGAAAAGCAGTTTAGTAACCTCATGAAAGAGGCTTCCCGATCTCAAGGCCAGTCTGGTGAAGTCTTGCTACGACTCTTAGAGCAACGAGCTGATAATGTTGTCTATCGTGCAGGTCTAGCCCCGTCTCGTCGAGCTGCTCGTCAGTTAGTAACCCACGGTCATTTTATGCTAAATGGTCGACGCGTTGATATCCCATCAATTCGTTTGGCAGCCGGTGATACATTGGTAGCTCGACCACACAGTCATAAAACCGGGTACTTTACCCAGATTGATGATGTTAGCCCAGCACCGGCAGAAATTCCGGCTTGGCTAAAAGTCAATCGCAAGAAGTTTGAAATCGAAGTAACTGGTTTGCCGACCCGCGAGGATGCGGAACCAGACATTAATGAGCAATTAATCGTTGAGTATTACTCGCGTTAAAAAGGAGAACAGAATGCCAAATATTATTCATACCCCCGGACTCGTAAACATTGACGATCACAGTGACGTGAGTGCGACGTTTACAGTTGAGCCCTTGCACAGTGGTTACGGGATGACTCTGGGCAACAGCTTACGACGTGTACTCCTCTCTAGTATTGCTGGCGCGGCTATTACAAGTTTTAAGATCGAAGGTGCAAGTCATGAGTTCACGACAGTAAACGGCGTGAAAGAAGATGTCGTTGATATCATGCTTCGACTTAAGGGTGTTCGTTTTCGAGTTTTCAGTGATGAACCACAGACCCTTCGTATTATTAAGAATGGTAAAGGTGTGATAACCGCTAAAGATATTCAAACTAATGCTGACGTTGAGGTTGTTAACCCTAGCCACGTTATTGCAAACATTGATGATAGCAAGGCTAAGCTGGTTATGGACATTGTTGTTGAGAAAGGCCGTGGCTATCGTACGATCGAAGAAGAAACCGCACGTAAAGCCAGCGACATGATCGCTCTGGACGCTATTTTTAGCCCAGTTCAACGTGTCCGCTATAAGGTAGAGAACACACGTGTTGGTCAAGCTACTGATCTTGATAGACTACTCATTACTATTGATTCAGACGGTTCTATAACCCCACGTGATGCTTTTGAAGAAGCGGCAGCTATATTAGTCAATCAGTACACGGCACTAGCCGGACAGACTCGTGTTGAGTCGGCACCGCACAAAATAGTGTCTTCTGCTCAAAGTGAAGATTTTGATAACGAAGAATCTGATGAACTAATGACGTCAATCGACGATTTGAATTTGTCGGCTCGCACAACAAATGCGTTAGTCAATAATGACATTCATACACTAAAAGACTTATTTAGCCTCAGTGATGCTGAACTGCGAGACCTAAAAGGCTTCGGCAGTAAAGCGCTTGATGAAGTTAAAGAGAAACTGGCGGAGTTGGAGCTCTAGACTATGCATCGTCACGGATATCAAGGTCGAAAGTTTCACCGTGAACGCGATCAGCGCGATGCTCTGATTGAGAGTCTTGCCGATTCTTTAGTTAAGTATGAATCTATAGAGACTACTCTACCGAAGGCTAAAGAAGTTGTCCCCTACGTTGAAAAGCTAATTACCAAGGCTAAGAAGGGGGGCTTACACAATCGTCGTCAGATTATTGCTCAACTTCAAACTTTGGAAAGTGCTCACAAGCTAGTTGACGAACTCGCTCCAAAGATGGCAGGACGAACTAGTGGACACCTACGTATTGAGAAGACCCGTGTTCGCCGAGGCGATTTAGCCCAATTGGCTCGAGTCAGTTTTGTGGATGATCTAAAGGTTGCACCAGTTGCTAAACCAGTAGAGAAACTGCCCGCTCCTACTGTCAAGAAGGTTCCGGCAAAGAAACCCGTAAAAACCGCTGAGGAGAAAAAGAAATGAAGACGTTTAGCGCTAAGCCAACAGATGTGACTCGTAGCTGGTACATTCTTGATGCCACCGAAGCACCAATTGGTCGCGTAGCCACCAGGGCAGCCCGCTTACTACTCGGTAAAGATAAACCACAGTTTACGCACCACATTGATTGTGGGGACTATGTCATTATCACTAATACTGATAATTTAGTCGCGACAGGCGACAAACTAAACAAGAAAATTTATTACCGCTATAGTGGTTACCCTAGTGGCCTTAAATCTGCTACGTTGTCTGAGAAAATTGCTACCGACTCAACCGAGGTCTTACTCCATGCCATTCGTGGCATGCTACCGGCTAATAAACTGCGTGATGGCCGCCTTGCCCGGCTGAAGATCTATGCTGGTACAGAACATCAGCACGAAGCTCAGAAACCTGTAAAGCTTTCAGTAAAGGATAAAGCATAATGGCAACATCAACTACGAAGAACTATTTTTATGGTCTAGGACGTCGTAAGAGCGCCACGGCTCGCGTGCGACTCATGAACGGCAAAGGCAGCATCACGATTAATGATCAGCCTGCTGAAACGTATTTTGCTGATAGCAAATACCTTCTCGGTAAACTCCAGCAACCATTTACAGCACTTTCTCAGGAGAACAAATTTGCAATTACGGTTAAGGTTTCTGGGGGCGGCCACGATGGTCAAGCCGAGGCAATTCGTCTTGGGATTGCTAAAGCGCTCGTAGCAATGAACGAGGACTTCAAGTCGACCTTACGTCGCGCTGATTTGCTCGGTCGTGACTCACGTGAGAAAGAACGTAAGAAGTTTGGCCTTAAAGGTGCTCGTAAGCAACGTCAGTTTACTAAACGCTAAGCTCTGTTAAAAGTGAATTTATCTAATTGACATTTCTTAAAAAGGTAAGTATATTTCTTGGTATGACCGTAGCGCAACAGAACAATCAGTATTGGTTTATTGACACCAGCCTGGCGGTTTGTTCTGTGTGCTCATGAATGTCATAACCAAGAACGCATTGATTAAACCGCCAAACCAGGCGGTTTTTAAAACACTAAAGGAGATTACGTGGACGATAAGGAAGCAAAAGCTATTTTGGCAGCATTCCACATTGAACGAGGGCCCGACGAATGGAGAGGGGTTCAGGAAATAGCCCGACAATTGCTTGAAACGGGGCACTCAGTACCCCCGGAAGGTGATATTCAGCTCAGAGTAGCAGATCGTCGACCGTTAGGGTCGACTGCGGTTGAGGGTGCGGAGTTACTGCCGGATATTGATGTATAATATGTGTAGTAATGGCTAAACCAGTAATCTTGACGGGGCTCAGGGCCAATAATGATTTGCATATTGGCAATCTCTTTGGAGCGCTATTGCCCATTGTAGATATGGCAATGCACCGAGCCGGAGACTATCAAATTAACCTCTTTGTCCCTGATCTACACAGCTTTACGACTCCGACTGACCACTCTAAGCTGCATGAGCAAACTCTTCATACTCTCAAGCTATTTGTAGCTGCAGGTTTGCCGCTTGATCAGGTAGATATTCATATTTACCGACAGAGTTTTGTCCGCGCCCATAGCGAACTGGCTTGGATTCTTGATTGTTTTACGGGTTTTGGTGAGATGAGCCGGATGACTCAGTTTAAAGACAAGTCCGCGAAGCTTAGTGACGACCGAATCAGTGTCGGGCTATTTAACTATCCTGCCCTTATGGCAGCCGACATTCTCTTATACGGAGCCATGTATGTTCCGGTTGGTGATGATCAGACACAGCACCTAGAATATACCCGCGATATCGCTGTGCGACTCAATAATCAGTTTGGCGAATTGCTTTCCGTGCCAAAACCAGTCAAACAACAACATGAATTTTTTGGCAAAGACCAGGGTTTACGCATTAAGGATCTCGTTGATCCCAGCAAAAAAATGAGTAAAAGCGATGCTAGTGATCGAGGAATAATCTTTCTTGGCGATAATCCCGATGAAGCTGATAAAAAAATTATGAGCGCGACCACTGATAGTCTGGCTAGTATACATTTTGATTTTGGGAAGCAGCCAGGTATCACCAACTTATTACAAATATTGTCACTCCTCAGTCAGACACCTCAGACCGAAGTGAATAAGGTCTGGGAAAGTAAGACAGGTTATGACGAGCTAAAAAGCGCCGTTGCAGACGCCGTAAAGAGCTTCTTAACGGAATTCCAGTCGGCCGTAGCACACATTGACGAACAAGCATTGATGGCTAAACTAGAGTCGGATGAGGCAGCTATGAATGAAATTGCTGATGCCACACTGCTAAAAGTCCAAATAGCGGTCGGCTTGCGCCCTAAAACGGCATGAAGCAATTTAAGATAACGGTAGAATGGTCTAAAACGCGTTTAGACGTATGTATGGCACAAATGGTTCCAGAAATCAGCCGAGCATCTGTTCAGAAACTGTGTGATCTAGAAAAAATTCTCGTTAACGGTAAACCGGCCCGTTCTAGTTATAAATTAAAAGTTGGTGAAGTAATAACACTTGATTACGATGTTAATGAACTGACAGAAATACCTGACATTGACTTGCCAATTCTTTATGAAGATGACGACTGCGTGGTTATTAATAAACCGCTTGGCCTTCTGACTCATAGCAAGGGCGCGTTTAATCCTGAGGCCACGGTTGCGACCTGGCTCAGCGGTAGGACAACTGATCTAGACGGTGAGCGTGCTGGTATAGTCCATCGACTGGATCGAGCTACTTCTGGTGTAATGATCGGTGCGAAAAATCAGGCAACCTTAGCCTGGCTCCAAAAACAGTTCAGCCAACGTAAGGTTAAAAAAATCTATGCAGCAATCGTCGAGGGCGAGCTACAGCCCTCAGAAGCCATTATTGATATGCCCATCGAACGTAATCCTAAAGCACCAGCCACGTTTCGAACTGGTGCTAATGGCAAGCCCGCTCTGACCCATTATAAGGTTCTAGAGTCAGATGGTGTGCATAGCCTCCTAGAGCTACGTCCGCAGACTGGCCGAACTCATCAGTTACGTGTTCACCTCAAACACATTGGTCATCCAATAGTTGGCGACACCTTTTATGAAGGTAAGTCGGCAAAGCGATTATACCTACATGCTATGAGCCTTGAGATAACGTTACCAAACAAAGAGCGTAAGATCTTTTATGCACCACTTCCACTAGCCTTTAGTGAATTCATGAGAGGTCAACAGTCGTGAGCGTCCAGAATCAGCCAATAATGCATAAAGTTGGCCGTCTTGAGCTAGAATCTGTTGTCCAAAACCCGTCGCATGCTCTTGGGTTGGTTGGTCCAGGCGGTATCGGTAAAACGACGCTTGCTAAATGGCTAGTGAGTGAAATCACTCAACAACCAATTACAAAGCTAGAGCAGTATCCGTATTTTAAGCTTATTGAACCTGAGGGCAATAATCTTACGATTGATCAAATTCGAGGACTTACCGATTTTTTAAAATTAAAAACGACTGGCACTACAACGCTACGACGGTTCGTCATCATAGAACATGCTGACGCCATGACTCTAGAAGCTCAGAATGCTTTACTCAAGAGCTTAGAAGAACCACCGACTGACACCGTTATAATATTAACGTTTTCTAACCCGCGGCAATTATTACCGACCATCTTATCGCGTATACAGACAATAACTATTCGGGCGCCCGGCCGAGCCCAGCTAGAGAAATTAGCCGACGCTGAGCCCAAAAATTTTGAACAGGTATATGTGCTGGGAGGTAATTTACCGGGGCTGCTTTACGCGCTACTTAATGACGAAAAGAGCCATCCCTTAGTCGAAGCCGTTAATCAAGCTCGTGAGCTGCTACAACTATCAACCTTTGACCGCCTAGCTCGTCTTGATAGTCTCGCTAAAGACAGAACGAAAGCTATTGAGCTCACCCAGGCGTTGCTGCGCATGGCGGAGGTGTCTATTGCGAGGGCTGCAGCAGCTCACGATAATAAAACTGTTCGTCGTTGGCAAAAAGTCCTTACTGCTGCCCATGATGCCCAAAATGCTCTGCTGGTTAACGCACAGACTAAATTAGTGGTACTCAATCTACTGTTGCACATATAGTCTGATATAATAAGATTCGTGTTCGAACTACTTATTATCGCCGGCTTCGCAGGGCTGACCTATTACCATACAGTTTTACGTGATGATGAATTCGCCGGTGTACCAAGAAAACTTAGTGATCGTCTTGGTAAACTCTGGGATATCGCTCATCAGGGTATGCGCGAAAACCGATTTTTTAGGGCTGAAAAAGCGTTACTCACCATTCTTAAAATTGATGAACGTAATGCAGCGGCCTATAATCGATTGGGCATCCTATATGCAAAGCAAAAGGAATACCGAGACGCAATTGATTGTTTTGAGATCGCGAGTAGTATTGAGTCTACGCCTTCCAGCTTACATAACCTCGGGTTAATTTATTACGAGACCGAAAACTACGATAAAGCCGGTATTGCTTTCGAGCAAGCTCTGAAGCTTGAGGATAACTTAGCGGCACGTCATGTGGCCTATGCTAAAGTCCAGGAGAAGCTAGGCAATGAAAAGATGATGTTCCAGTCACTTGAGGAAGCACTTAGGCTAGAGCCTAATAAAGAGACGTATACACTGCTAATTAAGGCCTACCGAGATAACGATAGGGCAGCCGATGCCGATGTGCTTGAAAGCAAACTGAAAAAATTGATTGCAGACAAAAAAACTGGCACTCGTAAACGTATTCTTCGTCCCAAACGTGTAATTGTCTAACGCACGACGAGGATGCTCGTAGTTTTTTGATTAGGTTGTTGCTTTACAACATTCCAGGGTCAGTGAGAAAACGGCTTCGGTCATACTAAGCATTAAAACAGCGAGAAAAAACAGATACGACCAAGGCTATGCCCGCGAGTTTAGGCCGACTAGTGATCGGCAGGTAATTACCAATGAACCATATATAGAAGCGGGAACGTAAGAATGAGAGATTAGTAGGTATTAAAACTTAGGTCAAAGCTAAGCAACGCAATATGCTCCACGTAAGCCTATATGTATTCTTTTCCGCTATCCAACAGTATGGATACTTTAGCGCTTATACTAACTTTTACTCTTCTCACCACTCCGCTTAAATGCTATTCTCTTCTCGGTCTAACGCTTTTTCCGCAGCCCTATCGTCAGCTTTATCCTTTGCTGTCATAGTCCGATCGCTAACAACATAGGCTAGGATCAGTGACAAGAAGAAAAAGATTAAACTGAGAATGAAAAATAGACCAAAACTGTGTCCCTTACGTTTTGCGACCATAGCTGGCCAAAACGCCACGATTACCCAAAGAATTACTCCTAATAAATACCACATACCTTACCCCGATCCTTATAAATTTATTGATCATACTGTCTCACAAAGCTATCAGTTATGCAATGTAATTGGCTAGGCTGCTCTTGCTTTGGGATTTATTTTTTTCATTATATGTGGGAATGGATAGATAACTACTAACATACCAACAGTTATGCCGATAATGTTATAGAATATCCGATGAATAATATTCGTTTTTCCGGCTGAGATATCATTGGCACTATATAGTAATAAAATTGTTGCTGTATAGAATAGAGGAATCATTCCGACTTTAGTCTTTTTAAATAATCCATTTATAATTGCAAAAATTGCACCTATCCATACAATTACTGTAACGCTCGATATAAATGCTAGCGCGATGGACGCTAAGAGTGCACCGCCAATAGTGCCTGCAAATCGAGCCCAAGCTCTCAGCTTTGATAGTTTCTCATCATAACGTACAACGTTGCCTACGGCACTGGGAGCCCAGCCAAGTTTTGCAAATCCCGCAATATAGGAAATTGCTAAGGCGATAGCTGCACCGATCCCTAGCCTAAAGCCTTGTTCGGCGAGCTCCTCATTGGGTATATCTGGATTTACGGGCGGAGGCGGGACAGGCTTCCAGAGAGGCAGTACAGAAATTGCAGCGCACCACGTTAGAACCAGAGCAAATACTATAAAATTCTTTGATGCTCTTTCAGGTGATCCAGTATTGAGCCCAGCCGTATAGATCATTACGAGAGTAAGGGCGATTGGTCCACCAATCTTCCACCCACTTAAAAAACTGAGCAGGAGACACACGAGAAAAGTAAAGAATACAGCTAATAAAGGATTTGGTGCTACTGTCCCGCCTATGAGATAAAAACCTAAGCCGAGGCCTAGTATTAACATCCCCATGACAAGCCGAGCGCTTATTTTTTTCGGTAAAAATAATGCGCTATAAAAGAAACCACCTTGCCCAAGAGCTACGAGATATGTTGTCTTGCTCATACTGCTGGCAAAGAGCATCGGTACCATACAAAGCAGCGCTCTCAGCGCCTCTGTCCACATTAGAGGGAGTTTAGCTTTAATCTTATCTTTGATCGTGAAGCCTCTGTTACTTGCTCATTAGAATTGTACTACATATCCTGCTACTAATGCGACAACGACAGCTCCAGCCAGTGCTAGACCAACACCAATTTCTAGGGCGTTCTGATAACCGTGGACTTGAGCGGTTGCGGGGAGGCTATGTGCAATAGTGTCAGATTTAATAGTCGAATAAGCAACAACCAATAGTACAGCAAGACCGATTGCACCCCCGACTTGCTGTGATGTATTTAAAATACCAGACGCAAGACCAGAAAAGTGCTTAGGCAGCGTAATCTACATGGTTAGAACCTCGCTAGTTCAGTTAGATCCTTTGGCATATTACCAAACTTAGGATAATAAAGAGTTTGAAGACCTAGATCTTGAGCTGCCTTTATATTCACCATGCTGTCATCAACCAATAATGCTTCTTCGGCTTTAACTCCCAGCCTATCTAAGCAGACCAGAAATATTTCTGCGTTCGGTTTAACCGATTTAACTTCATAAGATACAGCTAAAGCATCGAACAAGCTGTCGATCTTATCGCGGTATATAATATCAATCTCTTCTTTGCCAGCGTTGGACAGCATTCCTATTTTATATTTTGCTTTAAGTTTCTTGATTACATCTATTAGGCCTTGGTCTACTCGAAGCTGCCTATCTACTTCGTCTTGAATTTCTTTCGCAGATACACCGGTAACCTTTTCTAGCCCAACGAAATACTCTGCCCGACTTATCTCACCTAAATCTATCCTCAAGTTGAGTTCGCCTATTTCTTCGGTATGGTTTTGGAATAATTCTTTACGTTTATCAAGGTAGACTCCGGAAGCCTGTGGATATATAACCCCAAAACAGTCAAATATTATTACTTTAAGCATAAGTGTGGTGCAGCATTCTTAACAAAGTCAGAACCTGTTTAGTCATTTTTCAAGTAATTTAACGTAGTCAGATCTAGCATATAGAATACGCAGTATATAAACTTCCTGGTCAATAACCTTATAAATTATTAAGTAGTTATCTACTATTAAATACCTATAGTTATCCAGTCTAGTGTCTATCGTTTTTAACTCAGCACCAAGTCCTGGGAAGTCTGATAGCTTTTGTGATACCTGGAGTATTTTATTGGCTATATTGTGTGCAGCAATTGGGTTACTTAAATCGTTGCTAATATAGCTAAATAAATCGGCTAGATCTTGCTCTGCTACAGGAGCAAATATAATTTTCATAAACTTATACTATATTTTTTTGTGATCTGATCTAAAGGAACGCCATTATCCTTTAGGGATTTCTCTCCTTTTTGTATTTCTTTAAGTAAGTTTTCTACTGTTTTCTCATGATTATAGTCGTCTATCTTAGAGATTACATAACTACCCCGACCATTGCGCGTGAGGTAGACCGGCTTATCTACGTCTACTTTATTTAAGACTTCCGTATAGTTACGTAAATCTGAGATAGGTAAAATATTAGGCATAATTATATTCCTCCAATAACTATTGTAGCAATATATGCGTGCGAATTCAACAGCATTTGGTGCAGCGTTCTTTACAAAGTCAGAACTTTATTGGTCGGTACCTAAGAATCTTTGACGAGCTTCTTCGATACTTTGGCTCCGTTCGTCTAGATGAGCCAGGAATTGGACAGTAAACTCAGGATCACTTTGCCTATCCTCAATTACCCGACCAAGACCCTCTATGACGATACCGCTAAATGAATCTGATTCTTCTGTTGCAACGAACTCCAACAAGTCACGTAATGGTAATGGCACAGCCACGTTAACTGGATGTCTTTTTTCACCTTTTTCACCACGGTATTTTTCAAATTCAGGTTTCATCAAGTCATTTAATCAGTTATTACATAAAATGCAAGTATAAGCAATTTGGTGCGTTGCGTGTCCCGGGCTTCGAACACCTTTTGCCCCTGTTTACTTCTTATGGCTAGTAAATTAGAGAGGCTCGGGTTTACGTACAACAATGGAATTGTATCAGTGAAAGGGGTTGAGGAGAACAGTAATGTTTAGGTTTCTCAATCGACGACATAATGCCACTAATGCTCTGCTCACATCAAGGTTATTTGATGAAACAACGTTCTAAAGCTTTTTTTATATTAGTAGACCTGGTTATGAGATCCTACATCTATAAAGAGAATCTTATCTTCAAGCTCAATGTAAATTACTCGGATATCACCTGTGATCCAAAAAGCACGTCTACCAAGCATATCGCCAGTAAGAGAGTGGTCGTAAAGTGGTGCATCACGATGTCCCCCTATGAACATATCTACTCTTTTCTCGTATTGCATACCCAGCTTTTCATCTTTGGCTATGCGTTTAGCGAAGTTCTTGATAAACGAGCGGTGAAGCTCAATGCGCTTCATTTTGGAGGTATTCCATCATGCTCTTAGCGTCAGTAAAACTAGGTAGTTCCCCAGCTTCAGAAGCTTTAAGTGCCTCAGCCGTCCACTTATTCAAGCGAGCTGCTGCTTCGGGCGAAGGTTGTCCCCATTCATCAATATCAAGGTCTATGCGTCGACCATCTACCGCCGCTTTTATAATAACCCGGAGGTATGCTTGTGCTGAATCAAAGCCCAGCTCTTTAGCCTTAGTCGTAAACTTCTTACGAATTGTTGGTTCTAATGGTACGTGTATGGTAGATGTATCACTCATACATGAAGGATATCAAATAGTAATAATTATGTCAACTGTAGAATACAAGAATTTACAGGCTGTAGGATTAGAACCTAAAAGTATAGAGGTGGGCGTGTCCTTGAACGCAACTGGCGCTCTACAATCTGCCGAAGCCTCTCTGTTATCTAATTTGGTGCAGCGTTCTTAACAAAGTCGGAACTATTTTAACATTGCAGCAAGTTTATTAGCATAGTCTGTAATGCTTTCAATATTGTCGACTAAACAAACCTCATCTGCAAGAAACTCTGCCATAGTTGGAATATGATGATCCTTTTGAGCTAAAATAATGACTCGTTTTTTGAAGGGCTTGGCATAACCTATTTCTACGCCCCAGTTTGGAGACTCATTTTCGGCAACAGCCAATATAGTATCCGCTTCTGCCATTGCTTTATGGTTTTGATCGAAGATGCTCTGTCGTGCTGATTGCTGATTCGTGTCTCGCTGAGGTAAATAGCAACTAATACCAAGGTCTTCTAAAGCTTGGCATAGTTTAGGATTAAAATTCCTATTCCAGTCATGGTGTATCGTTGAGTCAATATAAATCATAGATCTAGCCTAAAAGTTCTAACGTACCGGATGCTCTAACAATTTTAACAGATGTAAAATATGTGGTGCAGGGAGAGGGATTCGAACCCCCGAAGGCTGAGCCGTCAGATTTACAGTCTGATGTGTTTAACCACTTCACTATCCCTGCATGCTAACTTCATTAAAAGATCTATATTTAATGTGTTGGAGCCGACGGAGGGATTCGAACCCACGGCCCGCTGTTTACAAAACAGCCGCTCTGACCAACTGAGCTACGTCGGCATAGCCTAACAGTTCTAAAGTGTAGCAAAAACAGAGAGTATTTGCTACTATTGGCAAGTAATTTAAGCCGACATAGCTCAGCGGTAGAGCACTTCCATGGTAAGGAAGGGGTCTCGGGTTCAATTCCCGATGTCGGCTCCAGGCAGCATTATTTTAGTATCAACAGCCTGTTAATGAGTTTACAAACTGCTCCACATCTGATACAATCAACGTCAATATGGCAAAAAAAGGTGATAAGCGAAAGATCATTGGTCTCGTCAGTGAAGAAACTGGTGAGCGAATTTATTATACGACCAAAAATACGATGAATACCCCTGATAAGCTGCAACTTCGTAAGTATAGCCCTCGATTGCGTAAGCATGTTCTCTTCGTTGAGACTAAGAAAAATCTCGGACGTAACGAAGTTAAACCTCGTAAGTAATTATAACCATTCGGCATTAGTTTTTGCGGCGAGCTCGTCTACTGCACTCGGGCCAGTTGTTCCTTTACGATACTTGTGTAAATCTTTGTCACTCGTACTCCAAGCTTGAACGACATTCTCTAAAATTCGCCAACTTGCGAGAACTTCCGCACTTGTCGAAAAAAGCGTATGGTCACCTCTAACAGCATCAACTAATACCCGTTCATAGGCGTCAGGGTGTCCGTGATCATTAAATGTTTGTCCGTAGTTAAAATCCATCGACACCGGCCGAGTAGTCATCTCATAGCCTGGTTGCTTAGCTAACAGGTTTAGCGAGATGCCTTCATCTGGTTGGATTCTAAAACGTAGACTATTGGCTATAGCACCGTCTTTACTGCAAAAGATTATTGACAATTTAGTTTCCTTTTTGGCCAGGGCTTTACCGGTGCGAATAATTACAGGAACACCACGCCACTGAGGGCTATCGATAGCCAGCTTTACGGCAGCATATGTCTCCCGTATTGAACCGGGGTTATGAACTTCTTCTCGGTAACCATCATATTGACCTCGTACGGTATCTTTCCATACATCAGCGGCACTAACTGTTTGAACTGTATCCAGTAAATCGATCTTGGCCTCATGGATTGTCTGGCTGGTTAGCTTACTTGGTTCTGCCATAGTAAGTAAGGCAAGTAGTTGCATGAGATGGCTTTGAATAAAATCACACAGCGCTCCAGTTTCCTCATAAAATATTGCCCGATTTTCAATATCTATTTTCTCAGTCGCAGTGATCTGGATGTGACTAATGTAGCGATTGTCCCAAATCGCAGCAAACAGTGGATTCGAGAATCTAAATGTTAATATGTCTTGAACTGTCTCTTTTGCGACATAGTGATCAATTCGAAAAATTTGGTCTTCATGGAAAACCTTACCGGTCTCTGCAATTAATTCTTTAGCTGAGGCTAAATCATAACCAAAAGGTTTCTCAATAAGTAGCCGGGACTTGGCTACACCATGAATGCAACTATTATTAAGACCACTCTTACCGAGTAGTTGCACGATAGGTGCGTACACTTGGGGCGGGATTGATAAGTAGAACAGGCGATTCATGCATATGGCATGTTTTTCCTCAATACCGTCAAGGTAAGACTTTAGTTTTGTATAATCGCCGCTGTCTGTCAGATCTACTTGTTGCATGCTAATCATGCTCCGCATTTTTTTCAATACAACGGGGTCACAAACTTTCTCTGTTTCATTAACACACAGCTCAACTGAATTAAGTAGATCATCTGCAGAAACATCTCGGCGCGTGACGCCAACAATTTCAGTATTCGCATGCAGCAGATCACTCTTTATTAGATGATATAGTGCTGGCAGTAGTTTTCGCTGTGACAAGTCACCCGTAATTCCAAAAATAATAAAAATTGCTGGTTCCAGCGCTGGTTGCTCACTCGATTTAGCCATGATTTGGCTCATCAGGGTTAATCACATGTCCACCAAACTTATTACGCATTGCAGCTAACAGTTTAGTGGTGAAATTAGTCTGACCTTGCTGTGAGCTGATACGAACATCAAATGAGGTTTGTATAGCCGGCAACGGTAAGTTCATATCTTTCGCTACTTCTAGCGTCCACCGGGCTTCGCCACTTTCTGCAACAACACCATCAATACCGTTAAGTGTAGGGTTTTCCTTCAATGCTTGCCGCGACAAGTCGTTAAGTAACGACTGGATAACACTACCATGCTGCCATACTTCGCCAGCAGCAGCTAGATCGAGCTGCTTATAGGGGCCTTCGCCGAGAACCCCGTAGCCTTCTGCCAGACTCTCCATCATGCCGTACTCAATAGCGTTATGTACCATCTTGACAAAGTGTCCACTGCCGCTGGCGCCAAAATGGTGCCATCCACCGTGCGGCTTGCTGAGCGAATCAAAGACCGGTGATAACGTTTGTACTGCACTCAGTTCACCACCAACCATTATTGAAAAACCGTTATCAAAACCTAGAATACCGCCACTAGTACCTGCATCAACTAATTCAAGGCCGTGAGCCTTAACTTTGTCATAATGTTTCTTGGTCTGCCGAAAGTCGGAATTACCCCCATCAACAACGATATCTCCAGGCTTTAATAGCTTTAACCAGGTATCGAGTTCTACAGCAACTACTTCTGCCGGAACCATAATCCAGACTACGGCTTGCTCGCCGCCAAAACTTGTTACTACATCCGCTGGCGTGTAAGAAGCTTTTGCGCCATAACCCACCGCAACATCAACTTTAGCCGCTGTACGATTTTGAGCTAAAACTTCATGTCCATCACGCAAAAGCGATCTCGTAACACCCATTCCCATGCGTCCTAGTCCTGCTACAGCGATCTTCATTATACATCTCCTAACTGGTCATTAATAATGTAAGACTTTTCAACTGCTTTTACGAGCTGTGCCGGCTGTTCTGCTATCGATAACTGCTTATCTCGTAGATTACTAAGTGCGGTTCGTTTGGCTTTGCCAAAAGCCGCAACATATATTTGGTTCGCACGCTGCAACGCAAAGGGGGTAAGCGTAAGCCGAGTAAAATCCTTAGCCTTATAGCCAACTGTCCATTGTTTGCTTAGCTTTGTTGCTGGTGATTCTGGTAAAACTCCAGCAATATGACCATCAGCACCCATGCCCAATTGAGCAATGACAGTGCCGGCTGCAGTAAAAGCCGTCTCTGCAGCTTCTCCATAGCGCTTAACAGTTTCCTCAAGATTGGTTTTTGGACGTAGCACAGGCACGACAATCGCATGTTTAGCGTCAAAACCGGCTTCATATAGCTGTCGCAAGTTTGAATCCTTATGATTAACGGGCCCGAAGCGTTCATCGCCTAACAAAACGGCTAGCTGCTTTGATGCCTCATCCGATATTTCCGACATGACTTTAACGACAATTTTTATTCCCGAACCACCCGTAATAACCCATAGTACCCGCTGCTTTTTTACTAAAGCCGTTTCTAGTGCCTGTTTGATTATAGTGTGTGTGCCATCAGCACTAGAATTAATAAAGCTAATTGCCACAGATTAAACCCTCCATAAGCTATGTTAATAGTAACAGATTTTATATGAACCCAGAGTTATTTGAGTCGTCCTTACGCACTACTCTGTTATTATTACAAGAATATGCGTCTTCAAACTCTCGTTAATAAGACAGTGAAAGATAAAAATGGTCGCATAACTATTACACAGTCACCAAATTTGCCCCTAGCAACATTTTTTATTTTCTCGGTCCTTGGACTTGCAATCAGAACGGGTCTTGGCGGTCGGATTTGTAAAACTTTGGCGTTTGGATCGTTATTTGTTTGGTGCTGGATGGAAATATTTAATGGAGTGAACTACTTTAGACGGATTCTCGGGCTCGTCATTATGGTACTGACTATTATGGGTACCATACTGTATTTATCACGGTTGACGTAAATAGGTGAGTAACTGGCAGAGGGTAATAATCTAGGAGAGCCGCGAATCTCAACAAAATTAGTATGGAGTGCCGTCGTGATAGTAATATCAAATAAAATTTTTATGATATAAGTAATATTG